>NZ_JBHXLO010000021.1:0-162790 GCF_042721395.1 Lentzea sp. NPDC058450
TCGGCCGGAAAAGGCCGGGCTGAAAAGCGCCCGGCCGAGCTCTCGAAGCTAGCACCTCGCACCCAAAGTCAAGCCCCAATCTCTTTGCAGCGTGGTTGCGTTTGTGCTGGTACGTCACGTCATTACCGGTTGATGTGGTGCGCCCAGGAGGGACGTCTCGCCTTCGGCATTGCGTTGGGTCTTGCCTGGGCTCGGCTGCGCCATCGCGATGCTCGCGCTCATACGGGCTCGCCTTCGGCATCGCGGACACCTAAAGCCATTGGTGACCTGAGTCTTGCCCAACCCCTCTTGCCCTAACCCGTCTTACCTCGAACCGTCTTGCCTTACGTCGTCTCGCCCGGCCCTGCTTCCCTCCGCACCACGTCTGCCCGACTGCCAAGAGGTGTGTCCTATCGGGACACGCCTCTTCGTCGTTCTGGCGAGGTCCTCGTCCCAGTCCGTCCGCGGTCCACTTCGGCCTCGGCCGCTTCTCGTCCTTCCTCCATGCTTCTTCCTCCTTCTGCCGGAACACGTCTGAGCCCCCGCGATCAGCTGATCGCGGGGGCTCGACGGTGGGAGGGGAAGTGGCTTGTGGGCTGTGTCAGTGGTCGGGGAGTTCCAGTGGGGCGATCTCGGCGAAGACGTCGCCTGGGCCCGGGTTGCCTCGGTGGGTGCGGCCGCCCAGGTGGTGCAGGACGCCCCAGACCGCGTTCAGTGCTGTGGTTACCGCGCCTTCTGCGAAGCCGCCGCACCACGAGATGTCGTCGCCTGCCAGGAAGAGGCCTCGCTGGGCGTCGGTGAGGTTGTCCTGCATGAAGTGCGTGTAGAGCCGGCGCTGGTAGCGGTAGTGGCCCGGCAGGTTGGCCTTGAACGCGCCCATGAAGTGCGGTTCGGTTTCCCAGGTGATGGTTACCGGGTCGCCGATGATGTGCGTGCGCACGTCTACGCCCGGGTAGATCTCGGCCAGGGAGCCCAGGACCACTTCCAGCCGTTCTTCCAGGGTCAGGGTCGCCAGTTTGAGCGAGTCGTCGTTCCAGGTGTAGGACAGGCACATGACGCCTGGCTTGTCCGGGCCGTCGTCGAAGAGGTAGACGCCTCGGGGCATGCGGTCGGTGAGCGTCATGCTCATGACGTGCCTGCCCGTGTTGGGGTCTATGTCCAGCCAGAAGGGGCGGTCGGTTACGACGAAGAGTTTTGAGCTGCCCATGTAGTGGGTGCGTTCTACCGCGGTCCACAACGGTTGGGGGAGCAGGGATTCGTCGGTCTTGACCTTCGACAGGAGTGCCCAGCTCTGTGCGGTGAACACTGCTGCCGGGAAGGTTCGGATGCCGTGCTCGGCGTCTTCTACCGTGATGCCGTGTGCGGTGCGGCGCATCCACTTGGCTGCGGGCTTGGGCACGCCTCGTTTGTGGAGGGAGGCCAGCGTTGTGCCTTCTGGCCAGTGGTCCAGGCGTTCTGGTGCGTGCGACCAGAGTCTGGTCGGGAGCTGTTGGCTGCCGCCGATGATGCGGTGCTGGTCTACGTCGGCGCCGTTGTAGACGACGCGCAGGATCTCCAGCATCGAGTTGGGGAAGTCGGTGTCCCAGCCGCCTGTGCCGAAGCCGACCTGGCCGAAGATCTCGCGGTGTTCGAACGAGGCGAACGCCGGGGAGCCGGCCAGGAAGCCGTAGAACGAGACGTCGTCCAGGCGGGGGACCAGGCGGTTCCAGATCGCCTTGATGGCCGCCACGTCGCGGGTGCGCACCGCGTCCGCCATCGCGGAGAGCTCCGCGGTCTCGTGCAGTGCCTTCTCCCACGCGTCCGCCACCTGCTGGTAGATCACCGGCAGGTCGGTCATGGTGTGGGCGAAGTGGCTGACGCCCTTGAGGTCCACCACGGTGCTGGGGGTCTCGTGCGACAGCGGGTTGGGGAACGGCGAGGTGCGCAGGCCGACCTTGTCGATGTAGTGGAACAAGGTCGTGGCCGCCAGCGGGAACCGCATGGCGCCCATCTCGGCGACCGACGTCGGGTGCTCCCGGAACGGTACCGAGCGCATCCGGCCGCCCAGCTGCTCGGCCTCGTAGAGAACCGGCCGCAGGCCTAGTTTCATCAGCTCGTACGCGGCTACGAGGCCTGCGATGCCACCGCCGATGACGGCGACCTCGGTGCCGTGGGCCGAAGCCGGTAGGGCGCCGAGGCCCGCGGGGTGGTTGAGCCAGTCGTCGTAGGCGAACGGGAAGTCCGGGCCGAACATCGTGACCGGCGATCGCAGGCCGTGCGGAACTGCGTCGGACGGGAAGCCTTGGTCCATGTGCGCTACCCCCGTGTGACGGTGGTGACCTGTTCAGGCAGGGTCAGTGGAAAGGGAGCCGTAGAGGTCCGGCCGTCGGTCGGCGACGTAGTCGTTGACCTGCTTGGCTTTCGTGATCCGCATGGGGTCGAGGTCGGCCAGCACCAGCTGTTCGCCGTGCACGTCGTCGTGCAGCGCGAAGCCGGACGGCCCTACCACGCGGGTGAGGCCGCAGTAGTCGAGCTCGCGTTCGGAGCCCGACCAGTTGACGTACGCGACGTAGATCTGGTTCTCCAGCGCGCGGGCGTGCACGAGCGTCTGCGCCACGATCTCCCACGGCTTCATCAACGCGGTCGGCACGACCAGCAGCTCGGTGCCCGCGAGCGCGTGCGCCCGCACGGTCTCGGGGAACTCGACGTCGTAGCAGATCAGCATGCCGACGGTCAGCCCGTCGAGCTCCGCCTGCACGACCGGCGTCTGGCCGGGTTCGAAGATCGCCCGGTCGATGTCGCCGAACAGGTGGGTCTTGCGGTAGGTCGCGAGGGTCTCGCCGGTCTTGTCGACCATGCGGACGGAGTTGTACACGTTGCCGTCGGCGAGTTCCGGCCAGCCGAAGACGATCGCGATGCCGGCCTCGGCGGCGATCTCCGCCACCTCGGTGCACATCGCGCCGTCGCCGGGCTCCGCGAGTTGGCGGAGCCTGCGCGGACCCAGGTGGTACCCGGTCAGCGAGACCTCTGCCGTGATCAGTAGTCGCGCACCCGCCGCGGCGGCTTCGTGTGCTGTGGCCCGTAACCGCGTCCTCGGGGCCTCACCACCCGCGACGGTCTGCCAGCAAGCGATCCTCATGTGCTTCGGCCCCTAGTTGACGGTGGGTGGGCAATGACGGTCGTGAAGCGGCCCGGTGGTGAACGGCCTCCACGACGTGAAGGTGGAACGGGGATGCGATTTCCCGGTCGGATGAGACATCCAACGCGACAACGCTAGGCAGCGCCGTCGCCGGGCGACAACCCGGCGAGACCCCCTGCCGAACCCCTGTCCGGCCTGGGGTGACCCCTGTCGTGCCGGGGGCGGTGGCGGTGCGGCGGCGGGGCCGAACGGTACAGGTTCGGCAGATGAACTTCGTGGCCGCGTTTGTGAAGTCTTTATTAAGGAAGTGACGGGTGGCGCGTATGTGCGCATCCGTGTTAAATCGATGTCAGCTGTTCCCGTTGGTTATTTTTTGCATTTCGTTTCCGTGGGTTCGCCTCGGGGCGTCACGCCTGGCCGGTGCTGGCGGTTCGCGCTCGTCGGGGGTCTGCTAAAAGCGGGGCGTGCACGGGTTTTCGCGGTTCTATCGCATTGCTATCAAGGCTCTAATTTTCGGGCTCAGGCATCTCAATTGAGGGCTGACTAGGGGATGTACTAAGGGCTCTCGGGGTCTGATTTTCGCAGTGCCGGAATGCCCTGGTGTCACACCCCTCGGTCTGAGCTTGTCGCTGTTGGTTCGCAGCGCGCTCGTCCGCAGGGCCGGGGGGACAACACCGCGAGAGGAACGTGGTCGTAGATGTTGGTCGAACGAACGCGCGAGCTGGCCACCCTCCTGCACGTGCTGGAGGACTGCCGGCAGGGCCGGTCGGCGGTGGCCATGATCACCGGCGCCAGGGCCACCGGGAAGACCGCGTTGCTGCACGCCTTCGGCGAGGAGGTCCAGCGCTCGGAGGCGCTCCTGCTCAGCGCCTCCTGCACGCCGGGCGAACGCTCGTTACCGCTGGGGGTGTTCAGCCAGCTCCAGCGCAACGTGCCGGAGGAGTTCCGCCAGGACCGTTCCGCCGAGCAGCTGCCGGCCGAGAGCGCGAGTCCACTGGGGACGGACGCGGACGCCGCGCGGCGGGGGCACCTGCTCCGCCAGGCGAGCACGGCGTTGCTCGCCATCGCGGAGACCCGGCCCGTCGTGATCGTCGTGGACGACGTCCAGTACGCGGACGAGCTGTCCAAGGAGGCCCTGCTGCACGTACTGGGCAGGCTGCGGTCGACGCGCGTCGCCGTCGTCCTCACCCAGGGCGTCGGTGCGCGGGAGCCCCGCTCGCTGTTCCACACCGAGTTCCTCCGCCACCCCCACCGCCACAGCGTCTGGGTGAGCCTGTTGTCGCCCCGCGGTGTGGCGGAGGTCGTGGCCGCCGAGCTGGGATCGCGGGTCGCGGACGAGTTCGGCGCGCGCTACCACGAGATGACCGGCGGCAACCCGTTGCTGCTCCGCGCGTTGCTGGAGGACCAGCACCGCACCCCCTTCGACGGTGCTCCGGTGGCGGGCGAGGGGTTCGCCGAAGCCGTGATGAGCTGCCTGCACCGGGGTGACCCGGCGATCCGCGAGGTCGCCCACGCCCTCGCCGTGCTGGACTCGCACTCCGACCAGACCAGGCTGCTGGCCCGCGTGCTGGAGGTCGGCCAGAAGGCCGTGGCCAAGGACGTCGAGACCCTCGCGGACATGGGGCTGGTGCTGGGCGCCAACTACCGCGACCCGGCGATCCGCGAGGCGGTGCTCGACGACGCGTCGATCCACACGGACCTCCCCGAGCTGCACCAGCGCGTCGCGTGCCTGCTCTCGCAGGACGGCGAGGACCGGCGCGTCGTCGCCGCGCACCTCGTCGCGTCGGGCACGTCCTGCCCGGCGTGGGCGCTGCCCCTGCTGCGCGAGGCCGCCGACGCGGCGATCCTCGACGACCAGGTCGCGGAAGCCGTCGAGTACCTGGAGTTCGCGCTGAGCGACCACGCGGACGACGCGCCGGTCGAGCTCGTGATGATGCTGGTGCGCCTCAAGGAACGCCTGGCGCCCGCTTCCGTTCTGCAGCACGTGCCCGAGCTGGGACAGGCCATGCGCGAGGGGAGGCTGCTGGGCCACGGGCTGTCGTGGTTCGTGCGCCTGCTGGTCGTGCACGGCCGGGGTGACGACGTGGCGGAGGGCCTCGCGAAGCTGGTGTCCCGTTCGGCGGAGCTCGACGACCACGACCGGGCCGAGGTCGCCATCGCCCGCATGTGGGCCGCCGGGGCGTACCCGGACCTCGTCGCCGACGTGCCGCAGATCCGCCTGGAGCCCGTCGGGGTCGACGTGCGGACGGGGATGCGGGTGGACGCCGCCGCGGCGCTGACGCAGGTCGTCGACGGCCGGCTCGACGAGAACCTGATCATGACCGCGGAGCGCGTCCTGCAGAGCGCCAACCTCGCGGAGGAGCCGTCCGACGAGATCAGCTCCGCGCTGCACGTGTTGCTGTACCTGGAGAAGCTCGACAGCGTGAAGACGTGGTGCGACCGGCTGGTCCAGCGCGGTCCGCACTCGTCGCCCGGCTGGCACGGCGTGCCGGCGATGGTCCGCGCCGAGGTGGCGTTCCGCACCGGAGACCTGGGCACCGCGCGGGACCACGCGCAGGAGGCGCTGGAGAAGGTCGACCCGCGGATCTGGGGCGCGAGCATCGGCATGGCGCTCGGCACGCTGATCCTCGCCACCACCGCGATGGGCCGCTACGACGAGGCCGCGGCCGCGATGCGGCAGCGCGTGCCCCAGCACGCCTACCGGGGCCGCTACGGGCTGCACTACCTCTACGCGCGCGGGCACTACCACCTGGCGACCGAACAGCTGCACGCCGCGCTGGGCGACTTCCTGACCTGTGGCGAGCTGATGGTGAAGTGGGGGATCGACTCGCCGGGCATCGTGCCGTGGCGCGCCGGTGCCGCCGAGGTCTACACCCGGCTCGGAAACCACGCCAAGGCAAGGGAACTGGCCGACCAGCAGCTCGCACTGCCGGTCCTGGACAGGTCGCTGTCGCGCGGCATGGCGATGCGGGTCAAGGCCGCCACCACGGACCTGCGGCAGCGTTCGCAGCTGCTCTACGGGGCGCTGGAGGAGGTGCAGGCCGCCGGTGCGCAGCTGGAGGTCGCGCGGGTGCTGGCCGACCTCTCGCAGATGTACCACGAGCTCGGGCAGCCCGACCGCGCCCGGATCACGGCTCGCCGCGCCTGGCGTCTCGCCAAGGACTGCCAGGCGGAGACGTTGTGCGCGCAGCTGATCCCCGACAACGAGTCCCGTGCCGAGACGTCGCCGGGGGAGGCCAGGGCGGAGGCCCGCTGGGGCGCGCTCTCCGACGCGGAACGCCGGGTGGCGGGGCTCGCGGCGCTCGGGCACACCAACCGGGAGATCGCCACGAAGCTGTTCGTGACGGTGTCCACGGTGGAGCAGCACCTCACGAAGGTCTACCGCAAGCTGAACATCACGCAGCGCAGGGACCTGCCCGCCGATCTCTGGAACGTCGTGGCCCTGGGCGCCTGATCCCGGACCGCGCGGGGAGTCCCCCCGCGCGGTCCTGTCCTTCCCCGAGCTTCCTCCGCGCGAGGGAGCTCTTGCTTTGTCTGCACGACTTCATAGGAAGCCGCGAACGCAAGGGTTCCCTAGGGGCCGGGTAGGGGTGTTTGCGCCCTGGCCACCGGGAAACGATGCGTACGGTCGCGCATTTTCTGCCATCGGATTGTGGAGCGTCATGTTGAACGAGCCAGAGCACAGCACGCCCGCCTCCACCAACGCTGCGGAGTCGTGGGAACGACTCGTGCACGCTCCGGCAGCCGAGCAGGAGCAGTTGCTCGTCGACCTCGTGGCGCAGGCCTCGGCCGCGGTTCTCCGCAGGACGCAGGAGATCCCGCCCGACCGGCCGTTCCTCGAGCTCGGGTTCGACTCCATCGCCGCGGTGGACCTGCACGCCAAGCTGACGGCCGCGACCGGGCTGCACCTGCCGATCACGCTGGCGTTCGACTACCCGACCCCGGCGGCGGTGGCGGCGTTCCTGCGGGCGGAGGCGCTGGGACTGTCCGCGGCGCCGATCCTGCCGCCCAGCGCCAACACGGCGTCCGATGAGCCGATCGCGATCGTGTCCATGGCCTGCCGCTTCCCCGGTGGCCTCAACAGCCCGGAAGACCTGTGGGCGTTCGTCGCGGACGGCGGCGACGCGATCAGCGAGTTCCCCGACAACCGCGGCTGGGACCTCGCGAACCTCTACGACCCCGACCCCGAGCGGCAGGGCACGACCTACACCCGTGAAGGCGGGTTCCTGCACGACGCGGACCTGTTCGACGCCGGCTTCTTCGGCATCGCGCCCCGCGAGGCGATCGCGATGGACCCGCAGCAGCGACTGCTGCTGGAGACGTCGTGGGAGGTGCTGGAGCGGGCGGGCATCGACCCCGGCACCCTGCGCGGCAGCGCGGCCGCCGTCTACGTGGGCGCCGAGCAGCAGGACTACGGTCCCCGCCTGCACGAGGCGCAGCAGCACGAAGGCACGTTGCTGACCGGCAACACCGCCAGCGTCGCGTCCGGCCGCATCGCCTACACCCTGGGCCTCGAAGGCCCCGCGGTCACCGTCGACACGGCGTGCTCGGCCTCGCTGGTGGCCCTGCACCTCGCCGTGCAGACGCTGCGCCGCGGCGAGGCCACGCTGGCGTTCGCCGGTGGTGCCGCGGTGATGGCGAGCCCCGGTTCGCTGGTCGCGTTCAGCCGCCAGCGCGGGCTCGCGCCCGACGGCCGGTGCAAGGCGTTCTCCTCCGACGCGGACGGCACCGGCTGGTCCGAGGGCGTCGGCATGCTGTTGCTGGAGCGGCTTTCCGACGCCCAGCGCAACGGCCACCCCGTGCTCGCCATCGTCAAGGGCACGGCGATCAACCAGGACGGCGCCTCGAACGGCCTCACCGCGCCGAACGGCCTGTCCCAGCAACGCGTGATCCACCAGGCGCTCGTCGACGCCGGTCTGTCCACCGCGGACGTCGACGTGGTCGAGGCGCACGGCACCGGCACCAAGCTCGGCGACCCGATCGAGGCGCAGGCCATCCTGGCCACCTACGGGCAGAACCGCGAGAAGCCGCTGCTGCTCGGGTCGCTGAAGTCGAACCTCGGCCACACGCAGGCCGCCGCGGGCGTCGCCGGTGTGATCAAGATGGTCATGGCCCTGCGCAACGAGACCCTGCCGCGCACCCTGCACGTCGACCGGCCGTCCCCGCACGTCGACTGGTCCGCCGGGTCGGTCGAGCTGCTCACCGAGGCCTCGCCGTGGCCGGTGGGCGACCGGACGAGGCGGGCCGGCGTGTCCGCGTTCGGCATCAGCGGCACCAACGCGCACACCATCATCGAGGAGTTCGTCCCCGAGCCCGTCGAGCGTCCGGAAGCCGAACGCCCGGCGGGCGTGCTGCCGTGGGTGCTGTCGGCCAAGACGACGGAGGCGCTCGGCGACCAGGCCCGGCACCTGCTGGCCCACCTGGACGCGCGGCCCGAACTGTCCGAAGTGGACGTCGGCTGCTCGCTCGCCACGACCCGCGTGCCGTTCGAGCACCGCGCCGTCGTGCTCGGCGCGGACCCCTCCGACTTCCGGCAGGCGCTGCGCGCGCTGGCGGACGGCACGTCCTCGCCCGGGCTGCTGACCGGCAGCGGTACCGGCGGCAAGCTCGCGTTCCTGTTCACCGGGCAGGGCAGCCAGCGGCTCGCGATGGGCCGCGAGCTGCACGACCAGTTCCCGGTGTTCGCGCAGGCGTTCGACGACGCCTGCCGCCACCTGGACCCGCACCTCGACGTGCCGCTGCGCGACGTCGTCTTCGGCGACGACGCGGACCTGCTGGACCGCACCGAGTACACCCAGCCCGCCCTGTTCGCGATCGAGGTCGCGCTGTTCCGCACGGTCGAGTCGTGGGGCGTGCGGCAGGACTTCGTGGCAGGCCACTCGATCGGCGAGATCGCCGCCGCGCACGTCGCCGGGGTGCTGTCGCTCGACGACGCCTCCGCGCTCGTCGCCGCCCGCGGCCGGATGATGCAGGCGCTGCCCGAGCTGGGCGCGATGGTGGCCCTGCGCGCCTCCGAAGAAGAAGTGCTGCCCCACCTGCACGACCTCGTGTCGATCGCCGCGATCAACGGGCCGGGGTCCGTCGTCCTCGCGGGCGACGAGGCCGCGGTGACCGAGGTCGTGGCGGCGTTCCCCGACCGGCAGTCCAAGCGGCTCACCGTGTCGCACGCGTTCCACTCGCCGTTGATGGAGCCGATGCTCGACGAGTTCCGCTGGGTCGCCGAGGTCCTCGAGTACTCGGCGCCGCGCGTGCCGGTCGTGTCGACGGTGACCGGCCGGGTCGTGACGGCCGAAGAGCTGTGCTCGCCCGAGTACTGGGTGCGGCACGTGCGCGAGCCCGTCCGGTTCGCCGACGCCGTGGAGACGTTGAAGGCCAAGGGCGTGTCGACGTTCCTCGAGCTCGGGCCCGACGCCGTGCTCACCGCGATGGCCGCGGAGTCCGCGCCCGACAGCGAGCTCGTCCCGGTGATGCGCAGGGACCGGTCCGAGGTCCGGTCACTCGTGACGGCGCTCTGCCGGCTGCACGTGCGCGGTCTGCGGGTGGACTGGGCGGCGTTCTACGAGGGCACCGGCGCGGTGCGCGTCGACCTGCCGACCTATCCCTTCCAGCGCGAGAGCTTCTGGCTCATCGGCCAGTCCGCGCCTGCCTCCGTCGACCGGCACGAGACCGAGTTCTGGGCCGCAGTCGACCGCGAGGACCTGGACTCGCTCGCCACCTCCCTGTCCCTGGACGACGCCGGTGCGCTCGCCGACCTGCTGCCGGTGCTGGCGAAGTGGCGGCGCGGCTGGGCCTCTTCGTCCATCGTGGACTCGTGGCGGTACCGCGCCGAGTGGCGACGGCTGGCCGACGGGGGAGTCCGGGCGACCGGGCGGTGGCTGCTCGTCTCCCGCACGGACCTCGACCTCGACCTGGACCTCGTGCGGGTCGATCCGTCGGCCGACCGGGCGGAGCTCGCGGAAGCGCTCGCGGCCGCCGGTCCCGTCGACGGCGTGCTGGCGTTGTGCGACGACGTCGTGGAGACCGTGGTCCTGATCCAGGCGCTCGGGGACGCGGGCATCGGAGCCAAGCTCTGGTGCGCCACCCAGGGGGCTGTGTCCGCGGCGCGCGCCGACGAGGTGAACCCGGCGCTCACCCAGATCTGGGGTGTCGGCCGGGTGGCCGCGCTGGAGCACCCCGACCGCTGGGGCGGTCTGGTCGACCTGCCCGCCGTCGTGGACGGCCGGGTGCTGGACCGGCTCGCGTGCGTGCTCACCGGCGACGAGGACCAGGTGGCCATCCGCGGTCACCGGGTCCTGGGGCGCAGGCTCGTGCAGGCGTCCGCGGCGAGTGGCGCCGAGTGGACTCCTCGCGGCACGGTGCTCATCACCGGTGGCACGGGCGCGCTGGGCACACAGGTCGCGCGCTGGCTCGCTGGTGCGGGTGCTGAGCACCTGGTGCTGACGTCGCGGCGGGGCATGGACGCACCGGGCGCGGCGGAACTGGTGGCGGAGCTGGAGATTCCCGTCACGGTGGTGGCTTGTGACGTTGCGGATCGGGATGCGCTGGCGGCGGTGCTGGCGGAGTACCCGCCGGACGCCGTCGTGCACGCCGCGGGCGTCGACTCGCTGGTGTCGCTCGACGCCGAGGACCCGGAGAGCTTCCGCGCGGTCGTCGCGGCCAAGGCGGCCGGCGCCGCGAACCTCGACGCGCTGGTCGGCGACGTGGACGCGTTCGTGCTGTTCTCGTCCATCGCCAGCACGTGGGGCAGTGGCGGCCAGGCCGCTTATGGCGCGGGCAACGCCTTCCTGGACGGCCTCGCGGAGTCCCGGCGCGCGCGTGGCCTGACCGCGCTGGCGGTGGCCTGGGGCGCCTGGGCCGGCGCGGGCATGGCGACGGTCGAGGACACCGAGGAACACCTGCGGCTGCGCGGAGTCCGCGCGATGGACCCGGCGCTCGCGATCAGCGCGCTGCGCAAGGCCATCGCGCTGGACGAGACCGTCGTGACGGTCGCGGACGTCGACTGGGCGCGGTTCGCGCCGGTGTTCGCCTCCGAGCGGCACAGCCCGTTGTTCCAGGACCTGCCGCAGGCCGCGGAGGCACTCGCGGGCGGAGCGCGCAAGGACGCGGGGGCGGGCCTGACCTCTCGGCTCGCCGGACTCGGCGAGCAGGAGCAGCGCCACGTCGTCCTCGACCTGGTGCGCCGGCACGCCGCGGCGGTGCTCGGTCACTCCTCAGGCGAAGCCATTGAGCCCAACAAGGCGTTCAAGGAGATCGGGTTCGACTCGCTGGCCGCGGTGGAGTTCCGCGGCGTGCTCGCTGCGGACACCGGTCTCTCGCTGCCGGCCACGGTGGTGTTCGACTACCCGACCCCGGTGGCGCTCGCCGATCACCTGCGGTCGGAGCTCGTCGGTGGCCAGGTGGAGGCGGTGGACGCCACCGCGGTCCGGACGGACGAGCCGATCGCGATCGTGGCCATGGCGTGCCGGTTCCCCGGTGGCGTCACCTCGCCCGAGCAGTTGTGGGATCTCGTCTTCGACGGGGTCGACACGGTGACCGGGTTCCCGGCCGATCGCGGCTGGGATCTGGCGGACCTCTTCGATCCCGACCCGGACGCGCCGGGCAAGTCCTACGCCCGTGACGGCGCGTTCCTGCACGACGCGGGGGAGTTCGACCCGGCGTTCTTCGGGATCTCCCGGCGTGAGGCGCTCGCGATGGACCCGCAGCAGCGGTTGCTGCTGGAGACGTCGTGGGAGGCCTTTGAACGGGCCGGGATCGACCCGACTTCGTTGCGGGGTGGTCAGGTTGGCGTGTTCGCGGGTACGAACGGCCAGGACTACGGTTCGCAGCTGACGTCGCTGCCGCCTGAGCTGGAGGGCTACTTCGGCACCGGCAACGCGGCGAGCGTGTTCTCCGGTCGCATCTCCTACACCTTCGGGTTCGAGGGTCCGGCGGTCACGGTCGACACCGCGTGTTCGTCTTCGTTGGTGGCGTTGCACTTGGCGGTGCAGGCGCTGCGGAGCGGTGAGTGCTCGCTGGCGCTCGCCGGTGGTGTGACGATCATGTCGACGCCCGCCGCGTTCGTGGACTTCTCGCGTCAGCGCGGGCTCGCTGTTGACGGGCGCTGCAAAGCGTTTGCGGCAGGGGCCGATGGCACGGCGTGGGGTGAAGGTGTCGGCATGCTGCTCGTGGAGCGGCTGTCAGACGCCCAGCGCAACGGCCACGAGGTGTTGGCCGTGGTTCGTGGCACCGCGATCAACCAGGACGGTGCCTCGAACGGTTTGACGGCACCGAACGGTCCTTCGCAGCAGCGGGTGATCCGCAAGGCTCTGGCCAACGCCGGTCTGTCCACTTCGGACGTCGACGTGGTGGAGGCGCACGGCACGGGTACCGCACTCGGTGACCCGATCGAGGCGCAGGCTCTGCTGGCGACTTACGGCCAGGATCGCGCTGTGCCGTTGTTGCTCGGCTCGGTGAAGTCGAACATCGGGCACACGCAGGCCGCCGCCGGTGTCGCCGCGGTGATCAAGATGGTGCTGGCGATGCGGCACGGGGTCGTGCCGAAGACGCTGCACGTGGACGAGCCCTCCCGTGAGGTCGACTGGTCGGCCGGGGCGATCGACCTGGCCACGTCGACCACGGAGTGGCCCGAGGCCGACCGGCCGCGGCGCGCTGGTGTGTCGTCGTTCGGGTTCAGCGGCACGAACGCGCACGCGATCATCGAGCAGGCTCCGGTGGTCGAGCCTGCTGCCGCGACGCGACTGACGCCGGCCGTGGTGCCGGTGGTGTTGTCCGGCAAGACTTCCGCGGGACTGCGGGCGCAGGCCTCCGCGCTGTTGGACTACTCCGGTGATCTGGCGGACCTCGGCTTCTCCCTCGCGACCGGCCGTGCCCGCTTGGAGCACCGGGCGGTGCTCGCGGTCACGGACGACCTGCGGGGCGAGCTGGAGACCGTGCTGCGCGGGGAGTCCGAGCCCGCGACCGGCGGCCGGCTCGCGTTCCTGTTCACCGGTCAGGGCAGCCAGCGGGCCGGGATGGGCCGGGAGCTGTACGAGGCGTTCCCCGTGTTCGCTGACGCCTTCGACGACGTGTGCGACCTCGTCGACGTGCGGATCGACGACCAGGAGACGCTGAACCGCACGGAGTTCACGCAACCGGCGATCTTCGCGCTTGAGGTGGCGTTGTTCCGGTTGGTGGAGTCGTGGGGTGTGCGCCCGGACTTCCTGGCTGGTCATTCGATCGGTGAGATCGCCGCGGCCCACGTGGCCGGTGTGCTGTCGCTGGAGGACGCGGCGACGTTGATCTCGGCGCGCGCTCGCTTGATGCAGGCGTTGCCCGAGGGCGGCGCGATGGTGGCGTTGCAGGCCACGGAGGCCGAGGTCACGCCACACCTCGGTGACCTGGTGTCGATCGCCGCGATCAACGGGCCGAACTCCGTTGTCGTCGCCGGTGACGAGGCCGCGGTTGAGCGAGTGGTTGCGCAGTTCGCGGATCGCAAGTCGAAGCGGCTTGCCGTGTCGCACGCGTTCCACTCGCCGTTGATGGACCCGATGCTGGACGACTTCCGTGCGGTGGTTTCGGGTCTGACGTTCAACGAGCCCCGGATTCCGATGCTGGGCGACGTCACGGACCCCGAGTACTGGGTGCGGCACGTTCGTGACGCGGTGCGGTTCGCCGACGCGATCACGACCCTGGAGGGCCGGGGCGTCTCGACGTTCCTGGAACTCGGGCCGGATGGTGTGCTCACGGCGATGGGTGCCGAGAGTGTCACGGACGCGGTGCTGGTCGCCGGTCTGCGCAAGGGCCGGCCGGAGGCCGAGTCGCTGGTGCGGGCGGTCGGCGTGGCGCACGCCCGTGGCGTCGAGGTCGACTGGGCCGCGTACTTCGCCGGGTCCGGTGCGCGGCGGGTGGAGCTGCCGACGTACGCGTTCCAGCGCGAGTGGTTCTGGCTCGGTGCGGACGCGCGTGACTCCGGATGGGGTTACCGGGTCGAGTGGCGACCGGTCAACGTCACCGGCAGGGTCACGGGACGCTGGTTGGTGGTTGCTGATCACGACGAGTCGGCGTTGGTCGACGGGCTCGTGGCGCGTGGGCTTGATGTTGTTGTCGCTGGTCCGGGTTCGGTGCCGGACGGCGAGTTCGACGGTGTGTTGTCGTTGTGCGCGGATGTGTTCGACACGATTTCGGTGGTGCGTGGCCTCGATGCGAAGCTGTGGTGCCTGACGCGTGGTGCGGTGTCGACCGGCCGTGACGACGTCGTGGTCGACCCGGAACTGACTCAGATCTGGGGACTCGGCCGGGCCGCCGCGCTGGAGCACTCCGACCGCTGGGGTGGTCTGGTCGACCTGCCGGAGCTGGACGACCGGGTGCTCGATCGCCTGGTCGCCGTGCTGGCGGGCAGCGAGGACCAGGTCGCGATCCGGCCGTCCGGGGTGTTCGGCAGGAGGCTCGCGTCCACGAGCACCGGGACCACCGAGTGGTCGCCGCGGGGCACGGTGCTGATCACCGGTGGCACGGGTGCGCTCGGCAGCCGGGTCGCTCGCTGGCTCGCGGGTGCGGGCGCCGAGCACCTGGTGCTGACGTCTCGACGTGGCCTGGACGCTCCTGGCGCGGCGGAACTGGTGGCGGAGCTGGACGTTCCCGTCACGGTGGTGGCTTGTGACGTGGCGGATCGGGACGCACTGGCGGCCGTGCTGGCGGAGTACCCGCCGAACGCCGTCGTGCACACGGCGGGCATCGAGATCTCCGCTCCGTTGGCGGAGCAGGACCTGGCCGAGTTCGCGGACGTCCTGGCCGCGAAGGTCGACGGCGCCAGGAACCTCGACGCGCTGGTCGGCGACGTGGACGCGTTCGTGCTGTTCTCGTCCATCTCGGGCATCTGGGGCAGTGGTGGCCAGGCGGCCTACGGCGCCGCGAACGCCTACCTCGACGGTCTGGTCGACTCGCGCCGGGCGCGCGGGCTGGCTGCGACGTCGGTCGCCTGGGGTGCGTGGGCTGACAGCGGCATGGCGACCGAAGGCGACACCGCGGAGCACCTGCGGGCGCGTGGCGTCCGTTTGATGGCACCGGATCAGGCGCTGACGGAGCTGTGGCGCGCGGTCGGGTCGGACGCGGGCGCGGTGGTGGTCGCGGACGTGGAGTGGGAGAAGTTCGCTCCGCTGTTCACGTCCGTGCGGCCGAGCCCGTTCCTGGCGGACCTTCCTCAGGTGCGTCAGGCGCTGTCCTCTTCCGGTCCTGCCGGCAACTCGGACGTCGTGGCTCGGTTGAGGGGTCTGTCCGAGAGCGACCAGCGGCGCGTGCTGGTGGAGCTGGTGCGCGAGCACGTCTCCGCGGTGCTGGGCGCGAAGGACGTCGTGGAGTCCGGGCGGGCGTTCAAGGATCTCGGGTTCGACTCGTTGACCGCGGTGGAGTTCCGCGGCGCGATCGCCGCCGCGACCGGGCTGAAGCTGCCCGCCACGGTGGTGTTCGACTACCCGACGCCGGCCGTGCTGGCCGAGCACCTGCGCTCGGAGCTCGTGGGCGCCGAGCTGGACGTGGTGGACGCGACGGCTGTGCGTTCGGACGAGCCGATCGCGATCGTGGCGATGGCGTGCCGGTACCCCGGTGGCGTCACCACTCCGGAAGAGCTGTGGCAGCTGCTGCTCGACAACGGCGATGCCGTGACCGGGTTCCCGACCGACCGAGGCTGGGACCTGGCGGATCTCTACGACCCGGACCCGGACGCGCCGGGCAAGTCGTACGCCCGTGAAGGCGCGTTCCTGCGCGAGGTGGCGGAGTTCGATCCGGCCTTCTTCGGGATCTCGCCGCGTGAGGCGCTGGCGATGGATCCCCAGCAGCGGCTGTTGATGGAGACGTCGTGGGAGGCCTTCGAGCGGGCCGGGATCGACCCCACTTCGTTGCGGGGCGGTCAGGTCGGTGTCTTCGCGGGCACGAACGGCCAGGACTACGCGGCGCAGGTCGGGGCGATGCCGGCGGAGCTGGAGGGCTACTTCGGCACCGGTAACGCGGCCAGCGTGTTCTCCGGTCGCATCTCGTACACCTTCGGGTTCGAGGGTCCTGCGGTCACGGTCGACACTGCCTGTTCGTCGTCGTTGGTGGCGTTGCACTTGGCGGTGCAGTCACTGCGCAACGGCGAGTGCTCGCTGGCGCTGGCCGGTGGTGTGACGATCATGTCGTCGCCCGCCGCGTTCATCGACTTCTCCCGGCAGCGCGGACTCGCGAGTGACGGACGTTGCAAGGCGTTCGCCGCTGGCGCCGACGGCACGGCGTGGGGTGAAGGTGTCGGCATGCTGCTCGTCGAGCGGCTGTCGGACGCCCAGCGCAACGGGCACCAGGTGCTGGCGGTGGTGCGGGGTTCCGCGATCAACCAGGACGGTGCGTCGAACGGCTTGACGGCGCCGAACGGTCCGTCGCAGCAGCGGGTGATCCGCAAGGCGCTGGCCAACGCCGGTCTGTCCACTTCGGACGTCGACGTGGTGGAAGCGCACGGCACGGGTACCGCGTTGGGCGACCCGATCGAGGCCCAGGCTCTGCTGGCGACCTACGGCCAGGATCGTGACGTGCCCCTGCTGCTGGGTTCGATGAAGTCGAACGTCGGCCACACGCAGGCCGCCGCGGGTGTCGGCGCCGTGATCAAGATGGTGCTGGCGATGCGGCACGGCCTGGTGCCGAAGACGCTGCACGTGGACGAGCCGTCGCCGCAGATCGACTGGAGCGCCGGAGCGGTCGAGTTGGCCACCGAGGCCACGGCGTGGCCTGAGACGGGTCACGCCCGCCGGGCTGGTGTGTCGTCGTTCGGCTACAGCGGCACGAACGCGCACGCGATCATCGAGCAGGCGCCGGTGGTCGAGGGCGTTGTGGTGGAGCGCGTCGCTCCTGCCGTGGTGCCGGTGGTGCTGTCCGGCAAGACTCCTGAGGCGTTGCAGGCGCAGGCCTCCGCGCTGCTGGACTACTCCGGTGACCTGGCGGATCTCGGGTTCTCTCTTGCCACCGGCCGGGCCCGGCTGGAGCACCGGGCGGTGCTCGCGGTCACGGACGACCTGCGGGCCGAGTTGGAGACCGTGGTCAACGGCTCGTCGACCGCTGCCACCGAGGGCCGGTTGGCGATCCTGTTCACCGGTCAGGGCAGCCAGCGCGTCGGCATGGGTCGTGAGCTGTACGACGCCTTCCCCGCCTACGCCAAGGCTTTTGACGAGGTCGCGGCGTTGGTGGACGTGCGCGATGAGGACTTGGACCGGACGGAGTTCACTCAGCCTGCGATCTTCGCGCTCGAGGTGGCGTTGTTCCGGTTGGTGGAGTCGTGGGGCGTTCGCCCGGACTTCCTGGCCGGTCATTCGATCGGTGAGATCGCTGCGGCGCACGTGGCCGGGGTGTTGTCGCTCGAGGACGCGGCGACGTTGATCTCGGCTCGTGCCCGGTTGATGCAGGCGTTGCCCGAGGGCGGGGCGATGGTGGCGTTGCAGGCCACCGAGGACGAGGTCACGCCGCACCTGACCGAGCTGGTCTCGCTCGCGGCCATCAACGGCCCGCAGTCGGTCGTCGTCGCGGGTGACGAGGCCGAGGTCGAGCAGGTCGTGGCGCGGTTCGCGGACCGCAAGTCGAAGCGGCTTGCCGTGTCGCACGCGTTCCACTCGCCGTTGATGGACCCGATGCTGGACGACTTCCGGGCCGTGGTCTCGAAGCTGACGTTCACCGCACCGCAGATCGCGATGCTGGGCGACGTCACGGACCCCGAGTACTGGGTGCGGCACGTGCGCGGCACGGTCCGGTTCGCGGACGCCGTGCGTGCGCTGGAATCCGATGGCGTGTCGACGTTCCTGGAGCTGGGTCCAGACGGTGTGCTCACGGCGATGGGTGCCGAGAGCGTGACGGACGCGGTGCTGGTCGCCGGTCTGCGCAAGGGCCGGCCGGAGGCCGAGTCGCTGGTGCGGGCGGTCGGCGCCGTGCACAGCCGGGGTGTGCCGGTGGACTGGGCCGCCTACTTCGCGGGGTCCGGTGCGCGGCAGGTGGATCTGCCGACGTACGCGTTCCAGCGCGAGCGGTTCTGGCTCGAAAGCACCGGCGCTGTCGTCGGACAGGACTCGGCCGGGCACCCTTTGCTGGGCTCGATCTTCCTGATGCCCGACGGCGGAGTGCTCGGTACTGCCAGGCTTTCCCCGACGTCCCACCGCTGGCTGGCCGATCACGTGGTGGCCGGTGCCGTGGTGGTGCCCGGGACGGCGCTGCTCGAGCTGGTGATCCGCACGGGCGACGAGGTCGGGTGCGGGCACGTCGAGGAGCTGCTGTTGCAGCAGCCGCTGGTGCTGACCGATGCCGGTGTGAGTGTGCGGGTGTCGGTCGGGGAGCTCGACGGCGGCCGTCGGCCGGTCACCCTGCAGGCGCAGGAAGGTGACGTCTGGACGACCCACGCGGTCGGTGTGCTGACGGAAGCCGAAGCGCCGGACTTCGAGCTGACCGAGTGGCCGCCTGCCGGCGCGACCGCGCTGGAGATCGCCGGGGTCTACGACGGGTTGGCCGCGAGCGGGCTGGCGTACGGCCCGGTGTTCCGCGGTCTGAAGGCGGCGTGGAAGTCGGGCGACGACCTGTTCGCCGAGGTCGAGCTGCCGGAGTCGGAGCTGCGTCAGGCGGCCGGGTTCGGCGTGCATCCGGCGTTGCTCGACTCGGTGCTGCACGCGCTCGGGATAGAGCAGACCGGAGCGGGCACGGTCCCGTTCTCGTGGAACGACGTGCATCTGTTCGCGGCGGGAGCCGCCGTGCTCCGCGCCCGGATCTCGTTCGCGGGCAACGGTTCGGTGTCGGTGCTGGCCGCCGATGGCGCCGGTGCCCCGGTGCTGCGGGTCGACTCCCTGGCGTTGCGGGAGATCGGCTCGGTGCGCAAGGCCTCCGACCCGTTGTACGCGGTGGAGTGGACCGAGCTGCCGGTCGAGGACTTCGAGTCGGCGACTGACGTGCTGGTCGTCCCCGCGGGCGACCCGCGCGAGGTGACGGCCGCAGTGCTGGCCGAGTTGCAGACGTTCCTGGCGAGTGACCGCGACCAGCTGGTGGTCGTCACCTCCGGTGCCGTGTCGGTGGCGGGGGAGGACGTGACCTCGCTCGCGCACGCCGCCGTGTCCGGCCTGGTGCGCTCGGCGCAGTCCGAGAACCCGGACCGGTTCCTGCTGGTGGACACCGACGATCCCGCGACCGTTCCGCCGATCAGCGGCGAAGCCGAGACTGCGGTGCGGGCCGGCAAGGTCTACGTGCCGCGGCTCGTGGCCGTCGCTCCGGCCGCCGAAACTCGGACGCTCGACGGCACTGTGCTGATCACCGGTGGTACCGGTGGGCTGGGTGCGGAGCTGGCTCGTCATCTGGTCGCCGAGCACGGTGTGCGGCGTTTGGTGCTGACCTCTCGCCGTGGCCTGGATGCGCCCGGAGCGGCCGAGTTGGTCGCCGAGCTGGACGCGCAGGTCGACGTGGTGGCCTGTGACGTTTCGGATCGTGACGCGCTTGCGGCAGTGCTCGCGGGTGTTGAGGACCTCGTCGGTGTCGTGCACACGGCCGGTGTGGTGGATGACGGTGTGCTGGAGTCGCTGACGCCACAGCGCCTGGGCACGGTGTTCGCGCCGAAGGCGGATGCGGCGTGGCACCTGCACGAGCTGACCCAGGACCTGGACCTGGCCGTGTTCGCGCTGTTCTCGTCGGCGTCCGGTGTGCTCGGCGCCCCCGGCCAGGCGAACTACGCGGCCGCCAACACGTTCCTCGACGGCCTCGCGGCCCACCGCCGGGCGCACGGCCTGGCTGCCGTGTCGCTCGCGTGGGGTGTGTGGGAGCAGACCAAGGGCATGGGCGCCGACCTCTCGGCCGCGGACCTCGCCCGGATCGCCCGGGCGGGCATGCCCGCGCTGCCGATCGCGGACGGTCTCGCGTTGTTCGACACCGCGCTGCGTTCCGATGCCGCGCTGGTCGTGCCGATGAAGCTCGACACGGCCGTGCTGAGGACGAGCGCTGAGGTGCACGCGTTGCTGCGTGGGCTGGTGCGCGCGCCGAAGCGCCGCACGGCGGCGAAGTCGTCGGCGGAGTCCCGGCAGTGGTCGGCCCAGCTGCACGGACTGTCCACTGAGGAGCAGGACAGGCTGCTGCTGGATCTGGTTCGCACGCAGGTAGCGACCGTGCTCGGCTATCGCGACCAGAACGCGGTCGAACCGGGGCGTGGCCTGGTCGAGATGGGCCTGGACTCGTTGTCCGCGGTCGAGTTGCGCAACGCGCTCAGCGCCGCGACTGGGCTCAGGCTGCCTGCGACGGTGGTGTTCGACTACCCGACCTCTGTTGCGCTGGCGACCCACCTGCGCACGGGACTGGTGGGCGAGGAAGAAGTCGTCAAGGCTGTTGCGCCGGTGCGGGTGGTCGACAACGACCCGATCGTCATCGTCGGCATGGCCTGCCGCTTCCCAGGTGGCGTCACGTCGCCGGAGGACCTGTGGCGGCTGGTCGACTCCGGGACCGACGCCATCTCGTCCTTCCCGATCAACCGGGGCTGGGACGTCGACGGGCTCTACGACCCGAACCCCGACGCCCTCGGCAAGACCTACACCCGTTCCGGCGGCTTCCTGCACGACGCCGGCGAGTTCGACCCCGCGCTGTTCGGCATCACCCAGCGCGAGGCGCTGGCGATGGACCCGCAGCAGCGGTTGCTGCTGGAGATCTCCTGGGAGGCGTTCGAACGGGCGGGCATCGACCCGGTCAAGGTGCGCGGAAGCCGGACCGGTGTGTTCGCGGGCCTGATGTACCACGACTACGCCACCGGGCCGATCGCGATTCCGGAGGAGGTCAGCGGCTACGTCGGCACTGGTGTGTCGGGCAGCGTGCTGTCCGGCCGGGTGTCCTACACGTTCGGGCTGGAAGGCCCGGCCATTACGGTCGACACGGCGTGCTCCTCCTCGTTGGTGGCGTTGCACCTGGCGGTGCAGGCGCTGCGGTCCGGTGAGTGCGACCTGGCGCTGGCCGGCGGTGTGACCGTGATGTCCTCGCCCGAGACGTTCGTCGACTTCTCCCGCCAGCGCGGGCTCTCGGCTGACGGCCGGTCGAAGGCCTTCGGTGCCGGTGCAGATGGTGTCGGCTGGGGCGAAGGCGTCGGCATGCTCCTGGTGGAGCGGTTGTCGGACGCGGTTCGCAACGGGCACGAGGTTCTTGCCGTGGTCCGTGGCTCGGCGGTGAACCAGGACGGTGCGTCGAGCACGCTGACGGCGCCCAACGGTCCGTCGCAGCAGCGGGTGATCCGGCAGGCGCTGGCGAATGCTGGTCTGTCCACTTCGGACGTCGACGTGATCGAGGGCCACGGCACGGGCACCAAGCTCGGTGACCCGATCGAGGCGCAGGCTCTGCTGGCGACCTACGGCCAGGACCGGGATCTGCCGGTGCTGCTCGGGTCTTTGAAGTCCAACATCGGGCACACGCAGGCAGCGGCCGGTGTCGGTGGCGTGATCAAGATGGTCATGGCGCTGCGGCACGGTGTCGCGCCCAGGACGTTGCACGCGGAGGTGCCCACCCCGCACGTCGACTGGGCGGCCGGCTCGGTCGAGCTGCTGACCGAGGCGCGGGACTGGCCCGTGGTCGACCGGCCGCGGCGTGCCGCCGTGTCGTCGTTCGGCATCGGTGGCACCAACGCGCACACGATCATCGAGCAGGCCCCGGTGGTCACTGCTCCGGTCGTGGCGCGCAAGCCGTTGCCCGTGGTGCCGGTCGTGCTGTCCGGCAAGACCGCGGCCGCGGTGCGGGCCCAGGCGGATCGGTTCCTGGACGTCACAGCGGATCTCGCGGATCTCGGGTTCTCGTCGGTGACGACCCGGGCGTTGCTGGAGCACCGCGCGGTGGTGGTCGCTGCGGACCACGACGATCTGCGTGCCGGGTTGCGGAACCTGTCTCCTGTTCCAGTGGCCGGTGGCCGGTTGGCGTTCCTGTTCACCGGTCAGGGCAGTCAGCGGGTCGGGATGGGTCGCGAGCTGTACGCCGCGTTCCCTGCCTATGCGAAGGCCTTTGACGAGGTCGCTGCTCTGGTCGATGTGCGGGACGAGGAGCTGGACCGCACGGAGTTCACGCAGCCTGCGATCTTCGCGCTGGAAGTTGCTTTGTTCCGGCTCGTCGAGTCGTGGGGTGTTCGCCCGGACTTCCTTGCTGGGCATTCGATCGGTGAGATCGCTGCTGCGCATGTGGCTGGGGTGTTGTCGCTGGAGGATGCGGCGACGTTGATCTCGGCTCGTGCTCGGTTGATGCAGGCTCTGCCTGAGGGCGGGGCGATGGTGGCTTTGCAGGCCACCGAGGCGGAAGTGCTGCCGCACCTGACGGATCTGGTGTCGATCGCTGCGATCAACGGGCCGAACTCGGTCGTGGTCGCGGGTGATGAGGCCGCCGTCGAGCAGGTCGTCGCGCAGTTCACGGACCGCAAGTCGAAGCGGCTTGCCGTGTCGCATGCGTTCCACTCGCCGTTGATGGACCCGATGTTGGACGACTTCCGGGCCGTGGTCACGGAGTTGACGTTCAGCGAGCCGAAGATCGCGATGCTGGGCGAGGTGACGGACCCCGAGTACTGGGTCAGCCACGTCCGCAACGCCGTCCGCTTCGCCGAGGCAGTCACGACTTTGGAGGATCGGGGCGTTTCGACGTTCCTCGAACTCGGGCCGGACGGTGTCCTCACGGCGATGGGCGCCGAGAGTGTGACGGACGCGGTGCTGGTCGCCGGTCTGCGCAAGGACCGGTCGGAGGCCGAGTCGCTGGTGCGGGCGTTGGGTGTCCTGCACGAGCGCGGGCACGGTGTCGACTGGACGGCCTACTTCGCCGGTTCGGGTGCCGGCAAGACCGCGTTGCCGACGTACGCGTTCCAGCACGAGTGGTTCTGGCTCGGTGCGGACTCGCGTGACTCCGGGTGGGGATATCGGGTCGAGTGGAAGCCGATCAACACCAGCGGCAGGGTCACTGGACGCTGGTTGGTGGTCGCTGATCACGACGAGTCGGCGTTGGTCGACGGGCTCGTGGCGCGTGGGCTTGACGTTGTTGTCGCGGGTCCTGGCTCGGTGCCGGATGGCGAGTTCGACGGTGTGCTGTCGTTGTGTGCAGACGTGTTCGACACGGTTTCGCTGGTGCGTGGTCTGGAAGCGAAGCTGTGGTGTGTGACCCGTGGTGCGGTGTCGACCGGTCGTGACGACGTCGTGGTCGTGCCGGAGCTGGCTCAGCTCTGGGGGCTCGGCCGGGTCGTCGCGCTGGAGCACTCGAACCGCTGGGGTGGTCTGGTCGACCTGCCGTCCGTCGTGGACGACGCGGTGCTCGACAAGTTCGTCGCTGTGCTGGCGGGGTCCGAGGACCAGGTCGCGGTCCGGGCGGACGGTGCGTTCGGTCGCCGGCTCGCTGCCGTGCCCGCTCAGGCCGGTGCGGAAGGCTGGTCGCCGCGCGGCACGGTGCTGATCACCGGTGGCACGGGCGCGCTCGGCAGCCGGGTCGCTCGCTGGCTGGCGAGTGCGGGTGCTGAGCACCTGGTGCTGACGTCGCGGCGGGGCATGGATGCTCCTGGTGCGGCCGAGCTGGTGGCGGAGCTGGACGTTCCGGTCACGGTGGTGGCTTGTGACGTTGCGGATCGGGATGCGCTGGCGGCCGTGCTGGCGGAGTACCCGCCGAACGCTGTCGTGCACGCGGCGGGCGTTGAGCTCTTCTCGCCGCTGGCCGAGCAGGACCTGGGCGAGTTCGGGCAGGTGCTGGCCGCGAAGGTCGACGGTGCCAGGAACCTGGACGCGCTGGTCGGCGACGTCGACGCGTTCGTGTTGTTCTCGTCGATCGCGGGTGTGTGGGGTGCGGGCGGGCAGGCTGCTTATGCCGCCGCGAACGCTTACCTCGACGGTCTTGCCGAGTCGCGCCGGGCTCGTGGGCTGAGTGCGGTGTCGGTCGCCTGGGGTGCTTGGGCTGACGGTGGCATGGCGACCGAGGGCGGTGCCGAAGAGCACCTGCGGGCGCGTGGAATCCGTCTGATGGCGCCGGATCTGGCGCTGGCGGAGTTGCGCCGTGCGGTCGGGGCGGACGTCGGCGCGCTGGTGATCGCGGACGTGGAGTGGGAGAAGTTCGCTTCGCTGTTCACGTCCGTGCGGCCGAGCCCGTTCCTGGCGGATCTTCCCCAGGTGCGCAAGGACCTGTCCTCCGGCCAGGCCGGTGATCCGGACGTCGTGGCCCGGTTGAGGGGCCTGTCCGAGAGCGACCAGCGGCACCTGCTGGTGGAGCTGGTGAGCGAGCAGGTCTCCGCCGTGCTCGGGGCGCAGGACGTCGTGGACTCCGGGCGTGCGTTCAAGGACCTCGGGTTCGACTCGCTGACCGCGGTGGAGTTCCGCGGCGCGATCGCCACCGCGACTGGGCTGAAGCTGCCCGCCACGCTGGTGTTCGACTACCCGACCCCGGTTGCGCTGGCCGAGCACCTGCGCTCGGAGCTCGTCGGTGTTCAGCTGGAAGTGGTCGAGACGACGGCGATCCGGACGGACGAGCCGATCGCGATCGTGGCGATGGCGTGCCGGTTCCCCGGTGGTGTCTCGTCTCCCGAGCAGTTGTGGGACCTCGTCTTCGACGGTGTCGACACCATGACCGGGTTCCCGACGGACCGAGGCTGGGATCTGGCCGATCTCTACGACCCGGACCCGGACGCGGTGGGCAAGTCGTACGCCCGTGAGGGTGCGTTCGTCGAGGGCGTCGGTGACTTCGATCCGGTGTTCTTCGGGATCTCGCCGCGTGAGGCGTTGGCGATGGACCCGCAGCAGCGGTTGCTTCTGGAGACGTCGTGGGAGGCCTTCGAACGGGCTGGGATCGATCCGACCTCGTTGCGGGGTGGTCAGGTCGGTGTCTTCGCGGGCACGAACGGCCAGGATTACGGTTCGCAGCTGACGTCGCTGCCGGCTGAGCTGGAGGGCTACTTCGGCACCGGTAATGCGGCGAGCGTGTTCTCCGGCCGCATCTCGTACACCTTCGGGTTCGAGGGTCCGGCGGTCACGGTGGACACGGCGTGCTCGTCGTCGCTCGTGGCTCTGCACCTAGCGGCTCAGGCGTTGCGCAACGGCGAGTGCGATCTGGCCCTCGCCGGTGGTGTGACGATCATGTCCTCGCCTGGTGCGTTCATCGACTTCTCGCGTCAGCGTGGACTCGCGATTGACGGGCGTTGCAAGGCGTTCGCGGCGGGTGCGGATGGCACGGCTTGGGGTGAAGGTGTCGGCATGCTGCTCGTGGAGCGGCTGTCGGATGCCCAGCGCAACGGCCACGAGGTGCTGGCCGTCATCCGCGGCAGTGCCGTGAACCAGGATGGTGCGTCGAACGGTTTGACGGCGCCGAACGGTCCTTCGCAGCAGCGGGTGATCCGCAAGGCCCTGGCGAACGCTGGTCTGTCCACTTCGGACGTCGATGTGGTGGAGGCGCACGGCACGGGTACCGCGTTGGGTGACCCGATCGAGGCGCAGGCGCTGCTGGCCACCTACGGCCAGGACCGCCAGACGCCGTTGCTGCTCGGCTCGGTCAAGTCGAACATCGGGCACACGCAGGCCGCCGCCGGCGTCGCCGCCGTCATCAAGATGGTCCTCGCGATGCGGCACGGGATCGTGCCCAAGACGCTGCACGTCGACGAGCCTTCGCCGCAGATCGACTGGACTTCCGGTGCGGTCGAGCTGGCGACGGAGACCGTGCCGTGGCCCGAGACGGGTCACGTCCGCAGGGTCGGTGTGTCGTCGTTCGGCTACAGCGGCACCAACGCCCACGCGATCATCGAGCAGGCTCCGGCCGCCGAGGTGACCGTGGTGGAGCGGGTCGCTCCTGCCGTGGTGCCGGTGGTGTTGTCCGGCAAGACACCTGAGGCGTTGCAGGCGCAGGCGTCCGCGCTGCTGGACGTCACCGCTGATCTTGTGGATGTCGGGTTCTCGTCGGTGACGACTCGGGCGTTGCTGGAGCATCGCGCGGTGGTGGTCGCGGCGGATCACGAGGATCTGCGTGCCGGGTTGCGGAACCTGTCTTCTGGCTCGGTGGTCGGTGGCCGGTTGGCGTTCTTGTTCACCGGTCAGGGCAGTCAGCGGGTTGGGATGGGCCGCGAGCTGTACGAGGCGTTCCCCGTGTACGCCAAGGCGTTTGACGAGGTCGCGGCTCTTGTTGATGTGCGGGATGAGGAACTCGACCGCACGGAGTTCACGCAGCCGGCGATCTTCGCGTTGGAAGTTGCTCTGTACCGCCTGGTCGAGTCGTGGGGTGTCCGTCCGGACTTCCTGGCCGGCCACTCGATCGGTGAGATCGCTGCTGCGCATGTGGCCGGTGTGTTGTCGCTGAAGGATGCGGCGACGCTGATCTCGGCTCGTGCGCGGTTGATGCAGGCGTTGCCCGAGGGTGGCGCGATGGTCGCCTTGCAAGCCACTGAGGACGAGGTCACGCCTCACCTGACCGATCTGGTGTCGATCGCTGCGATCAACGGGCCGAACTCGGTCGTTGTCGCTGGTGATGAGGCTGCGGTTGAGCAGGTGGTTGCGCAGTTCGCGGACCGCAAGTCGAAGCGGCTCAGTGTTTCGCACGCGTTCCACTCGCCGTTGATGGACCCGATGCTGGACGACTTCCGTTCCGTGGTCTCGGAACTGACGTTCAGCGAGCCGAAGATCGCGATGTTGGGCGAGGTGACCGACCCCGAGTACTGGGTGCGGCACGTTCGTGAGGCGGTGCGGTTCTCCGAGGCCGTCACGACTCTGGAGGGCCGGGGCGTCTCGACGTTCCTGGAGCTCGGGCCGGACGGTGTCCTCACGGCGATGGGCGCGGAGAGCGTGACGGACGCGGCGTTGGTCGCGGGGTTGCGCAAGGATCGTTCCGAGGTCAAGACCCTGGTCCACGCCGTGGGTGTGCTGCACAGCCGTGGTGTGCCGGTGGACTGGGCCGCGTACTTCGCGGGTTCCGGTGCGCGGCGGGTCGATCTGCCGACGTACGCGTTCCAGCGCGAGCGGTTCTGGATGGAAGGCACCGGCCAGGCGGCCGGGACGGGCTCGGCCGTGCACCCGCTGCTGGACGCGGTGCTGCCGATGCCCGACGGCGGGGTGCTGGGCATCGCGAAGCTGACGCTCGGCACGCACCGCTGGCTGACCGATCACGTGGTGACCGGTTCCGTGGTGGTGCCCGGGACGGCGTTGCTCGAACTGGTGATCCGCGCCGGTGACGAAGTTGGTTGTGGGCACGTGGAAGAGCTGCTGTTGCAGCAGCCGTTGGTGCTGACCGACGCCGGTGTGATCGTGCGGGTGGCGGTCGGGGAGCTCGACGCCGGTCGGCGGTCGGTGTCCGTGCTGGCACAGGAAGGCGATGTCTGGACGACCCACGCGGTCGGTGTGCTGACGGAGTCCGAAGCTGCGGACTTCGACCTGGGCACGTGGCCGCCTGCCGGCGCGACCGCGCTGGAGATTGCCGATCTCTACGACGAGTTGGCGGCTGGTGGGCTGGCCTACGGCCCGGTGTTCCGCGGGCTGCAGGCGGCGTGGAAGGCAGGCGACGACCTCTACGCCGAGGTCGCGCTGCCGGAGTCGGAATCGCGCCAGGCGGCCGGGTTCGGGGTGCATCCGGCGTTGCTCGACTCGGTGCTGCACGCGCTGGGGATCGGGCAGACCGGGGCGGGCATGGTGCCGTTCTCGTGGAACGACGTGCACCTGTTCGCCTCCGGCGCCGCCGTGCTGCGGGCCCGGATCTCGCCCCAGGGCAACGGCGTGGCGTCGGTGCTGGCCGCCGACGGCGCCGGCGCTCCGGTGCTGCGCGCCGACTCGCTGACGTTGCGGGAGATCGGCACGGTCCGCAAGGCCGCCGACCCGCTGTACGCGGTGGAGTGGACCGAGCTGCCGGCCGAGGACTTCGAGCAGGCCACCGACGTGCTGGTGGTGCCCTCGGGCGACCTGCACGACGTGACCGCCGCGGTGCTGGCCGAGCTGCACGCGTTCCTGGAGAGCGACCGCGACCAGCTCGTGGTCGTCACCTCTGGCGCCGTGTCGGTGGCGGGGGAGGACGTGACCTCACTCGCGCACGCCGCGGTGTCCGGTCTGATCCGCACCGCGCAGTCCGAGCACCCGGATCGGTTCCTGCTGGTGGACACCGATGATCCGGCGACCACGCCGGTCAGCGGCGAAGCCGAGACTGCGGTGCGGGCCGGCAAGGTCTACGTGCCACGGCTCGTCGCCGTCGCACCGGCCGCGGAGACCGTCACGCTCGACGGCACCGTGCTCATCACCGGTGGTACCGGTGGGCTGGGTGCGGAGCTGGCACGTCATCTGGTCGCTGAGCACGGGGTCCAGCACCTGGTGCTGACCTCTCGCCGTGGCCTGGACGCACCGGGTGCGGCCGAGCTGGTCGACGAACTGGAGGCGCAGGTCGAGGTCGTGGCCTGTGACGTGTCCGATCGCGACGCACTTGCAGCCGTGATCGCGGGCATCGACTCTTTGAGCGGTGTGGTGCACACGGCCGGTGTGCTGGACGACGGTGTGCTGGAGTCGCTGACGCCGGAACGCTTCGCCACGGTGTTCGGCCCGAAGGCCGATGCCGCACAGCACCTGCACGAGCTGACGCTCGATCGGGACCTGGCGATGTTCGTCCTGTTCTCCTCGTCGTCGGGTGTGCTCGGCGCTCCGGGGCAGGGCAACTACGCGGCGGCCAACACGTTCCTCGACGGCCTGGCTGCTCACCGCCGGGCGCGGGGCCTGGCGGCGACGTCGATGGCCTGGGGCGTGTGGGAGCAGACGAAGGGCATGGGTGCGGGGCTGTCGGCCGCCGACCTCGCCCGGATCGCACGGGCGGGCATGCCCGCGCTGCCGATCGCGGACGGGATGGCGTTGTTCGACGCCGGCCTGCGCGCGGACGCCGCACTGGTCGTGCCGATGAAGCTCGACACGGCCGTGCTGAAGACCAGCGCCGACGTGCCCGCCCTGCTGCGCGGCCTGGTCCGTGCGCCGAAGCGCCGCACGGCAGCGAAGTCGTCGGCGGAGTCCCGGCAGTGGTCGAAGCAGTTGCTCGGACTGTCCACTGAGGACCAGGACCGTCTGCTGCTGGACCTGGTCCGCACGCAGGTGGCGACCGTGCTCGGGTACAAGGACCAGAGCGTGGTCGAACCGGGACGCGGTCTGGTCGAGATGGGTCTGGACTCGTTGTCGGCGGTGGAGTTGCGCAACGCGCTCGGTGCCGCGACCGGTCTCAGGCTGCCTGCGACGGTGGTGTTCGACTACCCGACCTCGATCGCACTGGCGACCCATCTGCGCACGGAGCTCGTCGGCGAAGAAGAGGTCGTCGAGGCTGTTGTGCCCGTGCGGGTCGTCGACAACGACCCGATCGTCATCGTCGGCATGGCCTGCCGCTTCCCCGGTGGCGTCACGTCGCCGGAGGACCTCTGGAGGCTGGTGGTCGACGGCCAGGACGCGATCACCGGGTTCCCGACCGGCCGAGGCTGGGACATCGACGGCCTGTACGACCCGGACCCCGGTGCCATCGGCAAGACCTACACCCGGTCCGGCGGCTTCCTGCACGACGCCGACGAGTTCGATCCCGCGTTCTTCGGGATCTCGCCGCGTGAGGCGTTGGCCATGGACCCGCAGCAGCGCCTGCTGCTGGAGACCTCGTGGGAGACGTTCGAACGCGCGGGCATCGACCCGGCGACCGTGCGAGGCAGCCGGACGGGCGTGTTCGCCGGCCTGATGTACCACGACTACGCGACCGGGCTGGACTCCCTGCCCGCCGAGGTCGAGGGCTACCTCGGCACCGGCACCTCCGGCAGCGTCGTGTCCGGCCGCATCTCCTACACGTTCGGGCTGGAAGGCCCGGCGGTCACGGTCGACACCGCCTGCTCGTCGTCGCTCGTCGCCCTGCACTGGGCCGTGCAGGCGCTGCGGTCGGGTGAGTGCGACCTCGCGCTGGCCGGCGGTGTGACCGTCATGGCCACGCCGGAGACGTTCGTCGACTTCTCCCGCCAGCGCGGGCTCTCGGCCGACGGCCGGTCGAAGGCCTACTCGGCTGGTGCGGACGGCGTCGGCTGGTCCGAGGGCGTCGGCATGGTGCTCGTGGAACGGCTTTCGGACGCGCGTCGCAACGGGCACGAGGTGCTCGCGGTGGTCCGGGGTTCTGCGGTGAACCAGGATGGCGCGTCGAGCACGTTGACGGCGCCGAACGGTCCGTCGCAGCAACGCGTGATCCGGCAAGCGCTTGCGAACGCCGGTCTGTCCACTTCGGACGTCGACGTGATCGAGGGCCACGGCACGGGCACCCCGCTCGGTGACCCGATCGAGGCGCAGGCACTGCTCGCCACCTACGGACAGGACCGCGACGAACCGGTGCTGCTGGGCTCCTTGAAGTCCAACATCGGTCACTCGCAGGCCGCGGCCGGTGTCGGTGGCGTGATCAAGATGGTGATGGCGCTGAAGCACGGCGTCGCACCGAAGACGTTGCACGCGGACGAGCCGACGCCGCACGTCGACTGGGCGGCTGGCTCGGTCTCGCTGCTGACCGAGACGCGGGACTGGCCTTCGGTCGACCGGCCTCGCCGCGCTGCGGTGTCGTCGTTCGGCATCGGCGGTACCAACGCACACACGATCATCGAGCAGGCCCCCACCGGGGAACCGGCGAAGGTCGAGCGCAAGCCGTTGCCGCTGGTGCCGGTGGTGCTGTCGGCGAGGACGCCCGAAGCGTTGCGGGAGCAGGCGGACCGGCTGGCCGGGCTGGCCGCGGCGGACCTGACGGACCTCGGCTTCTCGCTGGCCACCTCGCGGGCTCGGTTCGAGCACCGGGCCGTCGTGGTCGCTGCCGACCAGGACGACCTGGTCAGGGACCTCGGCGCGGTGGAACCGGTGACGGTCGCCCCCGGTCGCCTCGCGTTCCTGTTCACCGGACAGGGCAGCCAGCGGGTCGGGATGGGTCGTGAGCTGTACGACGCGTTCCCGGCTTACGCCAAGGCTTTTGACGAGGTCGCTGCTCTGGTTGACGTTCGCGACGAGGAGCTGGACCGGACGGAGTTCACGCAGCCGGCGATCTTCGCGCTGGAAGTGGCTTTGTTCCGGTTGGTCGAGTCGTGGGGTGTCAGGCCGGACTTCCTGGCCGGGCACTCGATCGGTGAGATCGCGGCGGCCCACGTGGCCGGTGTGCTCTCGCTCGAAGACGCGGCCACGTTGATCAGCGCCCGTGCGCGGTTGATGCAGGCTCTGCCTGAAGGCGGCGCGATGGTCGCGTTGCAGGCGACCGAGGACGAGGTCACACCTCACCTGGGTGACCTGGTCTCGCTCGCGGCGATCAACGGGCCGGACGCGGTGGTCGTCGCCGGTGACGAGGCCGCGGTCGAGCAGGTGATCGCGCAGTTCCCGGACCGCAAGTCCAAGCGACTCAGCGTGTCGCACGGGTTCCACTCGCCGTTGATGGACCCGATGCTGGACGACTTCCGGGCCGTGGTCACCGAACTGACCTTCAACGAGCCGGAGATCGCGATGCTGGGCGAGGTGACCGACCCCGAGTACTGGGTGCGGCACGTCCGCGGCACGGTCCGGTTCGCCGACGCGGTCGCGGAGCTGACGGACCGGGGCGTGTCGACGTTCCTGGAACTCGGCCCGGACGCGGTGCTGTCCGCCATGGGCGGCGGGTCCGAGTTCGTCCCGGCCTTGCGCAAGGGACGGCCGGAGGCGCGGTCGGTGCTGACCGCGCTCGGCAAGGTGCACGCCCGTGGTGTCGAGGTCGACTGGACGAAGTTCTTCGCCGGAACGGGTGCGCGGCGGGTCGACCTGCCCACCTACGCGTTCCAGCACGAGCACTTCTGGCTCGGCGGCGACACCCGGCGCCGGTCGGTGGAGACCAACTCCCGTTACCGGGTCGGCTGGACGTCCGTCGAGACCGGTGCGGCCGCGACCGGCCGCTGGCTCGCCGTCGGTGAGGCAGACGCGGCGGTGCTCGCGGGCCTGACCGCACGGGGCATCGAGATCGCCCCGGTCAGCGCGTCGACCGATCGCACCCTGCTGTCCGAGCTGCTGATGACCGAAGGACCGGTCGACGGCGTGCTGTCGTTCGTCGACGACGCCGCTTCGATGGTCGTGCTGGTGCAGGCTCTCGGGGACGCGGTGATCGACGCTCCACTGTGGAGTGTCACGAGCAACGCCGTGGCGGTGGACGACGAAAGCGTCGATCCGGTGGCCGCGGGCCTGTGGGGCCTCGGCCGTGTGGTCGCGCTGGAGCACCCCGACCGCTGGGGTGGTCTGGTCGACCTGCCGTCCGTCGTGGACGAGACGGTGCTCGACAAGTTCGTCGCAGTCCTCACGGGGACCGAGGACCAGGTCGCGATCCGGGCGGACGGCGTGTTCGGCCGCCGGCTCGCCGCCGCGCCGGCGCAGGCCGGTGCGGAGGAGTGGTCGCCGCGCGGCACGGTGTTGATCACCGGTGGCACGGGTGCGCTGGGCGGGCACGTGGCCCGGTGGCTCGCGGGAGCGGGCGCCGAGCACCTGGTGCTCACCTCGCGCCGCGGGCCGGACGCGCCCGGCGCCCACGACCTGGTCGCGGAGCTCGAAGGACTGGGCTCGAAGGTGACCGTGCTGGCCTGCGACGTCGCGGACCGGCAGTCGGTCGAGTCGTTGCTGGAGCTGTACCCGCCGGACACCGTCGTGCACGCGGCGGGAACCGACCTGTTCAGCCCGATCGAAGAGCACGACCTGGGCGAGTTCGGCGGCGTGCTGGCGGCCAAGGTCGACGGCGCGGTGCACCTGGACGAGCTGCTGGGCGACCGGGAGCTGGACGCGTTCGTGCTGTTCGCGTCGATCGCCGGCACGTGGGGCAGTGGCGGGCAGGCCGCGTACTCGGCCGCGAACGCCGCGCTCGACGGACTGGCCGAGTCGCGCCGGGCGCGCGGGCTCACGGCACTGTCGGTGTCGTGGGGACCGTGGGCGGACGGAGGCATGGCGGACGACGAGGTGGCGGAGCACCTGCGCCGCCGCGGCGTGACCGCGATGTCCGCCGACCGCGCGGTGTCCGCGTTGCGCGAGTCGATGGCGCAGCGGGACACCACGATCACCCTGGCCGACGTGGACTGGACGCTCTTCTCCGCCGTGTTCGAGTCGTCCCGGCCTGCTCCGCTGCTCGCGGAACTGACCGTGGCGGCGGACAAGCCCGCCGCGCAGGAGAGCGGCCAGCCGGATCTGGTGCACAGGCTCGCCGCGGTGAGCCCGATGGAACGGGACCGGCTGCTGCTGGACGCGGTGCGGGCAAGGGTGGCCGCGGTGCTCGGCCACAGCGGGATCGACGCGGTGCAACCGGACCGCCCGTTCGGCGAGCTGGGCTTCGACTCGCTGTCCGCGGTGGAGCTGCGCAACACGCTGGGCGCGGCGACCGGGCTGGCACTGCCGGCCACGCTGATCTTCGACTACCCGACGTCGACCGCGCTGGTCGGCTACCTCAGCGAGCAGCTGGGGCTGACCGAGCAGGTGGTCACCCCGGTGCTGGACGAGTTGGAGCGACTGGAGGGCGTCGCCGTGCGGACCGAACTGGACGACGACGTGCGCGCCGCGGTGGTGAAGCGGCTGCAGGCGCTGCTGGCCCGGTACACGCCCGCCGACGGCGAGGACGGCATCAACGACCAGCTCGACACCGCCGACGACGACGAGATCTTCGCCTTCATCGACAAGGAGTTCGGCGTCTAGGAAGACCGGTTTTCTAAGGAATTCCCAACTGTTTCTTTAGGGATTTCCCGCTTCTTCTCGGAACGGGAGCCGTAGGGGACGCGTAGGGGGCCGTCAGGGGTGTTGTCCCTGGCGGCCCCCTCGTTAGTTTTCGGTCCAGAGGTCTGTCGGACTTACCCCGAGACGTGCCGGTTGCCCTGAAGAGGTGGCGTTGAATGTCCAACGAGCAGAAGCTTCGCGACTACCTCAAGCGGGTGACGGCGGACCTGCACAACACGCGCCAACGCCTGCAGGCGGCGGAGGCGAAGGGGCACGAGCCCATCGCGATCGTGGCGATGGACTGCCGCTTCGCGGGCGGCGTCTCGTCGCCTGACGAGTTCTGGGACTTCCTCGTCGAGGGACGTGACGCCATCGCGCCGTTCCCGACCGATCGCGGCTGGGACGTCGAGTCGCTTTATCACCCGGACCCCGATCACCAGGGCACCTCCTACGTCGCCGAAGGCGCATTCGTCGAGGGTGTCGCTGAATTCGATCCCGGGTTCTTCGGCATTTCGCCGCGCGAGGCGCTGGCGATGGATCCGCAGCAACGTCTGCTGCTGGAGACGGCCTGGCACACGTTCGAACGCGCGGGTGTCGACCCGCAGGCGTTGCGCGGCAGCCGGACCGGTGTGTTCACCTCCACCAACGGCCAGGACTACATCGCGCTGTTCGACGGCGGCGTGCCGGAAGGTCTCGAAGGCCACCTCGGCACCGGCAACGCGGCGAGCATGTTCTCCGGCCGCATCTCCTACACGTTCGGCTTCGAGGGCCCTGCCGTCACGATCGACACGGCCTGCTCCGGTTCGCTCGTCGCCCTGCACCTCGCGGTGCAGGCGCTGCGCAATGGCGAGTGCGACCTCGCGCTGGCCGGCGGCGTGACGATCATGTCCTCGCCCGGCGCGTTCATCGACTTCTCCCGGGCGCGGGGGCTCGCGGTCGACGGGCGTTGCAAGGCGTTCGCGGCCGGCGCCGACGGCACGGCATGGGGCGAGGGCGTCGGCATGCTGCTCGTGGAGCGGCTGTCGGACGCCCAGCGCAACGGCCACCAGGTCCTCGCCGTCGTGCGCGGGACCGCGGTCAACCAGGACGGCGCGTCGAACGGCCTCACCGCGCCGAACGGCCCGTCGCAGCAGCGCGTCATCAAGGCGGCGCTCGCGGACGCGCAGCTGTCCTCTGTGGACGTCGACGTGGTTGAGGCGCACGGCACGGGTACCGCCCTCGGCGACCCGATCGAGGCGCAGGCACTGCTCGCGGCCTACGGCAAGGACCGCGACCAGCCGATGCTGCTGGGCTCGGTGAAGTCGAACATCGGCCACACGCAGGCCGCCGCCGGTGTCGCCGCCCTGATCAAGGCCGTCCTGTCGCTGCGGCACGGCCTGGTGCCGAAGACGCTGCACGTGAACGAGCCGTCGAAGCAGATCGACTGGAGCGCCGGCGCGATCGAGCTGGCCACCGAGTCCCAGCCGTGGCCGGAGACCGGACGCGAGCGCCGGATCGGTGTGTCGTCGTTCGGCTACAGCGGCACCAACGCGCACGCGATCCTGGAGCAGGCACCGGCGCAGGAGATCGACGAGGAATCCCGCGCCGCACTGCCGGTCGTGCCCGTGCTCGTCTCCGGCAAGACCGAGAACGCGGTGCGCGCCAACGCCGCCAGGCTCGCCGAGGCGGTGCGCGCCGGGGCAGACCTGGCCGACCTCGCGTACTCCACCGCGACCAGTCGGACCCACCACGACCACCGGGCCACGATCGTCGCCGAGGGTTCCGAGGACCTGCTCGCGGCCCTGGACGCCCTGGCCACCGACGCGCCCGTGCCCGAGGCGGCCGTCAAGGGCCGGACCGCGATCCTGTTCACCGGTCAGGGCAGCCAGCGGATCGCGATGGGGCAACAGCTGCACGCCGCGTTCCCGGTGTTCGCCGAGGCGTTCGACGCCGTCTGCGCTCACCTCGACCCGAAGCTCGCCGAGGCACTGTCCACTCCGGACCTGCTGAACCGCACCGAGTTCACCCAGCCCGCGCTGTTCGCCGTCGAGGTCGCGCTCTACCGCCTCGTCGAGTCGTGGGGCGTCAAGCCCGACTTCCTGGCCGGCCACTCGATCGGCGAGATCGCCGCCGCGCACGTCGCCGGCGTGCTGTCCCTGGCAGACGCGGCCGCTCTGGTCAGCGCACGGGGCCGGCTCATGCAGGCGCTGCCGGGCGACGGTGCCATGCTCGCGCTGCAGGCCACCGAGGAAGAGGTGCTGCCGCACCTCACCGACGCTGTCTCGCTCGCCGCGGTCAACGGCCCGCGCTCGGTCGTCGTCGCGGGCGCCGAGGACGCCGTCGAGCAGATCGCCGCGCAGTTCCCCGACCGCAAGGCCAAGCGGCTCAGCGTCTCGCACGCGTTCCACTCGCCGCAGATGGACGGCATGCTGGCGGACTTCCGCGCCGTGGTGCGGAAGCTGACCTTCAGCGCTCCGACGATCTCGATCGTGTCCACGCTGACCGGCGCGCTCGTCACGGCCGACGAGATCACCTCGCCGGAGTACTGGGTGCGGCACGTGCGCGAGGCCGTCCGGTTCGCCGACGCCGTGCGCGCGCTGGAGACCGAAGGCGTCACGACGTTCCTCGAGCTCGGCCCGGACGGCGTGCTCACCGCGATGGGCGCGGAGAGCGTCCAGGACGCGGTGCTCGTGTCCGCGCTGCGCAAGGACCGCGACGAGGTCCAGAGCATCCTGTCCGCGCTCGGCCGGATCCACGGCCGGGGCGTGCGGGTCGACTGGTCCGCCTACTTCGCCGGGTCCGGCGCGCGGGCGATCCCGTTGCCCACCTACGCGTTCCAGCGCGAACGGTTCTGGGTCGACGCCACCGGTGCCGTGCACGACGTGACGGCCGCCGGTCTCGGCGCGGCCGACCACCCGCTGCTCGGCGCGGTGCTCTCCACCCCCAACGGCGGAGCCCTGTTCACCGCCAGACTGTCCCGCACCTCGCACGCCTGGCTCGCCGACCACGTCGTCGCGGGCAACGTGGTCGTGCCGGGCACCGCGATCGTCGAGCTCGCCATCCGCGCGGGCGACCAGCTGCACTGCGGCTACCTGGACGAACTGCTGCTGCAGGCACCGCTGGTGCTGCCGGCGAAGGGCGCGGTCACGCTGTGCATCGCGGTCGCCGAGGCGGACGCCTCGGGCCGCCGCGCGGTCACCGTCTACACGCGACCGGACGGCGAGGACGACGCCGAGTGGACGACGCACGCCGTCGGTGTGCTCGCGGAGGACGAGATCGCGGCGGGCTTCGACCTCAGGACGTGGCCGCCGGCCGACGCCCGGGAGATCGAGCTCGACGGGGTCTACGACGACCTCGCGGGCGCCGGCCTCGAGTACGGCCCGGTGTTCCGCGGCCTGCGGGCCGCCTGGCGGTCCGGTGACGACGTGTACGCCGAGGTGACGCTGCCCGAGTCGGAGCACCGGCAGGCGGCCAAGTTCGGGCTGCACCCGGCGCTGCTGGACTCGGTGCTGCACGCGCTCGGCCTGGACGAGTCGGCGAAGGGCCAGAGCGGCTCGCTGCCGTTCTCCTGGAACGGCGTCAGCCTCTTCGCCTCCGGTGCCTCGGTGCTGCGCGCCAAGATCTCGCCGGTCGGGCAGGGCGACGCGGTCTCGGTCCGGGTCGCCGACGAGACCGGCACGCCGGTCGCCCAGATCGACTCGTTGGTGCTGCGCCCGATCGGTGGTCAGCTCAAGGCCGGTTCCGGTCAGCCGGACGCGTTGTTCCGCATCGACTGGAACCCGCTCTCGCTGGAGCGCGACGGCAGCACGGCGCAGGTCGTCACCGTGGTCGCGCCCGACGGCGAGACCCGGGACGTCGTCGCCGCGGTGCTGGCCGACGTGCAGGCCTTCCTGGCCGAGGATCACGACTCCGTGCTGGCCGTGGTCACCCGCGGTGGCGCGTCCGTGCTGCCCGGCGAGGACGTGCCGAACCTCGGCCACGCCGCCGTGTCCGGCCTCATCCGGGCCGCGCAGGCCGAGCACGTCGACCGGATCGTGCTGATCGACGCCGACGTGCCGGCCGACCTCGACGACCTCCTGCCGGCCATCGCGGCCTCGGGGGAGAGCGAGGTCGCGGTCCGCGGCGGCAAGGCGTTCGTGCCGCGACTCGCCCGCGGTTTCGCCGGTTCGGTCACGCCGTTCGCCGGCGACGAGCCGTGGCGCCTCGACTTCACCGAGCAGGGCACGTTCGACAACCTCGTCACCATCCCGTGGCCGCAGGCCATGGACGACCTGGAGCCCAACCAGGTCCGCATCGCCGTGCGCGCCGCGGGCGTCAACTTCCGCGACGTCATGAACACGCTCGGCATGTACCCCGGCGACGCGGGCCTGATGGGCCTCGAAGCCGCCGGTGTCGTGCTCGCCGTCGGGTCCGAAGTGGACGGTCTCGCACCCGGCGACCGGGTGATGGGCATGATGGACGCCGCCTTCGGGCCGGTCGCGATCGCCGACGAGCGCATGGTCTGCCCGATGCCCACCGGCTGGAGCTACGCCGACGCGGCCGGTGTGCCGCTGGTGTTCCTCACCGCGCTCTACGGCCTCGGCGACCTCGCCGGTCTCCAGGCGGGCGAGTCGGTCCTGATCCACGCCGCCGCCGGTGGTGTCGGCATGGCCGCGACGCAGGTCGCCCGCCAGCTCGGCGCCGAGGTGTTCGGCACCGCCAGCACCGGCAAGTGGCACATCCTTCGTCAGGCCGGGATCCCGGACGACCACATCGCTTCCTCGCGCACCACCGAGTTCGAGCAGCAGTTCACCACCGTCACCGGCGGCCGCGGCGTCGACGTCGTGCTGGACGCGCTGGCGGGCGAGTTCGTCGACGCCTCGCTGCGGCTGACCGGCATGGGCGGTGGCGGCCGGTTCGTCGAGATGGGCAAGACCGACGTCCGCGACGCCGCCGAGGTCGCCACCCAGTACCCCGGTGTCGGCTACCAGGCGTTCGACCTGATCGAGGCGGGCCCCGACCGCATCCGCGAGATGCTCTACCAGCTCTACGACTGGTTCAGCGCGGGTGTGCTGCGCCCGCTGCCGGTGACGGCGTGGGACCTGCACCGCGCGCCGGAGGCGTTCCGCTACCTGGGCCAGGCCAAGAACATCGGCAAGGTCGTCCTCACGATTCCGGCGCCGCTGGACCCCGAGGGCGCGGTGCTGATCACCGGTGGCACGGGTGGTCTGGGCGCCGAACTGGCGCGTCACCTCGTGACCGTGCGCGGAGTCAAGCACCTGGTGCTGACTTCTCGCCGTGGCCTGGACGCGCCGGGTGCGGCCGAGCTGGTCGCCGAGCTGGACGCGCGGGTCGAGGTCGTGGCCTGTGACGTGTCGGATCGCGATGCGCTCGCCGCCGTGATCGCGGGCATCGAGAACCTCACCGGTGTCGTGCACACGGCCGGTGTTCTCGACGACGGCGTGCTGGAGTCCCTGACGCCGGAACGCATCGGCACCGTCTTCGGTCCGAAGGTCGATGCCGCGCTGTACCTGCACGAGCTGACCCGTGACCGCGACCTGGCGATGTTCGCCCTGTTCTCGTCCACGGCCGGTGTGCTGGGGTCGCCTGGCCAGGCCAACTACGCGGCCGCCAACACCTACCTGAACGGTCTCGCCGCCCACCGCCGTTCCCTCGGCCTGCCCGCCGTCTCGCTGGTGTGGGGCCTGTGGAGCTCCAACGTGGGCATGGGTTCCGGCCTGACCAAGGCGGATCTCGCCCGGATGGCGCGGAACGGCATGCCGGCGATGACGATCGCCGAGGGCTTCGCGTTGTTCGACTCGGCACTCGTGCTGGACGAAGCCGTCGCCGTGCCGATGAAGCTCGACCTGGCCGCGTTGCGCGGCGGCCCCGAGGTGCAGCCGTTGCTGCGCGGCCTCGTCCGCACGCAGAACCGGCGGGCCGCGGCCTCGGGTGGCAAGGCCGAGCCGTCGTCGTGGTCGGCCCGGCTCGCGGGCCTCTCCACGGCCGAGCAGGACGATTTGCTGCTGGAGTTGGTGCGCGGTCAGGTGGCCGTGGTGCTGGGCTTCTCCTCGGCGCAGCAGGTCCAGGTGACCCGCGGCCTCGTCGAGATGGGCCTGGACTCGCTGTCCGCCGTCGAGCTGCGCAACACGTTGAGCGTCGCGACGGGCCTGCGGCTGCCGGCCACCGTCGTGTTCGACTACCCGACGCCCCAGGCCCTCGCCGCGCACCTGCGGGGCGAACTGGCCTCGTCGGCCGACGAGGCGCCGGTGCAGCAGGTGGTGGCCGCGACGGTCGGGTCGGACGAGCCGATCGCGATCGTGTCGATGGCCTGCCGCTTCCCCGGCGGGGTCCGGTCGCCGGAAGACCTGTGGGAGCTCGTCTCCACGGGCACGGACGCGATCACGCCGTTGCCCGTCGACCGCGGCTGGCTGTTGCAGGACATGGACTTCGACGTCGCGGGCGGTGGTTTCGTCGACCACGCCATGGACTTCGACAGCAGCTTCTTCGGCATCTCGCCGCGTGAGGCGCTCGCCATGGAGCCGCAGCAGCGGTTGCTGCTGGAGACGGCCTGGGAGACCTTCGAGCGGGCCGGGATCGACCCGGCGTCCGTGCGCGGCAGGCAGGCCGGCGTGTTCGTCGGCGGCAGCGCCACGGACTACGGTTCCCAGGGCCAGGTCGTGCCCGACGAGCTGGCGGGCCTGCTGCTCACCGGCAGCACCCCGAGCGTCATGTCGGGCCGGATCGCTTACACGTTCGGCCTCGAAGGCCCCGCGCTGACCGTCGACACGGCTTGTTCGTCGTCGTTGGTCGCGATTCACCTCGCGGTGCAGGCGTTGCGTCGCGGTGAGTGCGACTTCGCGCTGGCCGGTGGCGTCATGGTGCTGTCGACGCCCGCGCTCTTCGCGGAGTTCGCCAAGCAGAACGGGCTTTCGCCGGACGGGCGCTGCAAGGCCTTCTCGGCCGACGCGGACGGCACGGGCTGGTCCGAGGGCGTCGGCATGCTCCTGGTGGAGCGGCTTTCGGACGCGCGTCGCAACGGGCACGAGGTGCTCGCGGTGGTGCGGGGTTCGGCGGTCAACCAGGACGGTGCTTCGAGCACGCTGACCGCGCCCAACGGTCCGTCGCAGCAACGGGTTATCAGGCAAGCGCTTGCGAACGCAGGTCTGTCCACTTCGGACGTCGACGTGGTCGAAGCGCACGGCACCGGCACTAAGCTGGGCGACCCGATCGAGGCGCAGGCGGTGCTGGCGACCTACGGTCAGGACCGCGAGGAGCCGTTGCTGCTGGGCTCGCTGAAGTCCAACATCGGCCACGCGCAGTCCGCCGCCGGTGTCGGTGGCGTGATCAAGATGGTGATGGCGCTGCGCAACGGCGTGGCACCCAAGACGTTGCACGCGGAGGAGCCCTCCCCGCACGTCGACTGGGAAGCCGGGGCGGTCGAGCTGCTGACCGAGTCGCGGTCGTGGCCGGACCGGGGTCGTCCGCGCCGTGCGGGTGTGTCGTCCTTCGGTATCGGCGGCACCAACGCGCACGTGATCATCGAGCAGGCTCCGGCCACCCGGCCGGTGGACGTCGAGCACAAGCCGTTGCCGCTGGTGCCGCTGGTGCTGTCGGGCAAGACGCCGGAAGCGTTGCGGGAGCAGGCGGACCGCCTGGCCGCGTCGGCACCGGTGGACCTGACGGACCTCGGTTTCTCGTTGGCGACGACGCGTGCCCGCTTCGAGCACCGGGCCGTGGTGGTCGCCGCGGACCAGGACGAGCTGGTTCGCGAACTGGCCGCGGTTCGCCCCGCGACGGTGGCTCCTGGCCGGGTGGCGTTCCTGTTCACCGGTCAGGGCAGCCAGCGGGCCGGGATGGGGCGTGAGCTCTACGACGCGTTCCCCGCTTACGCCAAGGCCTTTGACGAGGTTGCCGCTCTGGTCGACGTGCGCGACGAAGAGCTGGACCGGACCGAGTTCACCCAGCCGGCGATCTTCGCGCTGGAAGTCGCCCTGTACCGACTGGTCGAGTCGTTCGGCGTCAGGCCGGACTTCCTGGCCGGTCATTCGATCGGCGAGATCGCCGCTGCTCATGTGGCCGGGGTGTTGTCGCTGGAAGACGCGGCGACGTTGATCTCGGCTCGGGCCCGCCTGATGCAGGCGCTGCCCGAGGGCGGCGCGATGGTCGCGTTGCAGGCCACGGAGAACGAGGTCACGCCGCACCTGTCCGACCTGGTGTCGATCGCCGCGATCAACGGCCCGCAGTCGCTGGTCGTCGCGGGGGACGAGGCCGCGGTCGAGCAGGTGGTGGCGCGGTTCGGTGACCGCAAGTCGAAGCGTCTTTCCGTGTCTCACGCGTTCCACTCGCCGTTGATGGACCCGATGCTGGACGACTTCCGGGCCGTGGTCTCGGAGTTGACGTTCAACGAGCCCAAGATCGCGATGTTCGGCGAGGTGACGGACCCCGAGTACTGGGTGCGGCACGTCCGCGGCACGGTCCGGTTCGCCGACGCGGTGTCGAAGCTGTCGGCGCGGAACGTCACGACGTTCCTGGAGCTGGGGCCGGACGCCGTGCTGTCGGCGATGGGCAACGGCGACGCGGCGTTCGTGCCGACCCTGCGCAAGGGCCGGCCGGAAGCGCGGTCGCTGCTGCAGGCGCTCGGCCGGGTGCACGCCAGGGGTGTCGAGGTCGACTGGGCCTCCTGCTTCGCCGGTACCGGCGCGCGGCGGGTCGACCTGCCGACGTACGCGTTCCAGCGCGAGCGGTTCTGGCTGGACTTCTCGACCTCCACCGGCGGACTCGACTCGGCGCAGCACCCGCTGCTGGACGCGGTGTTCTCGATGCCCGACGGCGGGGTGCTCGGCACGGCGAGGCTGTCCTCGGACACCCACCGCTGGCTCGCGGACCACGTCGTCGCGGGTTCCGTGGTCGTGCCGGGAACCGCGCTGGCCGAGCTGGTGATCCGCACCGGTGACGAGGTCGGCTGCGGGCACGTCGAAGAGCTGCTGTTGCAGCAGCCGCTGGTGCTGACCGCCGCGGGCGTGAAGGTGCGGGTCGTCGTCGGCGAGCTCGACGGCGGACGGCGCACGGTCACCGTGCTGGCGCAGGACGGCGACGTCTGGACGACGCACGCGGTCGGTGTGCTGTCGGACGAGTCGGTCGCTCCCGGGTTCGACCTGAGCACGTGGCCGCCCGCCGGTGCGGAAGAGCTGGATCTGTCGGATCTTTATGACGGTTTGTCTGATGGCGGTCTGGACTACGGCCCGGTCTTCCGCGGCCTGAAGGCGGCGTGGAAGGCCGGCGACGACCTGTTCGTCGAGGCCGCGCTGCCCGAGTCGGAGCACCGCCAGGCAGCGAAGTTCGGTGTGCACCCGGCGTTGCTGGACTCCGTGCTGCACGCGTTGGGGCTGGCGTCGGAGAAGGGGCAGGGCGCTTCGCTGCCGTTCTCCTGGAACGGCGTGACCCTGCACGCGACGGGTGCGTCGGTGCTGCGGGCCAAGATCTCCCCGAGCGGGCACGGCGACGCGATCTCGGTGAGCGTGGCCGACGGCGGCGGTGTGCCGGTGGCTCGCGTCGACTCGTTGGTGCTGCGCCCGATCGGTGGTCAGGCGCTGAAGCCGGGCGCCGGCCAGCCTGACTCGCTGTTCCGCGTCGAGTGGCTTCCCCTGTCCCTGGAACGGTCGGGTGGTGCGCCGCGCCTGGTGACGCTGGTGGTGCCGAACGGCGAAGTCCGGGACGTCGCGGGCCGTGTGCTGGCCGACGTCCAGGGCTTCCTGGCCGCCGACGAGGAGTCCGTGCTGGTCGTGGTGACCAGCGGGGCCGTGTCGGTGCTGCCCGGCGAGGACGTGACGTCGCTGGCGCACGCCGCGGTGTCCGGTCTGGTCCGCGCCGCGCAGGCGGAGTACCTCGACCGGATCGTGCTCGTCGACGCCGACGTGCCCGGTGACGTCGAGCGCTTGGCGCCTGCTGTTGTGCTGTCCGGAGAGAGCGAGGTGGCCCTTCGGTCCGGTGCGGCGTTCGTGCCTCGGCTGGCCCGTGGCTTCGCCGGTTCGGTGTCGGCGTTCACGGAGGAAGGTCCGTGGCGCCTGGACTTCACCGAGAAGGGCACCTTCGACAACCTGGTCACCATCCCGTGGCCGGCGGCCGAGTCCGAGCTGGGCGCCGGCGAGGTCCGGGTGGCGGTGCGCGCGGCGGGCGTGAACTTCCGCGACGTGATGAACGTGCTCGGCATGTACCCCGGCGACGCGGGCCTGATGGGTCTCGAAGGCGCCGGCGTGGTGCTGGAGGTGGGCTCGGGGGTCACGGATCTCCAGCCCGGCGACCGGGTGATGGGCATGTTCGCCGCCGCGTTCGCACCGGTGGCGGTGGCCGACCGCAGGCAGATCTGCCTGATCCCGGACGGCTGGTCGTACACGCAGGCGGCCGGTGTGCCGCTGGTGTACCTGACGGCGTTGTACGCCCTGGACGACCTGGGTGGCCTGCAGGCCGGGGAGAAGGTCCTGATCCACGCCGCCGCCGGTGGCGTGGGCATGGCCGCGACGCAGGTGGCCCGGCTGCTCGGCGCCGACGTGTTCGGCACCGCGAGCACCGGCAAGTGGGACGTGCTGCGGCGTGCTGGTCTGGACGACGACCACATCGCGTCGTCGCGCACGACGGACTTCGAGCAGGAGTTCACGGCCGCGACCGACGGCCGCGGTGTGGACGTGGTGCTCAACGCGTTGTCCGGTGAGTTCGTGGACTCGTCGCTGCGCCTGGTGGCGCAGAGCGCGGGTGGCCGGTTCCTGGAGATGGGCAAGACCGACGTCCGCGACGCCGACGAGGTCGCTGCCGCGCACTCCGGCGTCCGCTACCAGGCGTTCGACCTGATCGAGGCCGGGTTCGACCGCATCGGTGAGCTGCTGACCCGGCTCTACGAGTGGTTCAGCGCGGGTGACCTGCGTCCGCTGCCCGTGACGACGTGGGACGTGCACCGGGCACCGGAGGCGTTCCGGTACCTGGGGCAGGCCAAGAACATCGGCAAGGTCGTGCTGACCGTGCCGGCTCCGCTGGACCCCGAGGGCACCGTGTTGATCACCGGTGGCACCGGTGGGCTGGGTGCGGAGCTGGCGCGTCATCTCGTTGCCGAGCACGGGGTTCGGCGTCTGGTGCTGACGTCGCGTCGTGGCCTGGACGCGCCGGGTGCGGCCGAGCTGGTGGCGGAGCTGGACGCTCAGGTCGAGGTCGTGGCCTGTGACGTGTCCGATCGTGCGGCGCTTGCTTCGGTGATCGAGGGGATTGGGGGGCTGACTGGTGTTGTGCACACGGCTGGTGTGTTGGATGACGGTGTTCTGGAGTCGTTGACGCCGGAGCGTCTGGACACGGTGTTCGCGCCGAAGGTGGATGCGGCGTGGCACCTGCACGAGCTGACGCTCGATCGGGACCTGGCGATGTTCGCCCTGTTCTCGTCGACGGCCGGCTTGATGGGTTCTCCTGGCCAGGCGAACTACGCGGCCGCGAACACGTACCTGAACGGGTTGGCCGCACACCGGCGTTTCCTCGGCCTGCCGGGTGTCTCGCTCGCGTGGGGCCTGTGGAACCAGAGCACGGGCATGGGCGCCGGACTGTCCCGGGTGGACCTGTCGCGGATGACCCGCGCCGGGATGCCCGCGATGTCCGTCGCCGAGGGCTTCGAGCTGTTCGACTCGGCGCTCGTGCTGGACGAACCGGTCTCCGTGCCGATGAAGCTCGACCTCGTCGCGTTGCGGGGCAGCAAGAACGACCTGCACCCGTTGCTGCGCGGCCTGGTCCGCGTGCCGACGCGCCGCAACGCCGCGGGTGTCGCCGCGGGAGCGACGCAGTGGAACCAGAAGCTGGCTTCGCTGTCGGTCGCCGAGCAGGACGACCTGCTGCTGGACGTGGTGCGCGGTCAGGTCGCCGTGGTGCTGGGCTTCTCCTCGGCGCAGCAGGTGCAGGTGACCCGTGGTCTGGTCGACATGGGGCTGGACTCGTTGTCGGCGGTGGAGCTGCGCAACACCCTGAGTGCCGCGACGGGTCTGCGGCTGCCGGCGACGGTGGTGTTCGACTACCCGACCCCGCAAGCGCTCGCGGTGCACCTGCGCGGTGAGCTGGTGGGCTCGGCCGGCGATGCGCCGGTGCAGAAGGCGGTGGCCGCGACGGTCGGGTCGGACGAGCCGATCGCGATCGTGTCGATGGCCTGCCGCTTCCCCGGTGGCGTCCGTTCGCCGGAAGACCTGTGGGACCTCGTCGCCACGGGCACGGACGCGATCACGCCGTTGCCCGTCGACCGCGGCTGGTTGTTGCAGGAGTTCGACTTCGACGTCGCCGGTGCCGGCTTCGTCGACCACGCCATGGACTTCGACCGCGACTTCTTCGGCATCTCGCCGCGTGAGGCCCTCGCGATGGACCCCCAGCAGCGGTTGCTGCTGGAGACGACGTGGGAGACCTTCGAGCGGGCTGGGATCGACCCGGCTTCGGTGCGGGGCAAGCAGGCCGGCGTCTTCATCGGTGGTAGCTCGACCGACTACGGCTCCGCGGGCCAGGTCGTTCCTGAGGAGCTGGCGGGCCTGGTGCTCACCGGCAGCACGCCGAGTGTGATGTCCGGCCGGATCGCTTACACCTTCGGTCTGGAAGGCCCTGCGCTGACGGTTGACACGGCTTGTTCGTCGTCGTTGGTGGCGATTCACCTGGCTGTGCAGGCGTTGCGTCGTGGTGAGTGCGACTTCGCGTTGGCCGGTGGCGTGATGGTGTTGTCGACGCCGGCGCTCTTCGCGGAGTTCGCCAAGCAGAACGGGCTCTCGCCGGACGGCCGCTGCAAGGCGTTCTCGGCCGACGCGGACGGGACCGGCTGGTCCGAGGGTGTCGGCATGCTCATGGTGGAGCGCTTGTCCGATGCTCAGCGCAACGGGCACGAGGTGCTCGCGGTGGTCCGTGGTTCGGCGGTGAACCAGGACGGTGCGTCGAGCACGTTGACCGCGCCGAACGGTCCGTCGCAGCAGCGGGTGATCCGGCAAGCGCTGGCGAACGCTGGTCTGTCCACTTCGGACGTCGACCTGGTCGAGGCGCACGGCACCGGTACGAAGCTGGGCGACCCGATCGAGGCGCAGGCCATTCTCGCCACCTACGGCCAGGACCGCGAGCAGCCGGTGCTGCTGGGATCGTTGAAGTCCAACATCGGGCACTCGCAGTCCGCGGCCGGTGTCGCGGGTGTGATCAAGATGGTGATGGCGCTGCGCAACGGCGTCGCGCCCAAGACGTTGCACCTGGCCGAGCCGACCCCGCACGTGGACTGGGAGTCCGGTGCGGTCGAGCTGCTGACCGAGGCGCGGGAATGGCCTTCGGTGAACCGGGCACGCCGTGCGGGTGTGTCGTCGTTCGGCATCGGTGGCACCAACGCGCACCTGATCGTCGAGCAGGCTCCCGCCGCCCGGCCGAGCAAGGTCGAGCACAAGCCGTTGCCGCTGGTGCCGGTCGTGCTGTCGGCCAAGACGCCGGAAGCGTTGCGGGAGCAGGCGGACCGCCTGGCCTCACTGGCACCGGCGGACCTGACGGACCTCGGCTTCTCGCTGGCCACCTCGCGGGCTCGGTTCGAGCACCGGGCCGTGGTGGTCGCCGCCGATCAGGACGAGCTGGTCGCGGAACTGGCCCGGGTCGAGTCGGCCGCGGTCACGCCGGGTCGCCTCGCGTTCCTGTTCACCGGTCAGGGCAGCCAGCGCGTGGGCATGGGTCGTGAGCTGTACGACGCGTTCCCGGTGTATGCCAAGGCCTTTGACGAGGTCGCGGCGTTGGTGGACGTGCGGGACGAGGAGTTGGACCGCACGGAGTTCACGCAGCCGGCGATCTTCGCGCTGGAAGTTGCTTTGTTCCGGCTCGTCGAGTCGTGGGGTGTGCGCCCGGACTTCCTGGCCGGGCACTCGATCGGTGAGATCGCTGCCGCGCACGTGGCCGGGGTGCTGTCGCTGGAGGACGCGGCGACGTTGGTGTCGGCGCGGGCCCGGTTGATGCAGGCGTTGCCCGAGGGTGGCGCGATGGTGGCTTTGCAGGCCATGGAAGCGGAAGTGCTGCCGCTTCTGACGGATCAGGTATCGCTCGCGGCGGTCAACGGGCCGGACGCGGTGGTCGTCGCCGGTGACGAGGCCGCTGTGGAGCAGGTCGTCGCGCAGTTCGGTGACCGCAAGTCGAAGCAGCTCAGTGTTTCGCACGCATTCCACTCACCGTTGATGGACCCGATGCTGGACGACTTCCGCGCGGTGGTCGCGGAACTGACGTTCAACGAGCCGACGATCTCCATGCTGGGCGAGGTCAGCGACCCCGAGTACTGGGTGAACCACGTCCGGAACACGGTCCGGTTCGCTGATGCCGTCGCGGAGCTCGAAGCCCAGGACGTCACGACGTTCCTGGAGCTGGGCCCGGACGCGGTGCTGTCGGCGATGGCCGGTGGTGGCGCGGCGTTCGTGCCCGCCCTGCGCAAGGACCGGCCGGAGGCGCGGTCGCTGCTGACCGCGCTCGGCCGGGTGTTCGCCCGCGGGGCCGAGGTCGACTGGTCCGCGTTCTTCGCCGGTACCGGCGCGCGGCGGGTGGATCTGCCGACCTACGCGTTCCAGCGCGAGCGGTTGTGGCTGGAGACGGCCGCCACCCGCGTGCAGGACTCGATCGAGGCCCGATTCTGGGACGCGGTCGAGCGGGAGGACCTGGAGTCGCTCGGCGCCGCGCTCAGCGAGGAGGACTCGCAGGCGTTCGACGCCGTGCTGCCCGTGTTGTCGAAGTGGCGTCGGGACAGCCGTGGCGAGTCTGCCGTCGAGGGATGGCGTTACCGGGTCGAGTGGAAGCCGGTTTCGGCCTCCCAGACCGCGGTTTCCGGTCGTTGGCTGGCCGTGGGCGCCGACCCCGTCGTGGACTCGCTTATCGCCCGTGGCATCGAAGTCGTCACCGTCACGGAGCCGGCAGCGGCTACCGAACTCGGGGAGTTCGACGGTGTGCTGGCGTTCCCGGCCGACGTGGCCGAGGCGCTCACGATCACGCAGGGGCTGGCCGCTGTCGCCGCGCCGTTGTGGCTGGTGACGCGGGAAGCCGTGTCGGTCGGCCGGGCGGACAACGCGGTCCGGCCGGAAGCCGCGCAGCTGTGGGGCTTCGGCCGGGTGGCCGCGCTGGAGCTGTCCGAGCGCTGGGGCGGTCTGGTCGACCTTCCCGGCACGCTCGACGACCGCGCCCTCGACCGGTTCGCCGCCGTGCTGGCCGGGTCCGAGGACCAGGTCGCGGTGCGCGCCAGCGGAGTCTTCGGTCGCCGCCTGGTGCACGCACCGGTTGCCGGTGGGTCTGCTTGGACGCCGCGCGGCACGGTGCTGATCACCGGTGGCACGGGCTCGCTGGGCGGGCACGTGGCCCGGTGGCTGGCGGGCGCGGGTGCCGAGCACCTCGTCCTGACCTCACGCCGCGGCCTCGACACGCCCGGCGCTGCCGAACTCCGGGCAGAGCTGGAAGAACTCGGTGCACGGGTCACGATCGCCGCGTGTGACGCGGCCGACCGCGACGCCGTTGCCGCGCTGGTCGCGGAACACCCGCCCACGGCGGTCTTCCACGCGGCCGGCATCGACCACAACGAAGCGGTCGAAGGACACGACCCCGGGACGTTGCAGAAGGTGCTGGCGGGCAAGGTCTCCGGTGCGCGGAACCTGGACGAGCTGGTCGGCGAGGTCGACGCGTTCGTGCTGTTCTCGTCGATCGCCGGGGTGTGGGGCAGTGGTGGCCAGTCGGCCTACGCCGCCGCCAACGCCCACCTGGACGCGCTGGCCGAGTCCCGCCGCGCCCGCGGGCTGACCGCACTGGCGGTCGCCTGGGGCCCGTGGGCCGACGGCGGCATGGCCGTCGAGGGCGACGCCGCCGAGCAGCTGCGCCGCCGCGGTGTGGTCGCGATGAACTCGGCCGCCGCCATGACCGCGCTGCGCCAGGCCATCCGGTCCGGCGACACCACGATCACCGTCGCGGACGTCGACTGGACCCGGTTCGTGCCGGTGTTCACCGCCGTCCGGCCGAGCCCGCTGCTGAGCGAGCTCCCGGAGGTCGCCGAGCAGACCGTCGCGGTGGCCGGTGACTCGTCACTGGCTCGCCGGATCGCCGAGCTGTCCGAGGGCGAGCAGCTGCACCTCCTCGTGGAGCTGGTCCGCGAGCAGGCCGCGGCCGCACTCGGCCACGGCTCCGCCGACGACGTCCGGCCCGACCGGGCGTTCAAGGAACTGGGCTTCGACTCGCTCACCGCGGTCGAGCTGCGCAACGGCCTCGTCGCGTCGACGGGCCTGGGGCTGCCGGCCACGCTCGTCTTCGACTACCCGAACCCGGCTGCTCTCGCGGAACACCTGCGCGCGGAGCTCGTCGGTGCCACGCCGGTCGCGCTGACCTCGGTCACCACGGCCGTCGCCGACGACCCGATCGCGATCGTCGCGATGTCGTGCCGGTTCGCGGGCGGCGTCTCGTCCCCGGAGGACCTGTGGAGGCTGCTGGTCGACGGCGGCGACGCCGTCACCGGGTTCCCGGCCGACCGCGGCTGGGACCTGGCGGGCCTGTACGACCCGGACCCGGACGCGCCGGGCAAGTCCTACGCCCGCGAGGGCGCGTTCCTGCACGCGGCAGGGGAGTTCGACCCCGGCTTCTTCGGGATCTCGCCGCGCGAGGCGCTGGCGATGGACCCGCAGCAGCGCCTGCTGCTGGAGACCTCGTGGGAGGCCTTCGAGCGGGCCGGGATCGACCCGACGTCGTTGCGGGGCGGTCAGGTCGGTGTCTTCGCGGGCACGAACGGCCAGGACTACGGCTCGCAGCTGACTTCCTTGCCGCCCGAGCTGGAGGGGTACTTCGGCACCGGCAACGCGGCCAGCGTGTTCTCTGGCCGCATCTCCTACACGTTCGGCTTCGAGGGCCCGGCGGTCACCGTCGACACCGCGTGCTCGTCGTCGCTCGTGGCCCTGCACCTCGCGGCCCAGGCGCTGCGCAACGGTGAGTGCGACCTCGCGCTGGCCGGTGGCGTGACGATCATGTCGACGCCCGCCGCGTTCGTGGACTTCTCGCGGCAGCGCGGACTCGCGGTCGACGGACGCTGCAAGGCGTTCGCCGCCGGAGCCGACGGCACCGCGTGGGGTGAGGGTGTCGGCATGCTGCTCGTCGAGCGGCTCTCCGACGCCCAGCGCAACGGCCACGAGGTGCTCGCGATCGTGCGGGGCACCGCCGTCAACCAGGACGGCGCTTCGAACGGCCTGACCGCGCCGAACGGTCCTTCGCAGCAGCGGGTGATCCGCCGGGCACTGGACCGCGCGGGCATCGCACCGTCCGATGTGGACGTCGTGGAGGCGCACGGCACGGGTACCGCGCTCGGTGATCCGATCGAGGCGCAGGCGTTGCTGGCCACCTACGGTCAGGACCGCCAGGCTCCGTTGCTGCTCGGCTCCGTGAAGTCGAACATCGGCCACACCCAGGCCGCGTCCGGTGTCGCCGCCGTGATCAAGGCGGTGCTCGCGATGCGGCACGGGGTCGTGCCGAAGACGCTGCACGTGGACGAGCCGTCGCCGCAGATCGACTGGAGCTCCGGCGCCGTCGAGCTGGCCACCGAGACCACGCCGTGGCCCGAGACGGGCCGCGCCCGCCGGGCCGGTGTGTCGTCGTTCGGCTACAGCGGCACCAATGCCCACGCGATCCTGGAGCAGGCACCGGTCACGCCGGTCGCGGAACGCTCCGAGGTCGCCGTGGTGCCGGTCGTGCTGTCCGCGAAGTCCCCGGCGGCGTTGCGCGCCCAGGCCGCTCAGCTCCAGTCCGTTGTGGACACCGACCTGAGCGACCTCGGCCTCACGCTCGCCACCGGCAGGGCCGGCTTGGAACACCGCGCGGTGATCATCGCCGGTGACCGGGACGACCTGGACCGCGGCCTGCTCGCGGTGGCCGGCGGCACCGACGCACCCGACGTGGTGCGCGGGGCCACGGCGAACGGCAGGCTCGCCTTCCTGTTCACCGGTCAGGGCAGCCAGCGGATCGGCATGGGCCGTGAGCTGTACGAGACCCAGCCGGTGTTCGCCGACGCGTTCGACGCGGTCTGCGCCCGGTTCGACCTGCCGCTGCGCGACGTCGTCTTCGGCACCGACGCGGCGGCACTCAACGAGACCGGCAACACCCAGCCCGCCCTGTTCGCCCTGGAAGTCGCGCTGTTCCGCCTCTACGAGCACTGGGGCGTGCGGCCGGACTTCCTGGCAGGGCACTCGATCGGCGAGCTGGCGGCCGCGCACGTCTCCGGCGTGCTGACGCTGGACGACGCCGTGACGCTGGTCGCCGCGCGCGGCCGGTTGATGCAGGAGCTGCCCACCGGTGGCGCGATGATCGCCTTGCAGGCCACCGAAGACGAGGTCACGCCGTTGCTGGGCGACCGCGTGTCGCTCGCCGCGGTGAACGGGCCGCGCTCGGTGGTGGTCGCGGGTGACGAGGACGCCGTGGTGGAGGTCGTCGCGCAGTTCGGCGACCGGAAGTCCAAGCGGCTCAGCGTGTCCCACGCGTTCCACTCGCCGCGGATGGACGCCATGCTCGAAGAGTTCCGCGTCGTGGCCAAGGGACTGGCCTTCGCCGCACCGCGGATCCCGATCGTCTCGACGCTGACCGGACAGCTCGCCACCACGGCCGAGCTGACGTCGGTGGACTACTGGGTCCGCCACGTCCGCGAGGCCGTCCGGTTCGCCGACGCCGTCACGACGCTGGAAAGCGCCGGTGTGTCGACCTTCCTGGAGCTGGGCCCGGACGCGGTGCTGACCGCGATGGGCGCGGAGAGCGTGCAGGACGCGATGCTCGTGTCCGCCCTGCGCGCCGACAAGCCCGAGCCCGGCTCGGTCGTCACCGCGCTGGCCGGTCTGCACGTGCGGGGCGTTCCGGTCGACTGGTCGCCGTTCTTCGCGGGCTCCGGCGCGCGGCGGATCGACCTGCCGACCTACCCGTTCCAGCGCGAGCGGTTCTGGCTGACCTCCGACGAGGCGCCGGACACGGACAGCCTGCGGTACCGCGTCGAGTGGACCCCGGTCGCCGCCCACGGCGGGCAGCCTTCTGGGCGTTGGCTCGTAGTCGGTGACGAGGAATCTGCGCTGCTGCACGGCCTCGTGCACCGCGGACTCGAGGTCGGTTCCGTCGCGGCCTCGACCGACCGGGTGGCGCTCACCGAGGCGCTGACCGGTGTCGGGACCGTGGACGGCGTGCTGGCCCTGGCCGGCTCCGCCGAGGAGAACCTCGTGCTGGTGCAGGCACTCGGCGACGCGGGCTTCACCGCGCCGCTGTGGGCCCTCACCCGCGGCGCGGTCTCCACCGGCGCCGACGACCCGGTGCGTGACCCGGCCCAAGCCCAGAACTGGGGTCTCGGCCTGGTGGCCGCGCTGGAGCACCCCGACCGCTGGGGTGGCCTCGCGGACGTGCCGGCCGAGTGGGACGACGTCGTGCTCGACCACCTGGCCGACGTGCTCGCGGGCACCGAGGACCAGGTCGCGATCCGCGCCTCCGGGGTGCTGGCCCGACGGCTGGCGCACGCGCCGGCCGGTCCGGCCACCGGCGGGTGGACGCCCCGCGGCACGGTGCTGGTGACCGGCGGCACCGGGGTGCTCGGCGGGCAGGTCGCCCGCTGGCTCGCCGGTGCGGGCGCCGAGCACCTGGTGCTGACCGCGGACCACGACGGCCCTGTCGACGAACTGCTCGCGGAGCTGGGCGTGCGGACCACGGTGGTGCGGTGCGACGTGTCCGACCGGGACCAGGTCGCCGCGCTGGTCGGTGAGCACGCGCCGGACGCCGTCGTGCACGCCGTCGAGGTCACCCAGTCGACCCCGGTGGGGGAGCAGGACCTCGACGGGTTCGCAGCGGTCCTCTCCGCGAAGATCCTCGGCGCCGCCCACCTCGACGACCTGCTCGGGGAGACGCCGCTCGACGCGTTCGTGGTGTTCTCCTCGACCGCCGGTGTCTGGGGCGCCGCGAACCAGGCGGCCTACGCCGCCGGCAGCGCGTTCCTCGACGCACTGGTGGACCGGCGCCGCGCCCGCGGCCTCGCCGGAGCGTCGGTCGCCTGGGGCCCGTGGGCCGGTGGCGACCAGGACGAGCTGCTGCGCCGCAGCGGACTTCCGGCCATGGCACCGGAGCGTGCCATCGCCGCGCTGCGGCAGGCCGTCGAGTCCGGGGACCGCGCGGTCACCGTCGCCGATGTCGAGTGGACCCGGTTCGCGCCGATCTTCACGGCCGGCCGCCCGAGCCCGCTGATCGCGGACCTGCCCGAGGTGCGCCGTGCGGGCGACCAGGTGTCCGATGTGGACACCGGTGCCGCGTTCCGGGCGAAGCTCACGGGCCTGCCCGCCGACGACCGCGACCGCCTGCTGCTCGACCTGGTGCGGGACGAGGCGGCCGCGGTGCTCGGGCACCAGTCCGCCGGTGTCGTCGAGGCCGACCGAGCGTTCCGCGAGCTCGGCTTCTCCTCGATCACCGCGGTCGAACTGCGCAACCGACTCAACGCCCTGACCGGGCTGCGGCTCCCCGCGACCCTGGTCTTCGACTACCCGACCCCGCTCGTCCTGGTCGACCTCCTGCGCACCGAGCTGATCGGTGACACCGCGGAGGCCGAGGTGCGCCAGGCGCTCACGGGCCTCTCGCTGGAGCAGTTGCGCGAGGCGGGCCTGCTGGACGCGTTGCTGCGCCTCGCGAACGGCGAAGCGGAACCGGTCGCTGACGACGAAGGGGACTCGATCGACGACATGGACATCGACAACCTCGTCGAGATGGCTCTCGACACCAAGAACTCCTGATCAGCCCCGAGTGCGGAGTAAATGATGACCACCTCCTCCAACGACAAGGTCGTTGCGGCACTGCGGGCGTCTCTGAAGGAGACCGACCGCCTGCGAAAGCAGAACCAGCAACTCGCGGCTGCCGCACGCGAACCCATCGCCATCGTCTCGATGAGCTGCCGGTACCCCGGCGGCGTGAGCTCGCCGGAAGACCTGTGGCACCTCGTGTCCACCGGGGGCGACGCCATCTCGGCGCTGCCCGCCGACCGCGGCTGGCTCGACGACGATCTGACGTTCGGCGTCAGCGGCGGCGGTTTCCTGCACGACGCCGCCGAGTTCGACCCGGCCTTCTTCGGCATCTCGCCGCGCGAGGCCCTCGCCATGGACCCCCAGCAGCGGCTGCTGCTGGAGACCTCATGGGAGGCCGTCGAACGGGCGGGCATCGACCCCAGGTCGTTGCGCGGCAGCCAGACCGGTGTGTTCGTCGGTGGTAGTGCCACCGGCTACGGCACCGGTCTCGAGGAGGTGCCCGAGGGCCTCGAAGGCCACCTGCTGACCGGCAGCACGCCCAGCGTGTTCTCCGGCCGGGTCGCCTACACGCTCGGCTTCGAGGGCCCCGCGGTCACGATCGACACGGCGTGCTCGTCGTCGCTGGTCGCCATCCACCTCGCGGCCCAGTCGCTGCGCAACGGCGAGTGCTCGCTGGCGCTCGCGGGCGGCGTCATGGTCATGTCGAACGCGTCGGTGTTCTCCGAGTTCGACAAACAGGGCGGTCTGTCGAGCGACGGTCGCTGCAAGGCGTTCTCCGCCTCCGCCGACGGCACCGGCTGGTCCGAGGGCGCCGGCATCCTGTTGCTGGAGCGGCTGTCCGACGCCCAGCGCAACGGCCACCAGATCCTCGCCGTGGTGCGGGGTTCCGCGATCAACCAGGACGGTGCGTCCAACGGCCTCACCGCCCCGAACGGTCCGGCGCAGCAGCGGGTCATCCGCCAGGCGCTCTCCGGCGCGAAGCTCACGCCGTCCGAAGTGGACGTCGTCGAGGCGCACGGCACCGGCACCCGGCTCGGTGACCCGATCGAGGCCCAGGCGATCCTCTCGACCTACGGCCAGGACCGCGACCGCCCGCTGCTGCTGGGCTCGCTGAAGTCCAACATCGGCCACTCGCAGGCCGCCGCCGGTGTCGGTGGCGTGATCAAGATGGTCATGGCCATCCGGCACGGCGTCGCCCCGCGCACCCTGCACGTCACCGAGCCGACCCCGCAGGTCGACTGGGAGGCGGGCGACGTCAAGCTGCTCGTCGAGGAGGAGACCTGGCCGGAGACCGGCCGTCCGCGCCGCGGCGCCGTGTCGTCGTTCGGCGTCAGCGGCACCAACGCGCACACGATCATCGAGCAGGCTCCGGAGTCCGAAGAGGATGTTCGCGAGTCGCCGCAGACCGTCGGCGTGCTGCCGTGGGTGCTGTCCGCGCGTACCTCGGAAGCGTTGCGCGCCCAGGCTTCCCGGCTGCAGGGCGTTGCCGGTGACCCGGTGGACGTCGGCTGGTCGCTGGCCACCACCCGCACCCCGTTCGAGCACCGCGCCGTCGTCCTCGGTGACGTCGAGACCGGTGTTGCAGCACTGGCCGGTGGCGAACGCGCCGAGCACGTCGTGTCCGGCCGGACGGTCGAGGGCCGCACGGCCTTCCTGTTCACCGGCCAGGGCAGCCAGCGTTCAGGCATGGGCCGTGAGCTGTACGCCGCGTTCCCCGCCTACGCCAAGGCCTTTGACGAGGTCGCGGCGCTGGTGGACGTGCGGGACGAGGAACTGGACCGCACGGAGTTCACCCAGCCGGCGATCTTCGCGCTGGAAGTCGCCCTTTACCGGCTCGTCGAGTCGTGGGGTGTTCGCCCGGACTTCCTGGCTGGGCATTCGATCGGTGAGATCGCTGCTGCGCACGTCGCTGGTGTGTTGTCGCTGGAGGACGCGGCCACGTTGATCAGTGCTCGGGCTCGCCTGATGCAGGCGCTGCCCGAGGGCGGGGCGATGGTGGCGTTGCAGGCCACCGAGGACGAGGTCACGCCGCATCTGACCGACCTGGTCTCGATCGCCGCGATCAACGGGCCTTCGTCCGTGGTCATCGCGGGTGACGAGGCCGCTGTCGAGCAGGTGGTTGCGCAGTTCGCCGATCGGAAGTCCAAGCGGCTTTCCGTGTCGCACGCGTTCCACTCGCCGTTGATGGAGCCGATGCTGGCCGACTTCCGGGCCATCGTCTCGAAGCTGACGTTCCACGCCCCGAAGATCGCGATGTTGGGCGAGGTGACGGACCCCGAGTACTGGGTGCGCCACGTGCGGGACGCGGTGCGGTTCGCCGACGCCGTGACCTCGCTGGAAGCCCAGGGCGTGCGCACGTTCCTGGAGATCGGCCCGGACGGCGTGCTGACCGCCATGGGCCAGGACTCCGTCACCGAGGCCGTGCTGGTCGCGGGGCAGCGCAAGGGCCGTGACGAGGTCGCCACGATCGTCCGCGCGGTCGCCGAACTGCACGTGCGCGGTGTGAAGGTCGACTGGTCGGCGTTCTTCGTGGACGCGCGTCCGGTGGCCCTGCCGACCTACCCGTTCCAGCGCGAGCACTTCTGGCTGGAGGTGGGCGCGTCGAGCGCGGCCGCCGCCGGCGGTGGCGAGGACTCCGAGTTCTGGGCCGCGGTGGAGAGCGGCGACCTGGACTCGCTGGGCGACTCGCTGTCGCTCGGGCAGGACGCGCTGGACGCGCTCGCCGAGTGGCGGCGCAAGAGCAGGACGAGCAACAAGGTCGACGCGTGGCGCTACCGCGTCTCCTGGCTCCCGCTGACGAACCTCGGCGCCGCCACGGCGTCGGGACGGTGGCTGGTGCTCGGCACCGGTCACGACGAGATCGCCGCCGGCCTGACCGAGCGCGGTGTCGAGGTGGTCCGGGTCGGGTACGACGCCGACCGGGCAACCCTCGCCGCCGCGCTGCGGGACGTCGGCGCGGTCGACGGGGTGCTGTCGCTGGTGGCCCTCACGGAGCCCGCGACCGCGACGCTCGTCGTGGTGCAGGCCCTGGGCGACGCGGAGATCACGGCCCCGCTGTGGGTCACGACCCGCGGTGCGGTGTCGACCGGCCGGTCCGACGGCGTGGTCGACCCGGCGCAGACCCAGGTGTGGGGCATCGGCTACGTGGTGGGTCTGGAGCACGCCGACCGCTGGGGCGGCGTCGTGGACCTGCCGGAGGTGTTGGACAAGCGGGCGATGGACCGCTTCGCGGCAGTTCTCGCTGGAACCGAGGACCAGGTGGCCGTTCGCGGCTCCGGTGTCTTCGGCCGCAGGCTCGGGCACGCCCCGCTGACTTCGGAGGGATCGGAATGGACGCCGAACGGCACGACCATCGTCACTGGTGGTACCGGGTCACTGGGTGGGCGTGTAGCTCGCTGGCTGGCTGGTTCTGGCTGTGAGCACCTCGTCCTGACGTCCCGCCGGGGCCCGGACGCGCCCGGCGCGGCCCAACTCCAGGCGGAGCTGGAAGAACTCGGCGCGCGGGTCTCGATCGTCGCGTGCGACGTGGCCGATCGCGACGCGGTCGCCGCCCTGCTCGCCGAATATCCGCCGGACGCCGTGGTGCACGCGGCCGGTGCCGACTACCTGATGGCGATCGAGGACCACGGCCTCGCCGAGTTCGACGAGGTGTTGCGCGGCAAGGTCTCCGGCGCCGTCCACCTGGACGAACTGCTCGGCGACGTCAACGCGTTCGTGGTGTTCTCGTCGATCGCCGGCACGTGGGGCAGTGGCGGGCAGGCCGCGTACTCGGCGGCCAGCGCGTTCCTGGACGGCCTGGCGGAGTCGCGGCGCGCTCGTGGGCTCGTGGCGACGTCGGTGTCGTGGGGTCCGTGGGCCGAGAGCGGCATGGCGACGGTCGGCGACACCGAGGAGCACCTGCGCAAGCGCGGTCTGACCTCGATGGCGCCGGAGCTCGCGATCACCGCGCTGGAGCGGGCGATCCGCTCCGGCGAACCGGCCGTGACCGTCGTGGACATGGACTGGTCGAAGTTCACGCCCGCGTTCACGATGGCCCGCCCGAGCCCGCTGATCGGCGACCTGCCCGAGGTTCGCGCGGCGCTCGAGGCCGAGACGCCCGCGCCCACCGGCGAGTCCGAGCTGGTGCGCACGCTCGCCGCGCTCACCGAGTCCGAGCAGCGCGACGCCGTGGTCGAGCTGGTCCGCACGCACACCGCGGCCGTGCTGGCGTACTCGTCGGCCGACGCGATCGAGACCGGGCGCGCGTTCCGCGAGCTGGGCTTCGACTCGCTGACCGCCGTCGACCTGCGCAACCGGCTCACCGCCGACACCGGCCTGCGGCTGCCCGCGACGCTGGTGTTCGACTACCCGAACGCGGCGGTGCTGGCCGCGTTCCTGCACGCTGAACTCCTCGGCGCGCAGACCGAAACCGTTGCCACCACGGTCTCCTCGCACGCTGACGAGCCGATCGCCATCGTCGCGATGAGCTGCCGCTACGCCGGTGACGTGTCGTCGCCGGAGGACCTGTGGCGGCTCGTCGCCACGGGCACCGACGCGGTCTCGGGCATGCCGACCGACCGCGGCTGGGACCTGGAGGCGTTGTACGACCCCGATCCCACCCGCCAGGGCACCTCCTACGCCCGCGAGGGCGGCTTCCTGCACGACGCCCCGATGTTCGACCCGACGTTCTTCGGCATCTCGCCGCGCGAGGCGACCGCGATGGACCCGCAGCAGCGCCTGCTGCTGGAGACCTCGTGGGAGGCGTTCGAACGGGCCGGGATCGACCCGAACTCGTTGCGCGGCAGCCGGACCGGTGTGTTCGCCGGCACCAACAACCACGACTACCTCGCGCTGCTGGAGGAGGTGCCGGACGGCCTCGAAGGCCACCTCGGCACCGGCAACGCCGCCAGCATCGTGTCCGGCCGCGTGTCCTACACGTTCGGCCTCGAAGGCCCGGCCGTCACGGTCGACACCGCCTGCTCGTCCTCGCTGGTGGCGCTGCACCTCGCCGTGCAGGCGCTGCGTGCCGGTGACTGCGACCTGGCGCTCGCCGGTGGTGTCACGGTCATGGCGACGCCCGGCACGTTCATCGACTTCTCCCGCCAGCGCGGCCTCGCGGTCGACGGACGCTGCAAGGCGTTCGCCGACGCGGCCGACGGCACCGGCTGGGGCGAGGGCGTCGGCATGCTGCTCGTCGAGCGGCTCTCCGACGCGCAGCGCAACGGCCACCAGGTGCTGGCGGTCGTCCGCGGCACCGCGGTGAACCAGGACGGCGCGTCCAACGGGCTCACCGCCCCGAACGGCCCGTCGCAGCAGCGTGTCATCCGGCACGCCCTCGGCAACGCGGGCCTCGCACCGTCCGAAGTGGACGTCGTCGAGGCGCACGGCACGGGTACCGCTCTGGGTGACCCGATCGAGGCCCAGGCGATTCTCTCGACCTACGGCCAGGACCGCGACCGTCCGCTACTGCTGGGTTCGTTGAAGTCCAACATCGGCCACACGCAGTCGGCGTCCGGCGTCGGCGGCGTGATCAAGATGGTCATGGCCATGCAGCACGGACTCGTGCCGCAGACGCTGCACGTGGACGAGCCGTCGTCGCAGGTCGACTGGTCGGCCGGTGCGGTCGAGCTGGTGACCTCGCCCGTCGAGTGGCCGGAGACCGGGCGTCCGCGCCGGGCCGCCGTGTCGTCGTTCGGGTTCAGCGGCACCAACGCGCACGCCGTGATCGAGCAGGCGCCCGCGACTGAGGCCTCGGCCGTTGTGCGCACGCCGCTGCCCGCCGTGCCGGTCGTGCTGTCCGGCCGGACCGCCGCCGCGCTGCGGGCGCAGGCCGCCCGACTCCAGTCCGGTGTGGACGGTGCCGACCTGACCGACCTCGCCTTCTCGCTCGCCACCTCCCGCGCCCAGCTGGAGCACCGCGCGACCGTCGTCGCCCGGAACCACGAGGAGCTGTTCGCCGGCCTCGCCGACGTGGCGGCCGGTCGCGGTGAGCGCGGCATGCCCGGCGAGGGCCGCACGGCCTTCCTCTTCACCGGACAGGGCAGCCAGCGTCTCGGCATGGGGCGCGAGCTGTACGAGGCGTTCCCGGTGTTCGCGGACGCGTTCGACGCCGTTTGTGCGCAGCTCGACGGTCTGCTGGACCGGCCGTTGCGCGATGTGGTGTTCGGTGACGCCGAGGCGCTCGACCAGACCGGGTACACGCAGCCCGCGATCTTCGCGGTCGAGGTGGCGTTGTTCCGCACTCTGCAGGCCTGGGGTGTGAAGCCGGACTTCCTGGCTGGCCACTCGATCGGTGAGATCGCGGCCGCGCACGTGGCCGGGGTGCTGTCGCTGGAGGACGCCGCTCAACTGGTCGCCGCGCGTGGCCGCCTGATGCAGGCTCTGCCGACCGGTGGCGCCATGGTCGCGTTGCAGGCCACCGAGGACGAGGTCACGCCACACCTGGGTGACCTGGTGTCGCTGGCCGCGATCAACGGGCCGTCGTCCGTGGTCGTCGCGGGTGACGAGGCTGCCGTCGAGCAGGTCGTCGCTCAGTTCGCGGACCGCAAGTCCAAGCGGCTCACGGTCTCGCACGCGTTCCACTCGCCGTTGATGGACCCGATGCTCGACGACTTCCGGGCCGTGGTCTCGAAGTTGACGTTCAACACGCCGAAGATCGCCATGCTGGGCGAGGTGACGGACCCGGAGTACTGGGTCAGCCACGTCCGCGGCACGGTCCGGTTCGCCGAGGCCGTGACCACCCTGGAAGGCCGGGGCGTCCGGACGTTCGTGGAGCTGGGACCGGACGGCGTGCTCACCGCGATGGGCGCCGAGAGCGTCCAGGACGCGGTGCTGGTCAGCGCGCTGCGCAAGGACCGCGACGAGGTGCCGACGATCCTGCGGGCGCTCGGCGTCCTGCACAACCGCGGTGTCGCGGTCGACTGGGCGGCCTTCTACGAGGGCACCGGCGCGCAGCGCGTCGACCTGCCCACCTACGCCTTCCAGCGGGAACGGTTCTGGTTCGACGTCACGCCCGCGAAGGCCAGGGACACCTCGGCCTACCGCGTCGCGTGGCAGCAGGCCGTCAACCCCGGCACCGCCATGGCCTACGGCCGTTGGCTCGTCGTCGGGGACGCGGAGATCGCCTCCGGCCTCGCCGACCGCGGTCTCGACGTCGTCGCGATCGCCGACGTGGCCGACCTGCCGGAGGAAGAGTTCGACGGCGTTCTGTCGGCGGCGGGCGTCGAGACGGCGCTGCTGCTGGTGCAGCGGACGACCGCACCGCTGTGGTGCGTTACCCGCGGCGCGGAGTCCACTCCGGACGCCGCCCAGGTCTGGGGCTTCGGCCGGGTCGCCGCGCTGGAGCACCCCGACCGCTGGGGCGGCCTGATCGACGTGCCGGACACGTTGGACGGACCGGCGCTCGACCGGCTCGCCACCGTGCTCACCGGCACCGAGGACCAGGTCTCCATCCGCGAGAACGGGATCTACGTCCGCCGCCTCAAGCACGCCTCCGTCGAGGCCGGCACGTGGGCGCCGCGCGGCACCGTGCTCGTCACCGGTGGCACCGGCACGCTCGGCGGGCACGTCGCCCGCTGGCTTGCCGCAGAAGGCGCCGAGCACCTCGTGCTCACGTCCCGTCGCGGCGAGGACGCGCCCGGCGCCGCCGAGCTCAAGGCCGAGCTGGGTGACCGGGTCACCATCGTCGCCGCCGACGTGACCGACCGGGCCGCGATGTCCGCGCTGGTCGAGAAGTTCGCGCCGAACTCCGTGCTGCACCTGGCCGGCATCGGCCAGGACAGCGCGCTCGCCGACACCGACGCCGCGCTGCTCGACGAGGTCCGTTCGGCCCGCGTCGAGGGCGCCCGGCTGCTGGACGAGCTGGTCGGCGACGTGGACGCGTTCGTGCTGTTCTCGTCTACCTCCGGCGTGTGGGGCGCGAGCAGGCAGTGCGGTTACGCGGCCGGTGACGCGTTCCTGGACGCGCTGGCCGAGTCCCGCCGCGCCCGTGGCCTCGCCGCGCTGTCGATCTCGTGGGGCCCGTGGGCCACGTCGAACGTCGAGTGGGCGGACCTGCTGCGGCGTCAGGGCGTCATGCCGCTGGCACCGTCGGCGGCCCTCACCGCGTTGCGCAACGCCCTGGCCTGGAAGCTGACCTCGCTCGTCGTGGCGGACGTCGACTGGGCGCGGTTCGCCCCGGCGTTCACCGCGACCCGGCCGAGCCCGCTGCTCGGCGACCTGCCCGAGGTCGTGGCCGCGCTCAAGCCCGCGACCGAGGACGACGCCGCCGCGTCCGAACTGGTCGTACGCCTGCGCGGAATGTCCGCCGCCGAGCAGGAGACCGCCCTGGTCGACCTGGTGCTCACCGAGGTCGCGGCCGTGCTCGGCTACGCGTCCGCGGACTCGATCGAACCCGGCCTCGCCTTCCGCGACCTGGGCTTCGACTCGCTGACCGCCGTCGAGCTGCGAACCAGGCTGGCCGAGGCCACCGGACTCCGGTTGCCCGCCACGCTGGTGTTCGACTACCCCAACATGGCCACGCTGGCCACGCACCTGCGTGACGAGCTGCTCGGCGCCGAGGCCGGCGACGCCATCGTCGCCGCGCAGGGCGTGCTGGCCGACGAGCCGATCGCCATCGTGGGCATGGGTTGCCGTCTGCCCGGCGACGTCTGGACGCCGGAAGACCTGTGGCGCCTGGTGTCCACCGGCAGCGACGCTGTCGGTGGCTGGCCCACCGACCGCGGCTGGGACCTGGAGAACCTGTACGACCCGGACCCCGACCACGAGGGCACCTCGTACGCCCGCGAAGGCGGGTTCCTCTACCAGGCTGGTGAGTTCGACGCCGGCTTCTTCGGGATCAACCCGCGCGAGGCCCTGGCGATGGACCCGCAGCAGCGCATGCTGCTGGAGACCTCGTGGGAGGCCGTGGAACGCGCGGGCATCGACCCGGAGTCGTTGCGCGGCAGCAGGACCGGTGTGTTCACCGGTACGAACGGTCAGGACTACGCGGCGGCGACGTTCGAGCTGCCGCCCGGCATCGAGGGCTACCTCGGGACCGGTGTCGCGGCCAGTGTCGTGTCGGGTCGCATTTCGTACGCTCTCGGGCTGGAGGGTCCGGCCGTCACGGTCGACACCGCCTGCTCGGCGTCGCTCGTCGCGATTCACCTTGCGGTGCAGGCACTGCGTGCCGGTGAGTGCGATCTGGCACTCGCTGGTGGCGCGTCGATGATGTCGACGCCGGGTGCGTTCATCGACTTCTCGCGTCAGCGCGGTCTTGCCGTTGATGGCCGCTGCAAGTCCTTCGCGGCCGCCGCCGACGGCACCGGCTGGGGCGAGGGCGTCGGCATCCTGCTCGTCGAGCGGCTGTCCGACGCGCAGGCCAACGGCCACCAGGTGCTCGCGGTGATCCGCGGTTCCGCGGTGAACCAGGACGGTGCGTCGAACGGTCTGACGGCGCCCAACGGTCCGTCGCAGCAGCGGGTGATCCGCCAGGCACTGGCCAACTCGGGTCTGTCCACTGCGGACGTCGACCTGGTCGAGGCGCACGGCACCGGCACCAAGCTCGGTGACCCGATCGAGGCGCAGGCGCTGCTCTCCACCTACGGCCGGGACCGCGCCGTCCCGCTGTACCTGGGCTCGCTGAAGTCCAACATCGGCCACACCCAGGCCGCCGCCGGTGTCTCCGGTGTCATCAAGATGGTGATGGCGCTGCGGAACGGCGTGATGCCGCAGACGCTGCACGTCGACGAGCCGTCGCCGCACATCGACTGGACCTCCGGTTCGGTCGAGCTGCTCACCGAGAACCAGGACTGGCCGGAGACCGGCCGTCCGCGCCGTGCGGCGGTGTCCGCGTTCGGCATGAGCGGCACCAACGCGCACATGATCATCGAGCAGGCCCCGGCGACGCAGGCCGTTGTCGCCGAGGCGACCCGGACCGTCCCGATGGTTCCCGTGGTGCTGTCGGCGAAGTCCGCCGAGGCGCTGAAGGGCCAGGCAGCGGCGCTGCTCGCCGGCGTGGACGCGACCTGGTCGCTGACCGATGTCGCGCACTCCGCGTTGCTGCGCACCCCGATGCCGCACCGGGCCGCTGTGGTCGCCGCCGACCACGACGACCTGGTCCGCGGCCTCACCGCCATCACCGCCGGGCAGGGGCTCGGCACGACGGCCGACGGCAAGCTCGCCTTCCTCTTCACAGGGCAGGGCAGCCAGCGGGTCGGCATGGGTCGCGAGCTGTACGACGCGTTCCCCGTGTACGCCAAGGCTTTTGACGAGGTCGCTGCTCTGGTCGACGTGCGGGACGAGGAGCTCGACCGCACGGAGTTCACTCAGCCGGCGATCTTCGCGCTCGAAGTGGCGTTGTACCGGCTGGTCGAGTCGTGGGGTGTCCGCCCGGACTACCTCGCGGGCCACTCGATCGGCGAGATCGCGGCGGCTCACGTCTCCGGCGTGCTGTCTCTGGAGGACGCGGCCACGTTGATCAGTGCCCGGGCTGGCCTGATGCAGGCGTTGCCCGAGGGCGGTGCGATGGTCGCGTTGCAGGCCACCGAGGACGAGGTCACACCGCACCTCACCGACGTCGTGTCGCTCGCGGCCATCAACGGGCCCAACGCCGTGGTCGTCGCCGGTGAGGAAGCCGCCGTCGAGCAGGTCGTCGCGCAGTTCCCGGACCGCAAGTCCAAGCGACTGGCCGTCTCGCACGCGTTCCACTCGCCGTTGATGGACCCGATGCTGGACGACTTCCGCGAGGTCGTCGGTCAGCTCACCTTCAACGAGCCGCAGATCGCCATGCTGGGCGAGGTGACGGACCCGGAGTACTGGGTCAGCCACGTCCGCAACGCGGTCCGCTTCGCCGACGCCGTGCAGACCCTCACCGACGCGGGTGTGCGCACGTTCCTCGAGCTGGGCCCGGACGCCGTGCTGGCCGCCATGGCCGACGTGCCGGTCATCCCGGCCCTGCGCAAGGACCGGTCCGAGGTCCTCGGCGTCACCACCGCGCTCGGCGCCCTGCACACCGCCGGTGTGCGGGTCGACTGGGACGCGTTCTTCGCCGGCACCGGCGCGCAACGCGTCGACCTGCCGACCTACGCGTTCCAGCGCCAGAGGTTCTGGCTGGAGTCGACCGGGTTCCCCGCCCTCGAAGGTGGCGCGGACGAGGCCGAGCTCAAGTTCTGGGAGGCCGTCGAGCGGGAGGACTTCAGCCTCGTCGGCAGCACCCTCGCGCTGGACGAGAACGAGCTGGGCGTGGTGCTGCCCGCGCTGTCGTCGTGGCGCAAGGCCCGCCGCACCACCAACAAGATCGACAGCTGGCGCTACCGCGTCTCCTGGCTGCCGCTGACCGAGCTGGACTCGTCGACGCTGACGGGCCGCTGGGCCGTGGTGGTGCCGGAAGGCGTGGTGGCGGAGGAGATCACCGCCGGGCTCGCGGCTCGCGGCGCCGACGTCGTCACGGTCGCGAGCGCCGACCGCGCCACGCTGTCCGGGGCGTTCGCCAACCTCGGTCAGCTTGACGGAGTCCTGGCTCTCACCGGCCTCACCGAGTCCGTCGAGGTCGTGCAGGCGCTCGGGGACGCGGGTGTCGCGGCGCCGCTCTGGCTCGCGACGCGCGGCGCGGTGTCGACCGGCCGGTCCGACGGCGTGGTCGACCCGGCGCAGACCGGCATCTGGGGCCTCGGTTACGTGATCGGCCTGGAGCACCCCGACCGCTGGGGTGGTCTGGTCGACCTGCCCGAGACGCTCGACGCGCGAGTGCTGGACCGGCTCGCGAGTGTCCTCAACGGACTGGAGGACCAGGTCGCGGTCCGCGCCTCCGGCGTCTTCGGCCGCCGGCTCGTGCACGCGCCGCTGGGCGACAAGCTGTCCGACTGGTCGCCGCGCGGCACGGTCCTGGTCACCGGTGGTACCGGTGCACTCGGTGGCCGGATCGCCCGCTGGCTGGCCGAGAACGGCGCCGAGCACCTGGTTCTCACTTCCCGTCGCGGTCTCGCCGCGCCGGGTGCCGCGGAACTCCAGGCAGAGCTGGAAGAGCTGGGCGCACGGGTCACGATCGCCGCGTGCGACGCGGCGGACCGGGACGCGGTCACCAGCCTCGTCACCGAGTTCCCGCCGAACGCCGTGGTGCACGCCGCCGGTGCCGACTACACGATGGCCCTGGTGGACCACGACCTGCCGACGTTCGAGGACGTGCTGCGCGCCAAGGTGTCCGGCGCGGTGTTGCTGGACGAGCTGCTGGGCGAGCTGGACGCGTTCGTCGTGTTCTCCTCGATCGCCGGTACCTGGGGCAGTGGCGGGCAGGCCGCGTACTCGGCGGCCAGCGCGTTCCTGGACGGTCTGGCCGAGTCGCGCCGTGCTCGTGGGCTCGTCGCGACCTCCGTGTCGTGGGGTCCGTGGGCCGAGGCCGGCATGGCCACGGTCGGCGACACCGAGGAGCACCTGCGCAAGCGCGGTCTGATCTCGATGCCGCCCGCGATGACGCTCACCGCGCTGCAGCGGGCGATCCGCTCCGGCGAGCCGACCGTGACCGTCGTGAACATGGAGTGGGAGAAGTTCACGCCCGCGTTCACGCTGGCCCGCCCGAGCCCGTTCATCGGCGACCTGCCGGAGGTGCGTGCCGCGCTGGCCGAGGAGGCCGGCACCGAGGCGGACTCCGAGCTGGTCCGCAGCCTGGTGGCGCTCTCCGAGCAGGAGCAGAACACGCTGCTGGTCGACCTCGTTCGCACGCAGGTCTCCTCCGTGCTCGGCCACTCCTCGGTCGACGCGGTCGCGAAGGACCGGGCGTTCCAGGAGCTGGGCTTCGACTCGCTCACGGCGGTCGAGCTGCGCAACACGCTGACCACCGCGACGGGCCTGAAGCTGCCGGCGACGCTGGTGTTCGACTACCCGAACGCTGTCGTGCTGGCCGGCCACCTGCGCACCGAACTCCTCGGTGCGGCAACGCAGGTCGCCGAGGTCTCGTCCGTCGCGGCGAGCACCGACGAGCCGATCGCCATCGTGGCGATGAGCTGCCGGTACGCCGGTGACGTGGCGTCGCCGGAGGACCTGTGGCGGATGGTCGCCGCCGGGGAGGACGCGATCACCGGTTTCCCGACCGACCGCGGCTGGGACCTGGCGAACCTGTACCACCCGGACCCCGACCACCAGGGCACGTCCTACGCCCGCGAGGGTGCGTTCCTGCACGACGCGTCCAAGTTCGACCCGACGTTCTTCGGCATCTCGCCGCGTGAGGCGACCGCGATGGACCCGCAGCAGCGCCTGCTGCTGGAGACGTCGTGGGAGGCCTTCGAACGGGCCGGGGTCGACCCGGCGGTGCTGCGCGGCAGCCAGACCGGTGTGTTCGTGGGCAGCAACGGCCAGGACTACATCGGCCTGCTGCAGGAGATCCCGGAGGGCGTCGAGGGTCACCTCGGCACCGGCAACGCGGCCGCCATCGCCTCGGGCCGGATCTCCTACACGTTCGGCCTGGAAGGCCCGGCCGTCACGGTCGACACCGCGTGCTCCTCTTCGTTGGTGGCACTGCACATGGCAGTGCAGTCGCTGCGGGCCGGTGAGTGCGACCTTGCCCTGGCCGGTGGTGTGACGGTCATGTCCACGCCGGGCACGTTCATCGACTTCTCACGGCAGCGCGGTCTCGCGGTCGACGGTCGCTGCAAGTCGTTCGCGGCCGCCGCGGACGGCACGGGCTGGGGTGAGGGTGTCGGCATGCTGCTCGTGGAGCGGCTGTCGGACGCCCAGCGCAACGGCCACCAGGTCCTCGCCGTGGTGCGGGGTTCCGCGATCAACCAGGACGGCGCGTCCAACGGTCTGACCGCGCCGAACGGCCCGGCCCAGCAGCGCGTGATCCGCAAGGCCCTGGCCGGCGCCGGTCTGTCCACTTCGGACGTCGACGTGGTCGAGGCGCACGGCACGGGCACGGCCCTGGGCGACCCGATCGAGGCGCAGGCCCTGCTGGCCACCTACGGTCAGGACCGCGAGACCCCGCTGCTGCTGGGGTCGGTCAAGTCGAACATCGGTCACACGCAGGCCGCGGCCGGCGTCGGCGGCATCATCAAGATGGTCATGGCGATGCGCCACGGCCAGGTGCCGAAGACCCTGCACGTGGACGAGCCGTCGCCCGCGATCGACTGGTCGACCGGTTCGGTCGAGCTGGTCACCTCGCCGGTGGCGTGGCCGGAGACCGGCCGTCCGCGCCGGGCAGCCGTGTCGTCGTTCGGTGTCAGTGGCACCAACGCGCACACGATCATCGAGCAGGCCCCGGTCGTCGAGGCCGTGCAGGCTGGGCGGGTCACCCCGCCGGTCGTGCCGTTCGTCGTCTCGGCCAAGAACGCGGCCGCGTTGGCGGAGCAGGCCTCCAGGCTGACGGACCTGCTCCAGCAGTCCGATGTGGACGCTCTCGACGTGGCCTACTCGCTGGCCACCACCCGCGGCACCCTGGCGCACCGGCTGGTCGTCGACGCGGCCGACCGGGACGCGGCGATCGAGGCCCTCTCGGCGGCGAGCCGGGGCGGTTCGGTCAGCACCCTGGTCGACGCGCCGGTGGCGTTCCTGTTCACCGGACAGGGCAGCCAGCGCGTGGGCATGGGACGCGAGCTGTACGAGGCGTTCCCGGTGTTCGCGGACGCGTTCGACGCGGTCTGCGCGCAGCTCGACGGTCTGCTGGACCGGCCGTTGCGGGACGTCGTGTTCGGTGACGCCGAGGCGCTCGACCGCACGGAGTACACGCAGCCCGCGCTGTTCGCGATCGAGGTCGCGTTGTTCCGCACCGTCGAGGCGTGGGGTGTGCGGCCGGACTTCCTGGCCGGGCACTCGATCGGCGAGATCGCGGCCGCGCACGTGGCCGGGGTGTTGTCGCTGGAGGACGCGGCCAAGCTGGTCGCGGCTCGGGGTCGCCTGATGCAGGCTCTGCCGGCCGGTGGCGCCATGGTCGCCTTGCAGGCCACCGAGGACGAGGTCACGCCTCACCTCAGCGAGCTGGTGTCGATCGCCGCGATCAACGGGCCCAACGCGGTCGTGATCGCTGGTGCCGAGGCCGGTGTCGAGCAGGTCGTTGCTCAGTTCGCGGACCGCAAGTCCAAGCGGCTCACCGTGTCGCACGCGTTCCACTCGCCGTTGATGGACCCGATGCTGGACGACTTCCGCGAGGTCGTCGGACAGCTCACGTTCAACGCTCCGAAGATCCCGATGCCGGGCGAGGTGACCGCCCCCGAGTACTGGGTGCGCCACGTGCGCGGCACGGTCCGGTTCGCCGACGTGGTCACGACGCTGGAAGGCCGTGGTGTCAGGACCTTCCTGGAGCTCGGCCCCGACGGCGTGCTCACCGCGATGGGCGCCGACAGCGTCACGGACGCGGTGCTGGTCAGTGCGCTGCGCAAGGACCGCGACGAGGTCACCACGCTGGTGCGGGCGCTCGGCGCCGTGCACGTGCGGGGTGTCAAGGTCGACTGGGCCGCGTACTTCGCCAAGTCGGGCGCTCAGCGCGTCGACCTGCCGACCTACGCGTTCCAGCGGGACCGCTACTGGCTGGTCGACAGCGAGCCGGTCGCACAGGCCGACGACCGCGGCCGCTACCGGATCGACTGGCGGTCCGTCCAGGCGGGCACGGCCACGGCGTCCGGCCGCTGGCTGGTCACCGACTCGGAGCTCGCGGCCGGGCTGGCCGAGCGCGGTGTCGACGTGGTCGCGGAGGGCCCGTTCGACGGCGTGCTCGTCGTGAGCAACGACGTCGCCGAGGTGCTGGAGCTCGTGAAGTCCCACGGTGACGCCAAGATCTGGGTCGCCACCCGCGGCGCGGTCGCCACCGGCCCCGCCGACCCGGTCGCCGACCCGCCGGCCGCCCAGGTCTGGGGCCTCGGCCGCGTGGTCGCGCTGGAACACCCCGAGAACTGGGGCGGCCTGATCGACCTGCCGGAGACGGTGGAGGGCCGGTCGCTGGACCGGGTCGCCGCGCTCCTCGCGGGCACGGAGGACCAGGTCGCCGTGCGCGGCTCGGCCGTCTACGCCCGCAGGCTCGTGACGGCTCCGGCCGGCGCGGGCACCGACTGGACCCCGCGCGGCACGGTGCTCGTCACCGGCGGCACGGGAGCCATCGGCCGCCACCTCACCGGCTGGCTCACCGAGGCCGGCGCCGACCAGGTGATCGTGCTCAGCCGCAGCGGCGGCGAGGTGCCGGGCGCCACGGTCGTCGCGTGCGACGTGACCGACCGGGACGCGCTGGCCGCGGTGATCGCCGAGTACCCGCCGAACGCGGTGGTGCACCTGGCGGGCGCCGGTCAGGACAACCCGGTGGCGGACACCGATCTCGACGAACTGGCCTACGTCATGGCCGCCCGCGTCGAGGGCGCGGCGAACCTGGACGCACTGGTCGGCGACGTCGACGCGTTCGTGTTGTTCTCGTCCACCGCGGGCGTCTGGGGCTCCGGCCGCCAGGGCGCGTACGCCGCGTCGGACGCCTACCTGGACGCGCTGGCCGAACGCCGGCACGCCGCCGGGCTGCCCGCCACGTCGATCGCCTGGGGCCCGTGGGCCGAGGGCGCGATGACCGAGGAGGGCCGCGACGCGCTGCGCCGCCGGGGCCTGTTCGCCCTGACCCCGGAGACCGCCGTCCCGGCACTGCGCCGGGCCGTCGGTCTCGGCGAGCCCACCGTGGTCGTCGCCGACGTCGACTGGGCGCGGTTCGCCCCGGCGTTCACCGCCGCACGGCCGAGCCCGCTGCTCGGGTCGCTGCCGGAGGTGGCGAAGGCGCTGGAGCCCGCGGCCGAGACCGCGGTGAGCGACTCGCCGCTCGCGGCCAGGCTCACCGCGCTGCCCGAGGCCGAGCAGCTGTCCGTGCTCGTCGACCTGGCGAGGGTCGAGGTCGCCGACGTCCTCGGCTACGCCTCGCCGCACGCGATCGAGCTCGGCACCGCGTTCCGGGAGCTGGGTTTCGACTCGCTGACCGCGGTCGAGCTGCGCGGCAAGCTGAACGACGTCACCGGGCTGCGCCTCCCGGCCACGCTGGTGTTCGACTACCCGAATCTGGCCACGCTCAGCGCGTTCCTGCGCGAGGAGCTGGTCGGCGGCCGCGAGGACGTGGTCGTGCAGACCGCGACCCGCGCCGGGTTCGACGAGCCGATCGCCATCGTCGGCATGGGCCTGCGGCTGCCCGGCGGCATCGAGACGCCGGAACAGCTGTGGGAGCTGGTCACGTCCGGTCGCGACGCGATCTCGGACTTCCCGACCAACCGCGGCTGGGACGTGGAGGGTCTGTACGACCCGGACCCCGACCACGAGGGCACGACCTACGTGACGCGCGGCGGTTTCCTGCACGACGCGGGCGAGTTCGACCCGGCGTTCTTCGGGATCAACCCGCGTGAGGCGCTGGCGATGGACCCGCAGCAGCGCATGCTGCTGGAGACGTCGTGGGAGGCCATGGAACGGGCCGGCATCGACCCCGAGTCGTTGCGCGGCAGCAGGACCGGTGTCTTCACCGGCACGAACGGCCAGGACTACGCGATGCAGACGTACGAGCTGCCGGCCGGCATCGAGGGCTACCTCGGCACCGGACTCGCGGCGAGCGTCGTCTCCGGCCGCCTGTCCTACACGTTCGGGCTGGAGGGCCCGGCGGTCACGGTCGACACCGCCTGCTCGGCGTCGCTCGTGGCGATTCACCTCGCGGTGCAGGCGCTTCGGGCCGGTGAGTGCGAACTGGCGCTGGCCGGTGGTGCGTCGATGATGTCGACGCCGGGTGCGTTCATCGACTTCTCCCGCCAGCGCGGCCTCTCGGTCGACGGCACGTGCAAGTCCTTCGCCGCGGCGGCGGACGGCACGGCGTGGGGTGAAGGTGTCGGCATGCTCGTGGTCGAGCGGCTCTCCGACGCCCAGCGCAACGGGCACGAGGTGCTCGCGGTGATCCGCGGTTCCGCGGTGAACCAGGACGGTGCGTCCAACGGTCTCACCGCGCCCAACGGCCCGTCGCAGCAGCGCGTGATCCGTCAGGCGCTCGCGGCCGCCGGTCTGTCCACTTCGGACGTCGACCTGGTCGAGGCGCACGGCACCGGCACCAAGCTCGGTGACCCGATCGAGGCGCAGGCGATCCTGTCCACCTACGGCCAGGACCGCGAACGCCCGTTGCTGCTCGGTTCGCTGAAGTCCAACATCGGCCACGCCCAGGCCGCGTCCGGTGTCGCCGGCGTCATCAAGACGGTGCTGGCGCTGCAGCACGGCCTCGCGCCGCAGACGCTGCACGTGGACGAGCCGTCGCCGCAGATCGACTGGACCTCCGGGTCCGTGGAGCTGCTCACGCAGGCCAAGGCGTGGCCCGAGACGGGTCGCCCGCGCCGTGCGGCGATCTCCTCGTTCGGCATGAGCGGCACCAACGCGCACGCCATCATCGAGCAGGCACCCGTCACCGACGTCGTGGTGCCGGCCAAGGACCGGGAGCTCCCGGTCATCCCGATGATCGTCGCGGCCCGCGGCGAGCAGGCGTTGCGCGAGCAGGCTCAGCAGCTGCGCGAGCACCTGGCGTCCGGCGCGAACCCGGCGGACGTCGCGTTCTCGCTGGCCACCACCAGGTCCGGCTTCAGCCACCGCGCGGTGGTCGTGGCGCAGGACACCGACGGCCTGGTCCGCGCGCTCGACGGCGTCGAGACCGGGGACGTCGTGGCCGAGGGCAGGCTCGCGATCCTCTTCACCGGGCAGGGCAGCCAGCGTTCCGGCATGGGTCGCGAGCTGTACGACGCGTTCCCGGTGTACGCCAGGGCGTTCGACGAGATCGCCGCGCTGGTGGAGGTCCGGGACGACGAGCTGGACCGCACCGAGTTCACCCAGCCCGCGATCTTCGCGATGGAGGTCGCGCTCTACCGGCTCGTCGAGTCGTGGGGTGTGCGGCCGGACTTCCTGGGCGGCCACTCGATCGGCGAGATCGCGGCGGCCCACGTGGCCGGGGTGCTGTCGCTGGCCGACGCCGCGAAGCTGGTGGGGGAGCGGGGCAAGCTGATGCAGGCCCTGCCCGAGGGCGGCGCGATGGTGGCGTTGCAGGCCACCGAGGACGAGGTCACGCCGCATCTGTCCGACCTGGTGTCGATCGCCGCGATCAACGGGCCGACGTCCGTCGTGGTGGCTGGTGAGGAAACCGCTGTGCAGCAGGTCGTGGCGCAGTTCGCGGACCGCAAGTCCAAGCGCCTCACCGTGTCGCACGCGTTCCACTCGCCGTTGATGGAGCCGATGCTGGACGACTTCCGTGCGGTGGTGTCGAAGCTGACGTTCAACGCTCCGAAGATCGCGATGCTGGGTGACGTGACGGACCCCGAGTACTGGGTGCGGCACGTGCGGGACGCGGTGCGGTTTGCCGACACCTTGACCACCCTGGAGTCGTCGGGCGTGCGGACGTTCCTGGAGCTGGGCCCGGACGGCGTGCTGACCGCGATGGGCGCCGAGAGCGTCACCGACGCGGTGCTCGTGGCCGGGCAGCGCAAGGACCGTTCTGAGGTCACCACGCTGGTGCAGGCCGTCGGCCGGCTCCACGCGCGGGGCGTCGCGGTCGACTGGGAGAGGTTCTTCGCGGGCACCGGTGTGCGACGCGTCGACCTGCCCACGTACCCGTTCCAGCACCAGCACTTCTGGCTCGACTCGCAGCCGTGGCCGACCAGCTCGGCGTCCGCCGAGGTGGCGGAGATCGACGCCCGCTTCTGGGCTGCGGTCGACAGCGAGGACCTGGCGTCGCTCGACGCCGGGATCGACCTGAGCCGGCCGCTCGGCGAGGTGCTGCCCGCGCTGGCGCAGTGGCGCCGCAAGCACAACGAGCAGGCCACCATGGACGGCTGGCGCTACCACGTCGAGTGGAAGTCGGTGCCGCAGAACAAGGTGCGCGCCGAGGGACGCTGGCTCGCCGTCGTGCCGGGCGACACCGGGCACCCGCTGCTCGCCGGGCTCGAAGCGCGCGGCGTGGAGATCGTGCCGGTGGCGTGGGCGGACGACCGGGCCGCGCTGACCACGGCGTTCGAGAAGGCCGTCATCGACGGGCCGGTGGCCGGTGTGCTCGCACTGTCCACCGAGGTCACGTCCGTCGTCCTGGCCGTGCAGGCCCTGGGTGACGCCGGGGTCGAGGCACCGCTGTGGGTCGCGACCCGCGGCGCGGTGTCGACCGGCAAGTCCGACGGTCTGGTGGACCCGGCCCAGTCGACGATCTGGGGCGCCGGGTACGTGGTCGCGCTGGAGCACCCCGAGCGCTGGGGTGGCCTGGTCGACCTGCCCGAGACGCTCGACGATCGCGCGTTCGACCGGATCGCCGGTGTGCTGGCGGGCGACGAGGACCAGGTCGCCGTCCGGGCCTCGGGGGTGTTCGGCCGCAGGCTGATGCACGCCACGTCCGCGGACAAGCTGTCCGACTGGTCGCCGCGCGGCACGGTGCTCGTCACCGGTGGTACCGGCGCGCTGGGCGGCCGGGTCGCCCGCTGGCTGGCCGAGAACGGCGCCGAGCACCTGGTGCTGACTTCCCGTCGCGGTCTTTCCGCGCCGGGTGCGGCGGAACTCCAGACCGAGCTGGAAGGGCTCGGCGCACGCGTCACGATCGCCGCGTGCGACGTGTCCGATCGGGACGCGGTCACCAGCCTCGTCACGGAGTTCCCGCCGAACGCCGTCGTGCACGCGGCGGGTGCCGACCACTACCAGGCGGTCGCCGACCACGACCTGGAGACGTTCGAGGCCGTGCTGGCCGCGAAGGTGTCCGGCGCGGTGCTGCTCGACGAACTGCTGGGCGAGCTGGACGCGTTCGTCGTGTTCTCCTCGATCGCCGGCACGTGGGGCAGTGGTGGCCAGTCCGCCTACTCGGCGGCCAGCGCGTTCCTCGACGGTCTGGTGGCCTCCAGGCGAGCTCGTGGCCTGGTCGCCACCTCCGTCTCCTGGGGTCCGTGGGCCGAGGCCGGCATGGCCACGGTCGGGGACACCGAGGAGCACCTGCGCCGGCGCGGCCTGATCGCCATGCCGCCCGCGCTGACGCTCAGCGCGCTGGAGCAGGCCATCCGCTCCAGCAGGCCGACGGTGACCGTGGTGAACGTCGAGTGGGAGAAGTTCGCGCCCGCGTTCACGATGGCCCGCACCAGCCCGTTGCTCAGCGACCTGCCCGAGGTGGTCGCGGCACTGGCCGAGGACGAGGTCGCCGAGACCGAGTCCGGACTGACGGCCGAGCTGGCCGCGCTGTCCGAGCCGGAGCAGCACGCGTTGCTGGTCGACCTGGTCCGGAGCAAGGTCGCGGCGGTGCTCGGCCACGACTCGGCCGACGCGGTCGCGAAGGACCGGGCGTTCCAGGAGCTCGGCTTCGACTCGCTCACGGCGGTCGAGCTGCGCAACAACCTCACCTCCGCCACGGGCCTGAAGCTGCCCGCGACGCTGGTGTTCGACCACCCCAGTGCCGAACCCCTGGCCCGGTTCCTGCACTCGCAGCTCGTGGTCGGCGGCGCGACGGTGCCGGTGCTCGACGAGCTGGACCGGCTGGAGGCCGTGCTCGCCGGCGCGACCCCCGACACCCTGACCCGGACGAAGATCACCATCCGGCTCCAGGCGCTGGTCTCGCAGTGGAACTCGGGCAAGGGCGAGGCGGCGGCGAGCCTCGACGACGCCTCGGACGACGACCTGTTCGCGCTGATCAACCAGGAGCTCGGCAAGTAAGTCGCACGACCGCCGCTACCCCTCTCGGAACTGTTCCGAGGGGGGTAGCTGCTTTTCGACTGTACTTTTCATTAGACATTTCCGCTGGGGGAGGCTAGGGGCAGGTTAGGGGTTGAGGGTGAATGGGGGCGCGGCCAGAATCTGTTCGTGAACTGGAGTTTCTCTGCAGCGTCGGGCGGGGTTCTTCGGTTTCACGCATGTCATTCTCTGCGCCGGAATTCACCTAGTCTCCAGTAGCGAAGAGGTACTCTTAAATGGCGAATGAAGAGACGCTCCGGGAGTATCTCAAGCTGGCGACGGCTGATCTCCAGGCCACCCGACAGCGCCTTCGCGAGCTGGAAGAGGGCGACAAGGAACCGATCGCGATCGTCGCCATGAGTTGCCGGTACCCCGGCGGCGTGCGGACGCCGGAGGACCTGTGGCAGCTCGTCGCCACCGGTGGGGACGCGATTTCCCCGTTGCCCGGCGATCGCGGCTGGGGCACCGAGAACGGCAGCTTCGGCGTCGAGGGCGGCGGCTTCCTCTACGACGCGGGCGATTTCGAACCCGCCTTCTTCGGCATTTCCCCGCGCGAGGCCCTCGCGATGGACCCGCAGCAACGCCTGCTGCTGGAGACCTCGTGGGAGGTCTTCGAACGCGCGGGCATCGACCCGCGGAGCCTGCGCGGCAGCCAGACCGGCGTGTTCGTCGGTGGCAGCGCGATGGGCTACGGGATCGGGCTGACCGAGGTGCCCGACGAGGTCGCGGGCCACCTGCTCACCGGCGCCGCCCCGAGCGTGCTCTCCGGCCGCATCTCCTACACGTTCGGCCTCGAAGGCCCGGCCGTCACCGTCGACACCGCCTGCTCCTCGTCCCTCACCGCCCTGCACCTCGCGGTCATGGCGCTGCGCAACGGCGAGTGCTCGCTCGCCCTCGCGGGCGGCGTGATGGTGATGAGCACCCCGGCCGTGTTCGTCGAGTTCGACAAGCAGGGCGGCCTGTCGCAGGACGGCCGCTGCCGCGCCTTCGCCGACGCCGCCGACGGCACCGGCTGGTCCGAGGGCGTCGGCCTGCTGCTCGTCGAGCGCCTCTCCGACGCGCGCCGCAACGGCCACGAGGTGCTCGCGGTCGTCCGCGGTTCCGCGGTCAACCAGGACGGCGCCTCCAACGGCCTCACCGCCCCCAACGGCCCGTCGCAGCAGCGCGTGATCCTGCAGGCGCTGGCCAACGCCACGCTCTCGCCGTCCGACGTGGACGTCGTCGAGGCGCACGGCACCGGCACCCGCCTCGGCGACCCGATCGAGGCCCAGGCCATCCTCGCCACCTACGGCCAGGACCGCGAACGCCCGGTGCTGCTGGGTTCCTTGAAGTCCAACATCGGCCACTCCCAGGCCGCCGCCGGTGTCGGTGGCGTGATCAAGATGGTGCTGGCCCTCCAGCACGGCGTGGCCCCGCAGACCCTGCACATCGACGAGCCGTCGCACCAGGTCGACTGGGCCGACGGCAACCTGACCCTGCTCACCGAGGCCCAGCCGTGGCCCGAGACCGGCAAGCCCCGTCGCGCGGGCGTCTCGTCGTTCGGCGTCAGCGGCACCAACGCGCACGTCGTCCTGGAGCAGGCCCCGGCAGGCGACGCCCCCGAGATCGCTCGCGCTGAGCGCCCGGTGCGGCCGTGGCTGCTCTCGGCGCGGACCGAGGACGGGCTGCGCGAGCAGGCCCGCAAGCTGCGCGAGCGCCTCGACGCCGCCGACGCGCACGTCGACGACGTGGCGTTCTCCCTGGCCGCGACCCGCACCGCGCTCGCCCAGCGGGCCGTGGTCGTCGGAACGGACCGCGCCGCGCTCCTCGCCGGGCTCGACGCCCTCGTCGACGGCACGAACGCGGCCTCCGTCGTGCGCGGTGCCGCCACCGACGGCGGCCTGGCCGTGCTGTTCACCGGCCAGGGCAGCCAGCGACTGGGCATGGGCCGCGAGCTGTACGAGGCGTTCCCGGTCTACGCCAAGGCGTTCGACGAGGTCGCCGCGCTGGTGGACGTGCGGGATGAGGAGCTGGATCGCACGGAGTTCACGCAGCCGGCGATCTTCGCGTTGGAAGTGGCGCTGTACCGCCTGGTCGAGTCGTGGGGCATCCGTCCGGACTTCCTGGCTGGGCATTCGATCGGTGAGATCGCTGCGGCTCATGTGGCCGGTGTGTTGTCGCTGGAGGATGCGGCGACGTTGATCAGCGCTCGGGCGCGGTTGATGCAGGCGTTGCCCGAGGGTGGCGCGATGGTCGCGTTGCAGGCGACCGAGGACGAGGTCACGCCTCACCTCACGGATCTGGTGTCGATCGCGGCGATCAACGGACCTTCGTCCGTGGTCGTCGCCGGTGACGAGGCTGCGGTCGAGCAGGTGGTTGCGCAGTTCGCGGATCGCAAGTCCAAGCGACTCAGCGTTTCGCACGCGTTCCACTCGCCGTTGATGGACCCGATGCTCGAAGACTTCCGTGCCGTCGCGGAACAGCTGACCTACCAGGCGCCGTCCATCCCGATCGTCTCGACCGCCACCGGCAAGATCGCCTCGGCCGCCGAGCTGACCACGCCCGACTACTGGGTGCGGCACGTCCGCACCGCCGTTCGCTTCGCCGACGCGGTCACCACGCTGGAGAACGCCGGCGTGGCGACGTTCCTCGAACTCGGCCCGGACGGCGTGCTCACCGCGATGGGCGCGGAGACCGTCACCAAGGCCGTGCTCGTCGCGGCACTGCGCAAGGACCGCCCCGAGGCCACGTCGGTCACGACCGCGCTGGCCGGACTGCACGTGCGCGGCACCCGGATCGACTGGAAGCAGTTCTTCGACGGCACCGGCGCGCGCCGCGTCGACCTGCCGACCTACGCGTTCGACCGCCAGCGCCTGTGGCTGGTGGACAACGGTTCCGTCGCGGACGTCACCTCCGCGGGCCTGCGCGCCGCCGACCACCCGTTGCTCGGCGCGGTCCTGCCGCTGCCCGGCGGCGGTGTGCTGGCCACCGCCCGGCTCTCGGTCGCCACGCACGGCTGGCTCGCCGACCACGTGGTCGCGGGCAACGTCGTGGTGCCCGGCACCGCGCTGGTGGAGCTCGCGATCAAGGCCGGCGACCAGGTCGGCTGCGGTCACCTCGAGGAGCTGCTGCTGCAGACCCCGCTGGTGCTGCCCGAGAACGCCGGGATCAGCCTGCACGTCGAGGTCGGCGCGCCCGGCGACGACCCCGGCCGCCGCCTGATCACCGTGTACTCCCGTTCCGACGACGATGACACCACCTGGGTCGTGCACGCGACCGGTGCGCTCACCGACGAGGCCGCCACGCCCGCCTTCGAGCTGACCACGTGGCCGCCCGCCGGTGCCGTTTCCCTTGACCTGACCAGCCTTTACGAGGACCTCGCCGAGATCGGACTGGGTTACGGCCCGGTCTTCCGCGGGCTGGCGAACGCCTGGCGCAGCGGCGACGACGTGTACGCGGAAGTCGCGCTGCCCGAGGCGGAACAGCGCCGGGCCGCCGCTTTCGGCGTGCACCCGGCGCTGCTCGACTCCGTGCTGCACACCCTCGGCATCCCGTCCGGGGACGCCGGGGAGGGCGGCACCGCCTCGCTTCCGTTCGCCTGGAACGGGGTGAGCCTCTTCGCGGCGGGCGCCCAGGTGCTGCGCGCCCGCGTCCGCCCGGCCGGTGACGGCATCAGCGTGGACGTCGCCGACGGCGCCGGGAACCCGGTCGCCCGCGTCGACTCCCTGGTGCTGCGGCCGATCAGCGGCGAGCAGTTCCGCGCCCGTGGCGGCAGCGACTCGCTGTTCCGCGTCGACTGGACGCAGCTGCCCCCGGCCGAGGGCGGCGCCCCGGCGGACGTGACGGTGCTCGCCGTCTCGTCGTCCGCCGACGTGCACGAGGTGACGACGGAACTCCTGGCGGGCCTCAAGTCCTACCTGGACGGTGAGCGCTCCGACGACGCGCTGCTCGTCGTCACGACCCGCAACGCGGTCGCCGCGCTGCCCGGCGAGGACATCGCGGTCCCCGCCCAGGCCGCGGCCTCCGGCCTGGTGCGCTCGGCGCAGACCGAGCAGCCCGGCGCCATCGTCCTGGTGGACCTCGACGCCAGGACCGAGCTCGACGACGTGCTGCCCGCCATCCTGGCCGGGGACGAGCCCGAGGTCGCCGCCCGTGCGGGTGTGCTGCACGCCCCACGGCTGGTGCGGGCGAACACCGGCACGATCGCCCCGGCGCCGGACGGCCCGTGGCGGCTCGACTTCACCACCGCCGGCACGGTCGACAACCTCACGCCCATCTCGTGGCCGCCCGCCGCGGCACCGCTGGAGGCCGGCGAGGTCCGCATCGCCATCCGGGCCGCGGGCGTCAACTTCCGCGACGTCATGAACGTGCTCGGCATGTACCCCGGCGACGCCGGGATCATGGGCCTCGAAGGCGCGGGCGTCGTGACGGAGATCGGCGCGGGCGTCACCGACCTCGCCCCCGGCGACCGGGTGATGGGCATGTTCAATGCCGCGTTCGCCCCCGTCGTGGTCGCGGACCGCCGCAAGGTCTGCCCGATCCCGGACGGCTGGTCGTTCACGCAGGCCGCCGGTGCGCCGCTGGTGTTCCTCACCGCGCTGTACGCCCTGGACGACCTCGGCGGCCTGAAGTCCGGCGAGAAGATCCTGGTGCACGCCGCCGCCGGTGGTGTCGGCATGGCCGCCACGCAGATCGCCCAGCACCTCGGCGCCGAGGTGTTCGGCACCGCGAGCACGGGCAAGCAGGACGTGCTGCGCGCCGCCGGGCTGGCCGACGACCACATCGCGTCGTCGCGCACCACGGACTTCGAGCACGAGTTCACCATCTCGACGGACGGCCACGGCGTCGACGTCGTCCTCAACGCCCTCTCCGGCGAGTTCGTCGACGCCTCGATGCGCCTGGTGGCGCAGGGCGAGGGCGGCCGGTTCCTGGAGATGGGCAAGACCGACGTCCGCGACCCCGCGGAGGTCGACCGCCGGCACGGGGTCGCCTACACCGCGTTCGACCTGTTCGAGGCCGGCCCCGACCGGATCGGCGAGCTGCTGAACCGGCTCTACGAGTGGTTCAACGCCGGGTCTCTGAGGCCGTTGCCCGTCACGACCTGGGACCTGCACCGCGCACCGGAGGCGTTCCGCTACCTCGGCCAGGCCAAGCACGTCGGCAAGGTCGTGCTGACCATCCCCGCGCCGCTCGCCCCCGAGGGCACCGTGCTGGTCACCGGCGGCACCGGGGGACTGGGCGCGCTGGTCGCCAAGCACCTCGTCATCGACCACGGCGTCCGCCACCTCGTGCTCACGTCCCGCCGCGGCCCGGACGCACCCGGTGCGGCCGACCTGGCCGCGGAGCTCACCACGCTCGGCGCGGACGTGCAGCTCGCGGCGTGCGACGTGTCCGACCACGCGGCGGTCGCCGCACTGCTCAAGGGGATCCCGGCCGAGCACCCGCTCACCGGTGTCGTGCACGCGGCCGGTGTGCTGGCCGACGGCGTGCTCGGTTCGCTCACGCCCGAGCGACTGTCCACTGTGCTCGGTCCGAAGTCGGACGCCGCCGCGCACCTGCACGAGCTGACCGCGCAGGACGACCTCGCGATGTTCGTGGTGTTCTCCTCCTCGTCCGGCCTCATGGGCGGTGCGGGACAGGCGAACTACGCCGCCGCCAACACCTACCTCGACGCGCTCGCCGTGCACCGGCGTTCGCGCGGCCTCCCGGCGATCTCGCTGGCCTGGGGCCCGTGGGACCAGACCGCCGGCATGGGCGCGTCGTTGTCCGACAACGACATCGCCCGGATGGCCCGCGCCGGCATGCCGGTGCTGTCTTCCGCCGACGGCCTGGCGCTCTTCGACCTCGCCCGCACCACCGACGACGCGGTGCTCGCCCCGGTCAAGCTCGACCTCGGCACGCTGCGCGCCGCCGGCGAGGTGCACCCGTTGCTGCGTGGCCTGGTCCGCACCCAGGCCAAGCGGGGAACCGCGGCCGCCGGTGCGGCGGAACCGGCCTCCTGGTCGCAGCGGCTCGCCGGCCGGACGAAGGCCGAGCAGGACGAACTGCTGCTGGACCTCGTGATCGGCCAGGTCGCGGTCGTGCTCGGCTACGAGTCACCGCAGGACATCAAGCCCACGCTGGCGTTCAAGGAGCTCGGCTTCGACTCGCTGTCCGCGGTCGAGTTCCGGAACATGCTGGCCGCGGCGACCGGCGTCAAGCTGCCCGCCACGCTGGTCTTCAACTACCCCAACGCCGTCGAGCTCGCCGCGCACCTGCGGACCGAGCTGGCGGGCGACGACAGCCCTTCGTCGTCGTTGCTCGACGAGGTCGACCGCCTCGACCTCGCGCTCGCCGGCGTCGGCCAGGACGACCCGCTGCGCGACCAGCTCGCGAGCCGCCTGCGGCAGGTGCTCGCGCGGCTCACCGACAGCGGCGCGGACGAGGGGGAGGCGAAGCCCGCCCTGAACGAGGCGAGCTTCGACGAGCTCTTCGACTTCATCGACAACAACCTCAGCTCCTCGTGATCACCCTCACCTCGCCTGCCCGTTAAAGAGGAGACGAACCCGCATGTCCAACGAAGACAAGGTCCTCGGCTACCTGCGAAAGGTGACGAGTGAGCTCGACGACGCCAAGCGCAGGCTGCGGGAGCTCGACCGGGACAACCAGGAGCCCATCGCCATCGTCGGCATGGGCTGCCGGTTCCCGGGCGGGATCTCCTCTCCGGACGACCTGATCCGGTTCGTCCTGGGCGGCGGGGACGCGATCGGCGGCATGCCGACCGACCGCGGCTGGGACCTCACCGTGGACGACGACACGGAGGCCGCGGGCACCTCCTACGTCGGCACGGGCGGGTTCCTGCACGACGCGGGCGAGTTCGACGCGGGCTTCTTCGGCATCTCCCCGCGCGAGGCGCTGGCGATGGACCCGCAGCAGCGGATCCTGCTGGAGACCTCGTGGGAGACGCTCGAGCACGCGGGCATCGACCCCGAGTCGTTGCGCGGCAGCAGGACCGGCGTCTTCGTCGGTGCGGCCCAGTACCAGTACGGCCACGCCGCCGCGAACTCCGAGGAAGAAGAGGGCACCGAGGGCTACCTGCTGACCGGCAACGCGACCAGTGTCGCGTCCGGCCGCATCTCCTACTCGCTGGGCCTGGAAGGTCCCGCGCTCACCATCGACACCGCGTGCTCCTCGTCGCTGGTCGCACTGCACCTCGCGATGCAGGCGCTGCGCAGCGGTGAGTGCTCGCTCGCGCTCGCCGGCGGTGTCGCGGTGATGGCCACGCCCGGCATGTTCGTCGAGTTCTCCCGCCAGAAGGGGCTCTCCACCGACGGCCGCTGCAAGGCGTTCTCCGAGGACGCGGACGGCACCGGCTGGGCGGAGGGCGTCGGCCTGCTGCTCGTCGAGAAGCTGTCGGACGCGCGCCGCAACGGCCACGAGGTCCTCGCCGTCGTGCGGGGTTCCGCGGTCAACCAGGACGGCGCCTCCAACGGCCTGAGCGCCCCCAACGGCCTCGCCCAGGAACGCGTCATCAAGGACGCGCTGTCGAGCGGCCGGCTCACCGCGGCCGACGTGGACGTCGTCGAGGCGCACGGCACCGGCACCAAGCTCGGCGACCCGATCGAGGCGCAGGCCCTGCTCGCCACCTACGGCCGCCAGCGCGAGATCCCGTTGCTGCTGGGCTCCTTCAAGTCCAACATCGGCCACGCGCAGGCGGCCGCCGGTGTCGCGGGCGTCATCAAGATGGTCATGGCCATCCGCAACGGCGTCGTCCCGCAGACCCTGCACGCGGAGAACCCGACCTCGCACGTCGACTGGACCTCCGGCGCGGTCGAGCTGGTCACCGGCAACCGCGACTGGCCGGAGACCGGGCGGCCGCGCCGTGCCGCCGTGTCGTCGTTCGGCATCAGCGGGACCAACGCCCACACCATCATCGAGCAGGCTCCGGCGCCCGCCGACAGCGAGCCGGTCGAGCGCCCCGCGCTCCCGGTCGTGCCGCTCGTGCTCGCCGGCAAGACCCAGGACGCCCTGCGCGGCCAGGCCACCCAGCTCCTCTCCACCGCGGCCGAGGCAGACCCGGCCGATCTCGCGTTCTCCCTGCTCGGCCGCACCCAGTTCGACCACCGCGCCGTGGTCGTCGGCGGCGACCCGGTCGCCGGGCTGCGCGGCCTCGTCTCCGACGACCCGGCCGCAGGCGTGGTCCGGGGTGTCGCGGACGTGCGCGGCAAGGTCGCGTTCGTGTTCCCCGGCCAGGGCGCCCAGTGGGCCGGCATGGCCCTGGAACTGCTGGACACCAACGAGGTCTTCCGCACCCGGATGGCCGAGTGCGAGCAAGCGCTTTCGTCCTATGTGGACTGGTCGCTGACCGGCGTGCTGCGGCAGGCCGACGGCGCGCCGGGCTTCGAACGCGCGGACGTCGTGCAGTCCGCGTCGTGGGCGGTCATGGTGTCGCTGGCGGAGGTGTGGCGCTCGTTCGGCGTCACGCCCTCCACCGTGATCGGCGGCTCGCAGGGTGAGATCGCCGCGGCGTGCGTCGCGGGAGCGCTCTCGCTGGACGACGCGGCCCGCGTGGTCGCGTTGCGCGGCAAGGCGTTGAACTCGCTGTCCGGTGTCGGCGGCATGGTGTCGGTGCTGCTGCCGGTCGCCGAGGTCCGCGAACTCCTGACCCGCTGGGAGGGCAGGATCTCCGTCGCGACGGTCAACGGCCCGCGCGCGACCGTGGTGTCCGGCGACAACGACGCGCTGGACGAGCTGCTGGCCGCGTGCGAGGCGGACGAGGTCCGCGCCCGCAAGCTCGCGATCGACTACCCCTCGCACTCCGCCCAGGTCGAGGTCGTCCGCGACGAGATGGCCGCGGCTCTCGCGCCGGTCATGCCCGTCGCGGGGGAGATCCCCTTCTGCTCCACGGTCACCGGACAGCTGGTCGACGGCACCGAGCTGGGCGCCGAGTACTGGTACACCAACCTGCGCGAGACGGTCGAGTTCGAGCAGGGCGTGCGCACGCTCGTCGCGAGTGGCCACCGGTTCTTCCTGGAGATGAGCCCGCACCCGGTGCTCACCATGTCCGTGCAGGACATCGTGGAGGACGCGGGCGTCGAGGCCGTCGTGGCCGGGTCGCTGCGCCGGGACGAGGGCGGCCTGCCCCGGCTGCTGAACTCGGTGGCGCAGGCGTACGTCCGCGGCCTTCCGGTCGACTGGGCTTCGTTGCTGCCGAGCGCGCGCCGGATCTCGTTGCCCACCTACGCCTTCCAGCGCCGCCGCTACTGGCTGACGGCCGACGGCGTGGCCGTCGTCGACGTGACCTCCGCCGGCCTCGGCGAGGCCGACCACCCCCTGTTCGGCGCGGTGGTCGAGCTGCCCGACGACGGCGGTGTGCTGTTCACCGGCCGCATCTCGGCGAGCACCCACCCGTGGCTCGCCGACCACGTCGTGTCCGGCCTGATCTTCGTGCCCGGCACGGCTTTCGTCGACCTCGCGATCCGCGCGGGCGACCACGTCGGCTGCGCGTCGCTCGACGAGCTGACCCTGCGCGCCCCGCTGGTGCTCCCCGCGCACGGCGGCGTCCAGCTGCAGCTCGCCGTCGCCGAGGCCGACCAGTCCGGCCGCCGGACGTTCACCGTCTCCAGCCGTCCCGACGACGGCACCTGGACCCGGCACGCCTCCGGTGTGCTGGCCCCGGCTTCTTCCTCCGCCGTCGACGCTCTGACCGAGTGGCCGCCCGCGAACGCCGAAGAGGTCGACCTCACCGGCTCGTACGACGCGCTCGCCGCCGCCGGCCTGCACTACGGCCCGGTGTTCCAGGGCCTGCGCGCGGTCTGGCGGGACGGCGAGACCGTCTACGCCGAGGCCGAGCTGCCCGAGGGCACCGACGTCGACGGCTTCGGCCTGCACCCCGCGCTGCTCGACGCGGCGCTGCACTCCCTCGCGCACAGCGGTTTCCTCGGTTCCGCCGAAGGCCCCTACCTGCCGTTCTCGTGGAACGACGTGGAGCTGCTCGCCACCGGCGCCACCTCGGTGCGGGTCCGGATGACCAGGGCGGGCACCGACGCGGTGTCGCTGCTGGTGGCCGACGGCAACGGGCAGACGACCGCGGCCGTCGGTTCGCTGGTGCTGCGGCCGATCTCGGCCGACCAGCTCCGCGTCACCGCACCGGACGCGCTGTTCCAGCTCACCTGGGTGCCCGTGCCCGCCGGCGGCGACGACGCCGGTGAGTTCGTCTTGCAGACGATCCAGGGCGGCACCGGCCTGGAAGCCGTGCACGCCACCACCCACTCCGTGCTGCAGACCTTGCAGGACTGGCTTTCCGGTGACCACGACGAGCGTCTCGTGCTCGTCACGACCGGCGCGGTCGCCCTGCCCGGCGAGGACGTCACCGACCTCGCCGCCGCCACGGCCCGCGGCCTGGTGCGCTCGGCGCAGTCCGAGAACCCCGGCCGGTTCGTGCTGGTCGACACCGACGGCCTGGCCACCTCCGAGGCCGCGCTGACCACCGCGCTGGCCGCCGACGAGTCCGAACTGGTGATCCGCGACGGCGAGGTCTCCGCGCCCCGGCTCGCCAAGCCCACGTCCGTCGTGGACCGTCCGGCGCTCGACCCCGAGGGCGCGGTGCTCGTCACCGGCGGCACCGGCGTGCTGGGCGGCCTGATCGCCAAGCACCTCGTCACCGAGCACGGCGTGCGCCACCTGGTGCTGACCTCGCGCCAGGGCAACGCCGCCGCCGGCGCCCTCGACCTGGTCGCCGAACTGACCGAACTCGGTGCCGACGCGTACGTCGTGGCCTGCGACGCGGCCGACCGCGACGCACTGGCCGCCGTGCTGGACGGCATCCGGCAGGAACGCCCGCTCACCGGTGTCGTGCACGCCGCCGGTGTCCTGGACGACGGGATTCTGGCCTCGCTCACGCCCGAGCGGATCGACGCCGTGCTGGCGCCCAAGGCCGACGCCGCGTGGCACCTGCACGAGCTCACCTCCGGCGACGACCTCGCGCTGTTCGTCAGCTTCTCCTCGGCCGCGGGCGTGCTCGGCTCGCCCGGCCAGGGCAACTACGCCGCCGCCAACGCGTTCCTCGACGCCCTGACCGCGCACCGCCGCGCGACCGGTCGCCCCGCCACCTCGCTGGCCTGGGGCCTGTGGGAGCGCGCGAGCGGGCTGTCCGCCGCGATGGGCACCGGCGGTCAGGAACGCCTGGCCCGCGGCGGCTTCCACGCGCTGACCGACGACGAGGGCCTGGCCCTGTTCGACGCGGCCCTCGGTACCGGCCACGAGCTCCTGCTGCCCGTCCGCGTCACGCTCAGCGCGTTGCGCGCGGGCGACGGCACGGTGCCGCGGTTGTGGCGCGGCCTGGTCCGCACGCCGACCCGCCGTCGCGCCCGCGCCGCCGACGAGGCGGCCGTGGCCGGCCTGGTCGGCCGGATCATGGCGCTGCCCGCCGAGGAGCGCGTCTCCGAGGTGCTGGAGATCGTCTGCGCCTACGTCGCCGCCGTGCTCGGCTACTCGTCGCCCGCCGACGTGGCCCCGGACCGGGCGTTCAAGGAGCTCGGCTTCGACTCGCTGACCGCGGTCGAGCTGCGCAACCAGCTGGGCGCCGCGACCGGCCTCAAGCTGCCCGCGACGCTGGTGTTCGACTACCCGACCGCCGCCGTGCTGACCGAGTTCCTCTGCGGTGAGCTGCTCGGCACCGCGCCCGAGGTGGTCGCCACGACCGCCCGCGCCACCACCGACGAGCCGATGGCGATCGTGTCCATGGCCTGCCGCTTCCCCGGCGGCATCGCCTCGCCGGAGGACCTGTGGCGGGTGATGACCGACGGCGTCGATGCCATCTCGCCGTTCCCGACCGACCGCGGCTGGGACATCGACCTGCTGCGCCTCGTCACGGACTCCGACGAGGGCGGCTTCCTGCACAACGCCAGCGAGTTCGACTCGTCCTTCTTCGGCATCACGCCGCGCGAGGCCCTCGCGATGGACCCGCAGCAGCGCCAGCTGCTGGAGGTGTCCTACGAGACGTTCGAGCGCGCGGGCATCGACCCGGCGACGCTGCGCGGCAGCCGCACGGGTGTCTACACCGGACTGATGTACCACGACTACGTCAACGGGCTCACCACGATCCCCGAGGAGGTGTCGGGCTACCTCAGCACCGGCAACTCCGGCAGCGTGGCGTCCGGCCGCATCTCCTACACGTTCGGCCTGGAAGGCCCCGCGGTCACCATCGACACCGCGTGCTCCTCCTCGCTGGTGGCACTGCACATGGCCGTCCGCGCACTGCGCGCCGGCGAGTGCGACATGGCCCTGGTCGGCGGCGTCGCGGTGATGGCGACGCCCGGCGTGTTCGTCGACTTCGCGAGCCAGGGCGGCATGGCCCCCGACGGCCGGTGCAAGCCGTTCGCCGCCGCGGCCGACGGCACGACCTGGTCCGAAGGCGTCGGCCTGCTGCTCGTCGAGCGCCTCTCCGACGCCCGCCGCAACGGCCACCAGGTCCTCGCCGTGGTCCGCGGCACCGCGGTCAACCAGGACGGCGCGTCCAACGGCCTCACCGCACCGAACGGCCCGTCGCAGCAACGCGTGATCCGCCAGGCGCTCACCGACGCCGGTCTGTCCACTTCGGACGTCGACGTGGTCGAGGCGCACGGCACCGGCACGAAGCTGGGCGACCCGATCGAGGCGCAGGCGCTGCTCGCCACCTACGGCCAGGACCGCGAGACCCCGCTGCTGCTCGGCGCGCTCAAGTCGAACCTCGGCCACACGCAGGCCGCCGCGGGTGCCGCGGGCGTCATCAAGATGGTGCTCGCGATGCAGCACGGCGTGCTGCCCAAGACGCTGCACACGGACGCGCCGTCGCCGCACGTCGACTGGACCGCCGGCTCCGTCGAGCTGATCACCGAGCAGCAGGACTGGCCGTCGACCGGACGTCCGCGCCGTGCCGGTGTGTCGTCGTTCGGCATCGGCGGCACCAACGCGCACACGATCATCGAACAGGCGCCCGCCGAGAAGACGGTCGCCGCACCTCGCGTCGCGCCGCCGGTCACCCCGGTGGTGCTGTCGGCCAAGACGCCCGGCGCACTGCGCGACCAGGCCGCGAACCTGGCGTCCCGCACCGACGTCGACCTGACCGACCTCGCGTTCTCCGCCGCCACCACCCGCGCGCACCTGGAGCACCGCGCGGTCGTCCTCGCCACCGACCACGCCGACCTGCACACCCTGGAGATTCAGGACGCGGTCGTGCCCGGCAGGCTCGCGTTCCTCTTCACGGGGCAGGGCAGCCAGCGTTCCGGGATGGGTCGTGAGCTGCACGCCGCGTACCCGGTGTTCGCCAAGGCGTTCGACGAGGTCGCCGCTCTGGTTGACATCCAGGACGACCAGTTGGACCGCACGGAGTTCGCGCAGCCGGCGATCTTCGCGCTGGAAGTGGCTTTGTACCGGCTCGTCGAGTCGTGGGGCGTCAAGCCGGACTTCCTGGCGGGGCACTCCATCGGCGAGATCGCGGCCGCGCACGTGGCCGGAGTGCTGTCGCTGGAAGACGCGGCCACGTTGATCAACGCCCGCGCCCGGCTCATGCAGGCGCTGCCCGAGGGTGGCGTGATGATCGCCCTGCAGGCCACCGAGGACGAGGTCACGCCTCACTTGGGTGACCTGGTGTCGCTGGCGGCGATCAACGGGCCGTCGTCCGTGGTCGTCGCGGGTGACGAAGAGGCCGTGCGGCAGATCGTCGCGCGCTTCCCGGACCGCAAGTCCAAGCAGCTCAACGTCTCGCACGCGTTCCACTCGCCGTTGATGGACCCGATGCTCGACGACTTCCGCGCGGTGGTCTCGAAGCTGACGTTCAACGAGCCCAAGATCTCGATGCGCGGTGACGTGACGGACGCGGAGTACTGGGTGCGCCATGTCCGGGGCACCGTCCGGTTCGCCGACGCCGTGACCGCCCTGGAAGCCCAGGGCGTGAAGACCTTCCTGGAGATCGGCCCCGACGGCGTGCTGACCGCCATGGCCGCGGACAGCGTCAAGGACGCGAAGCTGGTCGCGGGTCTGCGCAGGGACCGCCCGGAGGCCAAGGCGATCGTGACCGCCCTCGGCGCGCTGCACGCCCGCGGCGTCCGCGTCGACTGGGCCGGGTTCTTCGCCGGCACCGGCGCCCGCCGCGTCGACCTGCCCACCTACGCGTTCCAGCACCAGCAGTACTGGCTGGAGCGGCCGGTCGTGGCCGCCGGGGTCGACGACCTCGAGGCCCGGTTCTGGGAGACGGTCGACCGCGAGGACCTGGAGTCGTTCGCGAAGTCGTTGTCGCTCAACGTCGACGAGGTCGGCGGCATCGTCCCGGCCCTGGCGCAGTGGCGCAGGAGCCGCCGTGCCGAGTCCACTGTGGAGGGCTGGCGCTACCAGGTCGAGTGGCGGCACGTGCAGGCCGGGACCGCCACCGCCACCGGCCGCTGGCTGGTCGTCGGGCCGCGGGAACTCGCCCTGCCCGGCGTCGAGATCGTCCGCGTCGAGGCCTCGGCCGACCGCGCGGAGCTGAAGACCACGCTGGAGAACGTCGGCGCCATCGACGGCGTGCTCTCCACCAGCACGGACGTCGCCGAGGTGCTCGCACTGGTGCAGGCGCACAGCGACGCCGGCCTCACCGCGCCGCTGTGGTGCACGACCCGCGGCGCCGTCGCGACCGGCCGCACCGACGTGGTCACCGCACCGGACCAGGCCACCATCTGGGGCCTCGGCCTGGTCGCCGGCCTGGAGCACCCGGACCGCTGGGGCGGTCTGGTCGACCTGCCGGAGGAGCTGGACCAGCGCGGGTACGAGCGGCTCGCCGCCGTGCTCGCGGGCACCGAGGACCAGGTCGCCCTGCGCGCCACCGGCGTCTTCGCCCGCCGTCTCGCCCACGCCCGGATCGCCGACGACGCGGGAGCTTTCGCCCCGCGCGGCACCGTGCTCGTCACCGGCGGCACCGGCGCGCTCGGCGCACGGGTCGCCCACTGGCTCGCCGAGGCGGGCGCCGAGCATCTGGTGCTCACCTCCCGCCGCGGCGCGGACGCGCCCGGCGCGACCGAGCTGGCCGCCGCGCTCGAACAGCGAGGTGTCCGGGTCACGCTGGCCGCGTGCGACGTGGCCGACCGCGACTCCGTGGCCGCCCTCGTGGCGCAGTACCCGCCCAACGCCGTGATCCACGCCGCGGGCGCCGAACACTTCACGCCGATCGCCGAGTACGACCACGCGGACTTCGCCGCGCTGCTGGCCCCGAAGGTCGACGGCGCACGCCACCTCGACGAGCTCGTCGGCGAGGTCGACGCGTTCGTGCTGTTCTCCTCGATCGCCGGCACGTGGGGCAGTGGCGGCCAGTCCGCCTACGCCGCCGCGAACGCCTACCTCGACGCCCTCGCGTCGGCCCGCCGCTCCCGCGGCCTGACCGCGCTGTCGGTCGGCTGGGGCGCCTGGGCCGACGGCGGCATGGCCGACGGCGAGGCGGGGGAGCAGCTGCGCCGCCGCGGCGTCACGCCGATGAACCCGGACTCCGCGCTCACCGCGTTGCGTCAGGCGATCCGGCACGACGACACCGTCGTGGCCGTCGCGGACATCGACTGGGCCAAGTTCGGCCAGATCTTCACCACGCTGCGGCCCAGCCCGCTGATCGGCGACCTGCCCGAGGTCCAGGCGGCGCTGGAGCAGACCGCACCGGCCGAGGTGGCGCAGAACAACGCGTTCGCCGGCCTGTCCGCCCAGGACCGGGCGCGCGCCCTGCTGGAGCTCGTGCGCACCCAGGCCGCGCTGGTCTGCGGCTACGCCTCCGCCGACGACGTGTCGAGCACCCGCTCGTTCCGCGAGCTGGGCTTCGACTCGCTGACCGCGGTGGAGCTGCGCAACCGGCTCACCGCCGAGACCGGTCTGGCCCTGCCCGCCACGCTCGCGTTCGACTACCCGAGCCCGGCCGCGCTCGCCGAGTACCTCGACGGCGAACTGGGCGGCGCGAGCGCGAGCCGCGCGGTCGTCACGGCGAACACGCCGGTGGACGACGAGCCGATCGCGATCGTCGCGATGTCCTGCCGCTTCCCCGGTGGGGTGGCCACGCCCGAGCAGCTCTGGCAGCTCGTCGCCGAAGGCCGGGACGCGATCTCGCCGTTCCCGTCCGACCGCGGCTGGGACGCGGGCGCGCTCTTCGACGAGGACCCGGACAGCAAGGGTTCGTCCTACGTCGTCGAAGGCGGCTTCCTGGACGGCATCAGCCGGTTCGACCCGGCGTTCTTCGGCATCAACCCGCGTGAGGCGCTGGCGATGGACCCCCAGCAGCGCATGCTGCTGGAGACCTCGTGGGAGGCCTTCGAACGCGCGGGCATCGACCCCACCTCGTTGCGCGGTGAGCAGATCGGCGTCTTCGCCGGCACCGCGCACCAGGACTACTCCGCGCTGCTCGTCGCGGGCGGCGACAACGTCGAGGGCTACCTCGGCACCGGCAACATCACCAGCGTCCACTCCGGCCGCGTCGCCTACACGTTCGGGCTGGAGGGCCCGGCCGTCACGGTCGACACCGCTTGCTCCTCTTCGTTGGTGGCACTGCACCTCGCGGCCCAGGCACTGCGCAGCGGCGAGTGCACGATGGCGCTGGCCGGTGGCGTGACGATCATGTCCACGCCCGGCACGTTCATCGAGTTCTCCCGCCAGCGCGGCCTCTCGACCGACGGCCGCTGCAAGGCGTTCGCGGAGTCCGCGGACGGCACCGGCTGGGGCGAGGGCGTCGGCATGCTCCTCGTGGAGCGGCTCTCGGACGCCCAGCGCAACGGCCACCAGGTCCTCGCCGTGGTCCGCGGCAGCGCGATCAACCAGGACGGCGCGTCCAACGGCCTGACCGCCCCGAACGGCCCGGCGCAGCAACGCGTGATCCGCCAGGCGCTCGCGAACGCCGGTCTGTCCACTTCGGACGTCGACGTGGTCGAGGCGCACGGCACGGGCACCGTTCTCGGTGACCCGATCGAGGCGCAGGCCGTGCTCGCCACCTACGGCCAGGACCGCGAGATCCCGCTGCTGCTCGGCTCGCTCAAGTCCAACATCGGCCACGCCCAGTCGGCGGCCGGTGTCGGCGGCATCATCAAGATGGTCATGGCGATCCGGCACGGCGTCGCCCCCAAGACGCTGCACGTCGACACGCCCACCCCCAAGGTCGACTGGACCTCCGGCGCGGTGGAGCTGCTGACGGAGGCCCGTGACTGGCCGGAGACCGGCCGTCCGCGCCGCGCCGCCGTGTCGTCGTTCGGCATCAGCGGCACCAACGCCCACACGATCATCGAGCAGGCCCCGTCCGTCGAGGTCGAGCAGACCGAGCGGACCGAGTCGCCGGTGCTGCCGGTGGTGCTGTCGGCGAAGACCCCGCAGGCGTTGGCGGAGCAGGCCGAACGCCTTCTCGGCCACCTCGAGGGCACCGTCGCCGACCTGACCGACCTCGCGTTCTCCGCGGCCACCACCCGCGCTCGGCTGGAGCACGGCGCGGCCGTGGTCGGCACCGACCGCGACGACCTCGTGCGCGGCCTGACCGCGCTGGCCGGCGGCACCCAGGACGCGAACCTGGTGCGCGGCGAGGCCTCTGAGGGCAGGCTGGCCGTGCTGTTCACCGGCCAGGGCAGCCAGCGGCTCGGCATGGGCCGCGAGCTCTACGACGCGTACCCCGCGTTCGCCGACGCGTTCGACGCGGTCTGCGCGCATTTCGAGGTGCCGGTCGCCGAGACCGTGTTCGGCATCGACGGCACTGCGCTGAACCAGACCGGACTCACCCAGCCCGCGTTGTTCGCGATCGAGGTCGCGTTGTTCCGGCTGGCCGAGTCGTGGGGTGTCCGCCCGGACTTCGTGGCGGGCCACTCGATCGGCGAGCTGGCCGCGGCGCACGTCGCCGGGGTGCTGTCGCTCGAAGACGCCACCAAGCTCGTCGAGGCCCGCGGCCGGCTCATGCAGGCGTTGCCGTCCGGTGGTGCGATGGTCGCCCTGCAGGCCACTGAGGACGAGGTCACGCCTCACCTGGGTGGGCTGGTGTCGATCGCCGCGATCAACGGGCCCACCTCGGTCGTCATCGCGGGTGACGAGGACGCCGTGCAGCAGGTCGTCGCGCAGTTCGGCGACCGGAAGTCCAAGCGGCTCAGCGTGTCGCACGCGTTCCACTCGCCGTTGATGGACCCGATGCTCGATGACTTCCGTTCTGTGGTCTCGAAGCTGACGTTCAGTGAGCCGAAGATCGGGATGCTCGGCGACGTCACGAACCCCGAGCACTGGGTCCGCCACGTCCGGGAGGCCGTGCGGTTCGCGGCCACCGTGCAGGACCTCGAAAACCGTGGTGTGTCGACGTTCCTGGAGCTGGGCCCGGACGCGGTGCTCACCGCGATGGGTGCCGAGAGCGTCACCGACGCCGTGCTGGTGCCCGCGCTGCGCGCCGACCGTCCCGAGACGACGACCCTGGTCAAGGCTCTCGGCTCACTGCATGTGCGGGGCATCCAGATCGACTGGCCCGCGTTCTTCACCGGTACCGGCGCCCGCCGCGTCGAGCTGCCGACCTACGCCTTCCAGCACGAGAGCTTCTGGCCGCAGCCCGCGCAGGGCTGGGCCGACGTCACGGCCATCGGCCTGCGCGAGGTCGGCCACCCGATGCTCGGCGCGGCCCTGTCGCTCGCCGAGGGGGACGGCCTCGTCCTCACCGGCCGTCTGTCGACGACCTCCCAGCCGTGGCTCGCCGACCACGTCGTGCTCGGCTCGGTCCTGGTGCCCGGCACCGCGTTCGTCGAACTGGCGCTGCACGCGGGGGAGCAGGTCGGCTGCGACCTGCTCGAGGAGCTCACCCTCGAAGCCCCGCTGACCGTCGACGGCGACGTCGCGATCCAGCTCACCGTCGGTGCCGCCGACGAGCACGGCCGCCGGTCGCTGCAGGTCCACTCCAGCGTCGCGGACGGCCCGTGGACCCGGCACGCGAGCGGCTCGCTCGCCACCGGCGACGGTGCGCGGACCAGCCTCACCGAGTGGCCGCCCGCCGGCGAAACGGTTGACCTGACCGGCTTCTACGAGTCGATGGCCGACTCGGGCTACGGCTACGGCCCGGCGTTCCAGGGCCTGACCGGCGTCTGGGTCGCGGGCGACGAGGTGTACGCCGAGGTCGCGCTGCCCACCGAGGGCACCGGCTTCGACCTGCACCCGGCCCTGCTCGACGCCGCGCTGCACGCCACCCGGTTCGGCGGGCTGCTGCCCGGCGGCGACAAGGCGCGCATCCCGTTCGCCTGGTCCGGCGTCTCGCTGCACGCGGTCGGCGCCACCGCCCTGCGCGTCAAGCTGTCGCGCGGTCAGGGTGAGGGCATCACCCTCGCGGTGGCCGACCAGACCGGCGCACCGGTCGCGCACGTCGAGTCGCTGGTCCTGCGCGAGGTGTCCGCCGACGCGGTGAACACCAAGTCGCACAACGACTCGCTGTTCCGCGTCGAGTGGCGGACGGTCTCGGTCGACGCCGAGCCGATCTCCACGCTCGACATCGTGTCCGTTGAGGACCTTCAGACCCTGACCGACGTGCCGGAAGCCGTGGTGGTGCAGGCCACCGACGCACGGCAGGCGCTCGCGCTGGCCCAGACCTGGCTCGCGGACGACCGCTTCGCGCAGAGCAAGCTCGTGTTCGCCACCACCGGAGCCGTCGCCACGACGGCGGGGGAGGACGTCACCGACCCGGCCGCGTCCTCGGTGTGGGGCCTGGTCCGCTCGGCCCAGACCGAGAACCCCGACCGGTTCGTGCTCGCCGACCTCGACGGCACGGCCGAGTCGCGTACCGCGCTGCCGGCCGCCCTGGCCGACGGCACGCCGCAGCTGGCCCTGCGCGCCGGGACCGTCTCCGTGCCGCGCCTGGCCCGGGTCACCGAGCCCGCGCAGGCACAGCCGGAGCTCGACCCGGCCGGCACCGTCCTGATCACCGGCGCCACCGGCGCCCTGGGCGGCCTCGTCGCCAAGCACCTGGTGACCGAGTACGGCGTCACGAACCTGCTGCTCGTCAGCAGGCGCGGCGTGGACGCGCCCGGTGCCACCGAGCTGGCCACCGAGCTGCTCGAACTCGGCGCCACGACGACGTTCGCGGCCTGCGACGTCGCCGACCGCGCCGCCGTCGAACGGCTGCTCGCGGCCGTGCCCGCCGAGCACCCGCTGACCGGTGTCGTGCACACCGCGGGTGTCCTGGACGACGGCACGTTCGAGGCGCTCACCCCCGAGCGGCTGGACGCGGTGGCCCTGCCCAAGGCCGTGGCCGCCCGCCACCTGCACGAGCTGACCGGCGACGACCTGGCGATGTTCGTGCTGTTCTCCTCGCTCTCCGGCACCTACGGCACGGCGGGCCAGGCGAACTACGCCGCCGCCAACGCCTACCTCGACGGCCTCGCCCAGCACCGCCGGGCCCAAGGCCTCGCCGCCACCTCGCTCGCGTGGGGCCTGTGGCAGACCGACACCGGCATGGCCACCGACCGCGCCGGGCGAGGCGGCATCGGCACGCTGTCCACTGTGGACGGCCTGGCGCTGTTCGACGCCGCGCTGGCCACCGGCGAGGCCTGCCTCGTGCCGGTGCGCCTGGACCTCGCGGTGCTGCGCACCTACCCGACGGTCCCGACGATCCTGCAGGGTCTCGTCCGCCCGGCCCGCCGGGCCGCGCGGGCCGCCGACTCCGCCGCCCGCCTCGGCCTGGCCGAACTGGCCGGACCGCAGCGCGCCGAGGCCGTGCTCGACCTGGTCCGCACGCAGGTCGCGGCCGTGCTCGGCTACGACTCGCCGGACGCCGTGCCGGCCGCCAGGGCGTTCAAGGAACTGGGCTTCGACTCGCTCACCGCGGTCGAGCTCCGCAACGGCCTCAACGCCGTCACCGGGATGCGCCTGCCCGCCACGCTGGTCTTCGACTACCCGAACTCCGCTGTGCTGGCCGACCACCTGGTCGCCGAGATGTTCGGCGCCGACGACACCCCGGCCGTCGAGGTCCGCGCGGCCAAGGTCGTCGACGACGAGCCCATCGCGATCGTCGCGATGAGCTGCCGCTACCCCGGCGGCGTGCGCACCCCGGAACAGCTGTGGGACCTGGTGATGGACGGCCGCGACGGCATCTCGCCGTTCCCGGCCGACCGCGGTTGGGACCTGGAGAACCTGTTCGACGACGACGCCGACGTCCCCGGCACGACCTACGCCCGCGAAGGCGGCTTCCTGCACGACGCCGCGCAGTTCGACCCGGCGTTCTTCGGGATGGGCCCGCGTGAGGCGATCGCCACCGACCCCCAGCAGCGCCTGCTGCTGGAGACCGCGTGGGAGACCTTCGAGCGGGCGGGCATCGACCCGACGGCCGTGCGCGGCAGCAAGACCGGTGTCTTCGCCGGCGTCATGTACTACGACTACGCCTCGCGGCTCGCGATGATCCCGGCGGAGGTGGAGGGCTTCGTCGGTACCGGCAACTCCGCCAGCGTCGTCTCCGGCCGCGTCGCCTACACGTTCGGGCTGGAAGGCCCGGCCGTCACGGTCGACACCGCGTGCTCTTCTTCGTTGGTGGCACTGCACCTCGCGGTGCAGGCGCTGCGCAGCGGAGAGTGCGACCTCGCGCTGGCCGGTGGCGTCACGGTGATGCCGTCGCCCGGCACGTTCACCTCGTTCGCCCGTCAGCGCGGCCTGGCCGCCGACGGCAGGGTCAAGTCGTTCGCCGCCGGCGCCGACGGCACGGCCTGGGGCGAGGGCGCCGGTCTGCTGCTCGTCGAGCGCCTGTCCGACGCCCGCCGCAACGGCCACCCGGTGCTCGCCATCGTGCGCGGCACCGCCGTGAACCAGGACGGCGCGTCCAACGGCCTCACCGCCCCCAACGGTCCCTCGCAGCAGCGGGTCATCCGCCAGGCGCTGGCGAACGCGCGGCTCGGGGCGTCCGAAGTGGACGCCGTCGAGGCGCACGGCACCGGCACCACGCTGGGCGACCCGATCGAGGCACAGGCCCTGCTGGCCACCTACGGCCAGGAGCGCGCCGGCGACGAGCCGCTGTGGCTCGGCTCGATCAAGTCCAACATCGGCCACACCCAGGCCGCCGCGGGTGTCGCGGGCGTGATCAAGATGGTCGAGGCGATGCGCCACGGCGTGCTGCCGAAGACCCTCAACGTCGACGCGCCGTCCCCGCACATCGACTGGACCGAGGGCGACGTCGAGCTGCTGACCGAGCCGCGCGACTGGCCGGAGACCGGGCGCCCGCGCCGGGCCGCCGTCTCGTCGTTCGGCATCAGCGGCACCAACGCCCACGCGATCATCGAGCAGGCTCCCGCCGAGCCCGCTCCGGCCGCTCCGGCGATCACCGAGCAGGTGGTCCCGGTGCTGCTGTCGGCGCGCGGCGAGGAAGCCCTGAAGGCACAGGCGGTCCAGCTGCACGACCACGTGCTGGCGAACCCGGACCTCGACCTGGTCGCCGCCGCTGGCACCCTCGCGACGCACCGCGCGGCACTGGAGCACCGCGCGGTCGTCGTCGCCGGGTCCCGGATCGAGCTGCTGGACAAGCTCAGCGCGTTCGACGCCACGACCGGCATCGACGGGGACGCGGGCAAGGTCGCGTTCCTGTTCACCGGTCAGGGCAGCCAGCGCCTCGGCATGGGCCGCGAGCTCTACGACGCGTTCCCCGTGTTCGCCGAGGCGTTCGACTCGGTGTGCGACCGGTTCTCCGTGCCGGTGCGGGACGTCGTGTTCGGCATCGACGCGGAAGCGCTGGACCGCACCGAGATGACGCAGCCCGCGCTGTTCGCCGTCGAGGTCGCGCTCTACCGCCTGCTGGAGAGCTGGGGCGTCCGCGCCGACTTCCTGGCGGGTCACTCGATCGGCGAGCTCGCCGCGGCCCACGTGGCCGGGGTGCTCTCGCTGGACGACGCGACGACGCTCGTCGGTGCCCGCGCCCGGCTCATGCAGGCGCTGCCGCCCGGTGGCCTGATGATCTCCGTTCGTGCGGCCGAGTCCGACGTGCTGCCGCTGCTGACCGACGGCGTCTCCATCGCCGCGGTCAACGGGCCGAAGTCCGTCGTGGTCGCCGGCGACGAGGACGCGGTCCTCGCGGTGGCGGGTCAGCTGGCCGAGCAGGGTTGCCAGACCAAGAGGTTGCGCGTCTCGCACGCGTTCCACTCGCCGTTGATGGACCCGATGCTGGCCGAGTTCCGCGCGGTCGCCGAGGGTCTGACGTTCCACGAGCCGAAGATCTCGATGCTGGGCGAGGTGACGGACCCGGAGTACTGGGTGCGCCACGTCCGCGACGCGGTCCGGTTCGCCGACGCGCTCACCACCCTCACCGAGCGCGGCGTGACGACGTTCCTGGAGGTCGGCCCGGACGCGATCCTCACCGCGATGGCCGCCGAGGCCGACGTGACCGCCGTGCCGGTGCTGCGCCGGGACCGCGCCGAGGTCGCCGCGCTCACCACCGCACTCGGTGAGCTGCACGTGCGCGGCACGTCCGTGGACTGGAAGGCGTTCTTCGCCGGTCGCGCCACCCAGCGAGTCGCGCTGCCCACCTACGCGTTCCAGACCTCCCGCTACTGGCTGGAGGACGCGGGCGTCCTGATCGACGTCTCGTCCGCCGGACTGGACGCGGCGGACCACCCGCTGCTCGGCGCCGCCGTGCCGCTGGTGGACTCCGACGGGTTCCTCTTCACCGGCAGGCTCTCGCCTGAGACACACCCGTGGCTCGCCGAGCACGAGGTCTTCGACTCGATCCTGTTGCCCGGCACGGCTTTCGTGGAACTGGCGCTGCACGCCGGTGAGCAGGTCGGCTGCGGCACCCTGGACGAGCTGACGCTGCAGGCGCCGCTGGTGCTGCCGCGGACCGGGTCGGTCCAGCTGCAGGTCGTGGTCGGCGCTCCCGAGTCGGGCGTGCGGCCGATCACCGTGCACAGCCGCGTGGACGACGAGCAGTGGACGCGGCACGCCACCGGTGCGCTGACGGAGTCGCAGGACGCGGACTTCGAGCTGACCCAGTGGCCGCCCGCCGGCGCCGAGCAGATCGACGTGACGGACGTCTACGACGGGTTCGCGGACGCCGGCTTCGGCTACGGGCCGCTGTTCCAGGGCCTGAACGCGGCCTGGCGGAGCGGTGACGACGTCTTCGCCGAGGTCTCGCTGCCCTCCGCCGCGGACACCGACGGCTTCGGCGTCCACCCGGCCCTGCTCGACGCCACGCTGCACGGCATCGGCGCGGGCGGCCTCCTCTCCGGCGGCGCGCTCCTGCCGTTCGCCTGGCGCGGGGTCCGGCTGCACTCCACGGGCGCCAAGTCGGTGCGGGTCAGGCTGACCGCGACGGGTGAGTCCGTCGCCATCCAGCTCGCCGACGGCACCGGAGCCCCGGTCGCGTCGGTGGAATCCCTCGCCCTGCGGGCGATCTCGGCCGACCAGCTCGCCGGTCCGGCACAGCACCTGGAGTCGCTGTACCGGGTCGAGTGGACCGCGGTCACGCCCGGCACCCCCGAGCCCGGCGTCACGTACGCCGTGCTCGGCGACGACGAGCTGAAAGTGGGCGCGGGCCTCGAAGCCGCAGGAGTCCACCTGGTGCCCGCCGCCGACGCCGACGTGGTCTTCGCCTCCTGCGTGGCCCACCAGGACGGTTCGGTCCGCACCGCCACGGCCGCCGTGCTCGACCGGCTCCGCACGTGGCTCGCCGAAGGACACGAGTCGCACCTGGTGCTGGTCACCAGGAACGCGGTCGCGGTCAACGCAGGCGACGACGTCGCGGACCTCGCCGGTGCCGCCGTGCGCGGCCTGGTCCGCTCGGCCCAGGCCGAGAACCCCGGCCGGTTCGGGCTCGTCGACCTCGACGAGGCGGAGAGCTCCTACCGGGCGCTCGCCGCCGCACTCGCCGCCGGCGAGCAGGAAGTGGCGCTGCGCGACGGAACCGCGTTCGCGCCGAGGCTCGCCAAGGCGGCCGCGGCGGAGCACCCGGCCGCGCTCGACCCGAACGGAACCGTGCTGGTCACGGGCGCCACGGGCACGCTCGGCGGGCTGGTGGCCGAGCACCTCGTCACCCAGCGCGGGGTGCGCCACCTGGTCCTCACCAGCAGGCGTGGCCTCGCCGCCCCCGGCGCAGAGGACCTGCGCGACCGACTGGTGGCGGGCGGTGCCGAGGTGGACTTCGTCGCCTGCGACGTCGCCGACCGCGCCGCGCTGGCCGGGCTGCTCGACGCGATCCCTGCCGAGCACCCCCTGACCGCCGTCGTGCACACCGCCGGTGTGCTGGACGACGGCACGATCACCTCGCTCACCGCGGAGCAGTTCGACCGCGTCCTGGCGCCGAAGGTCGACGCCGCGCAGACGTTGCACGAGCTGACCCGCGACCTGGACCTCGCCGCGTTCGTCCTGTTCTCCTCGACCGGTGGCGTCTTCGGCGCCGCGGGCCAGGGCAACTACGCCGCGGCGAACGCCTACCTCGACGCGCTGGCCCAGCGCAGGAGGGCGGCCGGACTGCCCGCCACCTCGGTCGCGTGGGGCCTGTGGGGCACCGCTGACGGCATGGGCGGCGGTCTCACCGACGCCGACCTCCAGCGCATGGCCCGCGCCGGTGTCGCACCGCTCAGCCCGGAGGAGGGCCTGGCGCTGTTCGACGTCGCACTCGGACACGACCTCGCCGGACTGGTGCCGATCAAGCTGGACACCGCGGTGCTGCGCACGCAGGCCACGGCCGGGACGCTCGCTCCGTTGCTGCGCGGCCTGGTCCGCATGCCCGCCCGCAGGGCCGCGGAAGCGGTCAGCGAGGGGGCGGCGGTCAGCAAGCTCGCCGGACTGACCGGTGCCGACCGCGACAAGGCCCTGCTCGACCTGGTGCGCGGCCACGCCGCCGCGGTGCTCGGCTACGACTCCCACACGGCGGTCGAACCCGGCAGGGGCTTCCTGGAGCTGGGCTTCGACTCGCTCACCGCCGTCGAGTTCCGCAACCAGGTCAGCGCGGCGATCGGGGTGCGCCTGCCGGCCACGCTGATCTTCGACTACCCGTCACCGAACGCGCTCGCCCAGCACCTCGGCACGGTCGTGCCCGTCGAGGACGCGGCGACGCCGGTGCACACCGAACTGGACCGGCTGGCCGCCGCGCTCGCGACGGCCGCCCTGGACGACACCGGACGACAGCAGGTGGCCGATCGGCTGCGGTCCCTGCTCGCCGAATGGGACACGGGGGCCGCCACGGAAGTGGCCGAGGACGACCTCGCCTCCGTGACCGCCGACGAGCTCTTCGACCTGCTCGACAACGAGCTGTCATGACCCACGTGACCGACGCCGCTGCCCGAGGAGATGACCACGTGGCGAATGAGGACAAGTACCTCGAGTACCTGAAGCGTGCCACCGCCGACCTGCGGGACGCGCGCAAGCGCCTGAAGGACGTCGAGGACAGGGCTTCCGAACCCATCGCGATCGTCGCGATGTCGTGCCGCCTGCCCGGCGGGGTCTCCACCCCGGAGGACCTGTGGGACCTCGTCGCCGGCGGCCACGACGCGATCGCCGGCTTCCCGGCCGACCGCGGCTGGCAGGCGGCGGACATCCCGCTGGAGGGCGGGTTCCTGCACGACGCCAGCGAGTTCGACCCGGCGTTCTTCGGGATCTCGCCGCGGGAGGCGCTGGGGACGGACCCGCAGCAGCGGCTGCTGCTGGAGACCGCGTGGGAGGCCTTCGAACGCGCCGGCATCGACCCCACGACGTTGCGGGGCAGCCGGACCGGCGTGTTCGCCGGTCTGATGTACCACGACTACGTCATGCGGGACATCGCGCCGCCGGAGGGCGTCGAGGCGTACCTCGGCAACGGCAGCGCGGGCAGTATCGCCACCGGCCGGATCGCCTACACGCTGGGGCTCGAAGGTCCGGCCGTCACGATCGACACCGCGTGCTCGTCGTCGTTGGTGGCGCTGCACTGGGCCGTGCAGGCGTTGCGGCTGGGCGAGTGCGACATGGCACTGGCCGGTGGTGTGGCCGTGATGTCCACGCCCAGCACGTTCATCGACTTCGCCCGTCAGGGCGCACTGGCCGCCGACGGCCGCTGCAAGGCCTTCGCGGCCGAGGCCGACGGCACCGGCTGGGGCGAGGGCGCCGGCATGCTCTTGGTGGAGCGGCTGTCCGACGCCGTGGCCAACGGGCACCCCGTGCTCGCGGTGGTGCGGGGCAGCGCGATCAACCAGGACGGCGCGTCGAGCGGCCTGACCGCCCCGAACGGGCCGGCGCAGCAACGGGTCATCCGCCAGGCGCTCGCGTCCGCCGGTCTGTCCACTTCGGACATCGACGCGGTCGAGGCGCACGGCACGGGCACCCGGCTGGGCGACCCGATCGAGGCGCAGGCGCTGCTCGCCACCTACGGCCAGGACCGCGCGGAGCCGTTGTGGCTCGGCTCGCTGAAGTCCAACGTCGGCCACACCCAGGCCGCCGCCGGTGTCGCGGGCGTCATCAAGATGGTCATGGCGCTGCGCAACGGCGTGCTGCCCAAGACCCTGCACGCCGACACGCCGACGCCGCAGGTCGACTGGTCGGAGGGCAACGTCCGGCTGCTGACCGAGGCGCGCGAGTGGCCTGCCTCCGACCGTCCGCGCCGCGTGGGCGTGTCGTCGTTCGGCATCAGCGGCACCAACGCGCACACGATCATCGAACAGGCTCCGGACGCCGTCGAGCCCGCCGAGTTCACCGGCCCGGCGACCGTGCCGTTCGTGCTGTCGGGCAAGAGCGAGCAGGCACTGCGTGCGCAGGCGGCCAAGCTCCGCGACCACCTGGCGGCGAACCCCGGGCTGAACCCGCGCGACCTTGCCTGGTCGCTCGCCACCACCCGCACCGCGCACAGCCACCGCGCCGCGATCGTCGGCCGCGACCTGGCCGACGTGACGCGCGGGCTCGGCAACCTGACCTCCGGCGTCGCGACCGAAGCGGGCCTCGCGTTCCTGTTCACCGGTCAGGGCAGCCAGCGTTCCGGCATGGGGCGTGAGCTGTACGCCGCGTTCCCGGTGTACGCCAAGGCGTTCGACGAGGTCGCCGCGCTGGTGGACGTGCGGGACGACCAGCTCGACCGCACCGAGTTCACCCAGCCCGCGATCTTCGCGCTGGAAGTCGCGCTCTACCGCCTGGTCGAGTCGTGGGGCATCCGCCCGGACTTCCTGGCCGGCCACTCGATCGGCGAGATCGCGGCCGCGCACGTCGCCGGCGTGCTGTCGCTGGCAGACGCGGCCACGCTGGTCAGCGCTCGTGCGCGCTTGATGCAGGCCCTGCCCGAGGGCGGGGCGATGGTGGCGTTGCAGGCCACCGAGGACGAGGTCACGCCGCACCTCACCGACCTGGTGTCGCTGGCCGCGATCAACGGGCCTTCGTCCGTAGTGGTCGCCGGTGAGGAAGCCGCTGTGCAGCAGGTTGTTGCGCAGTTCGCGGACCGGAAGTCCAAGCGCCTCAGTGTTTCGCACGCGTTCCACTCGCCGTTGATGGACCCGATGCTCGACGACTTCCGGGCCGTTGTCTCGAAGCTGACCTTCAACGCTCCGAAGATCGCGATGCTCGGTGACGTGACGGACCCGGAGCACTGGGTGCGCCACGTGCGGGACACCGTGCGGTTCGCCGACACGATGGCCGCGCTGGAGTCGCGGCACGTCCGCAAGTTCCTGGAGATCGGCCCGGACGGCGTGCTGGCCGCGATGGCCGACGTCCCGGTCATCCCGTTGCTGCGCAAGGACCGCCCCGAGGCCGAGACCGTCGCGGCCGCGATCGGTGCCCTGCACGTCGGCGGCGTCGCACTCGACTGGGCCGCGTTCCTCGGCGGAGGCAACCGGGTCGACCTGCCCACCTACGCGTTCCAGCGCGACCGGTTCTGGCTCTCCGAGGTCCACGGCGTCCGCCTCGGCGCGTCGGACCACCCGCTGCTCGGCTCCACCGTGTCGCTCGCGGACTCGGACGGCCTGGTGCTGAGCGGGTATCTCTCGCTGGACACCCACGAATGGCTGGCCGACCACGCGGTGCACGGTGTGGTCCTGTTGCCCGGCACCGCGTTCGTGGAGCTGGCGATCCGGGCCGCCGACGAGGTCGGCTGCGATCACCTGGAGGAGCTCACCCTCGAAGCGCCGCTGGTCGTGCCGGAGCACGGCGGTGTGCAGGTCCAGGTCGGCGTCGGGGGACCGGACGAGACCGGCCGCCGCGCGTTCACCGTCCACTCGCGTGTGGACGGACCGTGGACCCGGCACGCCACCGGCACGGTGGTTCCGGCCGCACCCGCACCCGCACAGGGGCTGTCCGAGTGGCCGCCGGCCGCCGAGCCCGTCGAGATCGACTCCCTCTACGACGGCCTGGCGAGCGCCGGCCTGGTCTACGGCCCGATCTTCCAGGGCGTTCAGGCGGTCTGGCGGCGCGGCGACGAGCTGTTCGCCGAGATCGCGGTCGACGCCGACACCGAGGCGTACGGCCTGCACCCCGCCCTGCTGGACGCGGCCCTGCATCCCCTCGCCCTGGTCACCGAAGGTGCCGCCAGGCTGCCGTTCTCCTGGCGCGACGTCGCCCTGCACGCCACCGGTGCGACCGAGTTGCGCGTGCGGCTGGCCCCTGCCGGTGCGGGCTACGAGCTGACCGTCGCCGACGGCTCCGGCGCTCCCGTCGCCACCATCGGCGCGCTGGTGCTGCGCGAGGCCGGTCAGGTCTCGGCCGGCCACACCGAGTCGCTGTTCCACGTCGACTGGACGCCGATCAAGGTCCAGGGCGGCGAGGCCACGATCGTCGAGGCCGCGCTGGACATCGACCTCACGACGATCGAGACCGTGCCCGATGTGGTGCTGGTTCCGTTGCAGGCCAACGGTTACCGCGCCGCCGAGATCCACGACGCCGTGCACGCCGCGTTGGCGCTGGTCCGCGCGTGGCTCGCGGACGACCGGTTCGCCGCTGCCCGCCTCGCGTTCCTCACGGGCGACCTGACCGAGGACGGCCAGGCCGCCGCCGTGCACGGGCTGATCCGGTCCGCGCAGACCGAGCACCCGAACCGCTTCCTGCTCGTCGAGACCGACGGGTCCGACGCCTCCCGGCAGGCGCTGCCCGCCGCCGCGCTCGCCGACGAGACCGAGCTGCGGATCCGCGACGGTGTCGTGCACGCGGCCCGGCTCGCCCGCAGCTCCGACGTCCGCACCGGCGCACCGGTGCTCGACGGCAAGGTCCTGATCACCGGTGGCACCGGCGGGCTCGGCGCGTTGTTCGCCAAGCACCTCGTCACCGCGTACGGCGTCACGGACCTGCTGCTGATCTCCCGCCGCGGCCCCGAAGCCCCCGGCGCGGCGGACCTGGTCGCCGACCTGGAGAACCTCGGCGCCGCGGTGACCGTCGCCGCCTGCGACGCGGCCGACCGCGACGCGCTGGCCGCGCTGCTGGCCGAGCACCCGGTGACCGCCGTCGTGCACACCGCCGGTGTGCTGGAGGACGGCGTCGTCGAGGCGCTGACCCCCGACCAGGTCACCCGCGTGCTGCGGCCGAAGGTCGACGGCGCGCTCAACCTGCACGAGCTGACCACGGACCTCAAGGCGTTCGTGCTGTTCTCCTCGTCGGCCTGCACGTTCGGCAACGCGGGCCAGGCCAACTACTCCGCCGCCAACGCCGTGCTGGACAACCTCGCCCGCCGCCGCACCGCCGCCGGGCAGCACGGCCTGTCGCTCGCCTGGGGCCTGTGGACCGGCGTGGGCGGCATGGACGTCGACGCCGCCGCGTTCGAGCGGCTGACCCGCATGGGCGTCCGCCCGCTGACCGAGGCCGAGGGCCTGGCGCTGTTCGACGCCGCGTTCACCGCGGACCTCCCGGTCCAGGTGCCCGCGCACCTCGACACCAAGGTCCTCGGCTCGCACGGCACCGTGTCGGCGTTGCTGCGCGGCCTCGTCCGCCCGGCCAAGCGCGCCGCCCGTGCCACCGCCGCCCCGGCCCAGGCGGCCAAGCTGTCCCGCGCCGAGCTGATCGACATCGTCCGCCACCACGTCGCCGAGGTCCTCGGCTACGGCTCCGGCGCCGACGTGGAACCGTTGCTGGCGTTCAAGGAGCTCGGCTTCGACTCGCTGACCGCGGTCGAGCTGCGCAACCGCCTCAACGGCCACACCGGCCTGCGGCTGCCCGCCACCCTGGTCTTCGACTACCCGACGCCGCTCGCGCTCGCCGAGCACCTGCGGGAGGAACTGGGCGGCGCCGCCACCACCGCGACCGTCACCGAGCCGGTCGTCCTCGGCTCCGACGAGCCGATCGCCATCATCGGCATGAGCTGCCGGTTCCCCGGCGGCATCGGCTCGCCGGAAGACCTGTGGCGGCTCGTCGACTCCGGCGCGGACGCCATCACCGGCTTCCCGGACAACCGCGGCTGGGACCTCGCGGGCCTGTACAACGCCGACCCCGACCACCCCGGCACGTCCTACGTGCGCGACGGCGGCTTCCTGCACGACGCCGCCGAGTTCGACCCGACGTTCTTCGGCATCTCGCCGCGTGAGGCTCTCGCGCTGGACCCGCAGCACCGGCTGCTGCTGGAGACCACCTGGGAGGCCTTCGAACGCGGCGGCATCGACCCCGCGTCCGTGCGCGGCAGCCGCACCGGTGTGTTCGCCGGCATCATGTACCACGACTACGCGTCCGTGGTGGAGCGCGGCGTCGAGCAGGTCGAGGGCTACCTCGGCACCGGCGGCAGCCTCGCGTCCGGTCGCGTGTCCTACACGTTCGGCCTGGAAGGCCCGGCCGTCACGGTCGACACGGCCTGCTCGTCCTCGTTGGTGGCACTGCACTTGGCGGTGCAGGCGCTGCGCAACGGCGAGTGCGGCCTGGCTCTCGCCGGTGGCGTCACGGTGATGGCGACCCCGTCCACGTTCGTCGGCTTCAGCCGCCAGCGCGGGCTCGCGCCGGACGGCCGCTGCAAGTCCTTCGCGGGCGCGGCGGACGGCACCGGCTGGAGCGAGGGCGCGGGCATGCTGCTCGTCGAGCGGCTGTCCGACGCGCAGCGCAACGGTCACCCGGTGCTCGCCATCGTGCGCGGTTCCGCGGTCAACCAGGACGGCGCGTCCAACGGCCTCACCGCCCCCAACGGTCCGTCCCAGCGCCGCGTGATCCAGCAGGCGCTGGCCAGCGCCCAGCTGTCCACTTCGGACGTCGACCTGGTCGAGGCGCACGGCACCGGAACCAAGCTCGGCGACCCGATCGAGGCCCAGGCCCTGCTCGCCACGTACGGCCAGGACCGCGAGACCCCGCTGTTGCTCGGCTCGATCAAGTCGAACATCGGCCACTCGCAGGCCGCCGCAGGTGTCGCCGGCATCATCAAGGTCGTCGAGGCGATCAAGCACGGCATCGTGCCGAGGACGCTGCACATCGACGAGCCGACCCCCGAGGTCGACTGGACCGCGGGCGACATCGAGCTGACCACGCAGTCACGTCCGTGGCCGTCGGTCGACCGGCCGCGCCGCGCCGCGGTGTCGTCGTTCGGCATCAGCGGCACCAACGCCCACGTGATCATCGAGCAGCCGCCGGTCGAGACCGTCGAGGCCCGCGAGGTCACCGAGGCTCCGCGCCCGTGGGTGCTCTCGGCGAAGACCCCGGCCGCCCTGCGCGGCCAGGCGCTGGCACTCGCCGCGCACGTCGAGGCCCACCCGGAAATCGACCCGCTCGACATCGGCCACTCGCTGCTCACCACCCGCGCCACCCACGAGCACCGCGCGGTGGTCGTGTCCGGCGAGAACGTCCTGCGCGACCTGGCCGCGGTCGGCCGCGCGGAGGTGACGGGCGGCAAGCTCGCGTTCCTGTTCACCGGTCAGGGCAGCCAGCGGCTCGGCATGGGCCGCGAGCTGTACGACGCGGTGCCGGAGTTCGCGCGGGCCTTCGACGAGGTGCGCTCGCACTTCGACCTCCCGTTGCGGGACATCGTGTTCGGCACGGACGCGGCGGCGCTCGACCAGACCGCGCTCACGCAGCCCGCGCTGTTCGCGATCGAGGTCGCGCTGTTCCGCACCCTGGAGCACTTCGGGCTGACCCCGTCGCACCTGGCCGGCCACTCCATCGGCGAGATCGCCGCGGCCCACGTCGCGGGTGTCCTCTCCCTGGAGGACGCGTCCGTGCTGGTCGAGGCGCGCGGCCGATTGATGCAGGCGCTGCCGGCCGGTGGCGCGATGGTCGCTTTGCAGGCCACCGAGGACGAGGTCACGCCGCACCTGGGTGACCTGGTGTCGCTGGCCGCGATCAACGGTCCCGACTCCGTCGTCGTGGCGGGGGAGGAGAACGCGGTCCAGCAGGTGGTCGCGCAGTTCGCCGACCGCAGGTTCAAGCGCCTCTCCGTCTCGCACGCGTTCCACTCGCCGTTGATGGACCCGATGCTGGCCGACTTCCGCGCGGTGGTCGCGAAGCTGACGTTCCACGAGCCGAAGATCGCGATGCTCGGCGACGTGACGGACCCCGAGTACTGGGTGCGGCACGTGCGCGGCACGGTCCGGTTCGCCGACACGATGCGCGACCTGACCGCCGCCGGCGTCGGGACGTTCGTCGAGCTGGGCCCGGACGGCGTGCTGGCCGCGATGGCCGACGTGCCGGTCTTCCCGGTGCTGCGCAAGGACCGTCCCGAGGTCAGCACGCTGCTGCACGCCGTCGGCCAGGCCTACGCGGCCGGGTTCGACGTGGACTTCGCGAAGCTGCTCGACGGCGGCCGCCGGGTCGACCTGCCCACCTACGCGTTCCAGCGCCTCAACTACTGGCCGACGGCCGGGGTGGCGTTCGGCGACGTGACGTCCGTCGGTCTCGGCGACGCCGACCACCCGTTGCTGGGTGCGGCGGTGTCCCTGCCCGACGGCCACCTGTTCACCGCCCGGCTCTCGGTCGAGACCCACCCGTGGCTCGCCGACCACGTCGTGTCCGGCACGGTCCTGGTGCCCGGTACCGCGTTCGCCGAGATGGCGTTCCGCGCGGGTGCCGAGGTCGGCTGCGACCTGGTCGAGGAACTGACCCTGGAAGCACCTCTCGCGCTGCACGGCCCGGTCCAGCTGCGGCTCGCGCTCAGTGAGGCCGACGACGAGGGCCGCCGCTCGCTGACCGTGCACTCGCGGCCGGAGGGCGACGAGCAGTGGACCCGGCACGCCACCGGATCCCTGCTGCCGCAGGCACCCCGGGCCGCGTTCACGCTCGCCCAGTGGCCGCCCGCCGCCGAATCCGTTGCGGTGGAGGAGATCTACCCCGGCCTCGCGGCCGCCGGACTGGAGTACGGACCGGCGTTCCAGGGCCTGCGCGCCGCGTGGCGTCAGGGTGACGAGATCTTCGCCGAGATCGAGCTGGACGGCACGGCCGACCGCTTCGGCCTGCACCCGGCCCTGTTCGACTCCGTGCTGCACGCCCTCTCGCTGGGCGCGGCGGCGGGGGAGACCCGGCTGCCCTTCGCGTGGCGGGGCGTCGCCCTGCACGCGGAAGGCGCCACGGCACTGCGTGTGCGCATCACCAAGGCCGGCGAGGGCGTCGCGCTGGAGATCGCCGACGGCACCGGCGCGCCGGTCGCCTCGGTGGACTCGCTGGTGCTGCGGGCGTTCTCGCCCGACGAGGTCGGCGCGCCGCCGGTGAGCCGCTCTCTCTTCCAGGTCGACTGGGTGCCGGTCACCGGCACCGAGCAGATCGACGTGGTCGAGGCCGAGATCACCGGCGAGTCCGTGTCGGCCGCCGTGCACGAGGCGCTGGCCACGGTGCGCGCCTGGCTCGCCGAGGACCGCCCCGAGCGGCTGGTCTTCGTCACCCGCGAGGCCGTCGCCGTCAAGCCCGGCGACGACGTGACCGATCTGATCGGTGCCGCGGTGCGCGGCCTGGTGCGGTCGGCGCAGTCCGAGAACCCCGACCGGTTCGTGCTGGTGGACACCGACTTCACGCTCGACCTGGCCGCCGCCGTGGCGACCGGTGAGCCCGAGATCGCGGTGCGCCAGGGCGTTGCGCTCGCCCCGAGGCTCGCCCGTGCGTCGTCCACTGTGGACACGAAGCTCTCGTTCGAGGGCACGGTGCTGGTCACTGGCGCCACCGGCGCGTTGGGTGCGGTCTTCGCGAAGCACCTCGTCACCGAGTACGGCGTCCGCGACCTGCTGCTCACCTCGCGGCGCGGCCCGGACGCCCCCGGCGCCACCGAGCTGCGCGAGGAACTGCTCGCGCTGGGCGCGTCGGCCGAGCTCGTCGCCTGCGACGTCGCCGACTTCACGGCGCTGAAGAACCTCCTGGACGACCGGGTCGTCAACGCCGTCGTGCACACCGCCGGTGTGCTGGACGACGCCACGATCACCTCGCTCACCCCGGAGCAGGTCGAGACCGTGTTGCGCCCCAAGGTGGACGCGGCGCGCAACCTGCACGAGCTGACCCACGACCTGTCCGCGTTCGTCGTCTTCTCCTCGGCGGCCGGCACGTTCGGCAACGCGGGCCAGGGCAACTACGCCGCCGCCAACGCCTACCTCGACGCCCTCGCGCAACACCGCGTAGCGCAGGGACTTCCGGCGCTGTCACTCGCGTGGGGTCTGTGGGAGGACACCGGCGGCATGACCGCCGAGCACCTCAGCCGCCTCGCCACGCTGTCGGCCGACGAGGGCGTCCGGCTGTTCGACCTGGCGCCCACCACCGGGAACCCGGTCGTGGTGCCGATGCGCCTCGACGTCGCCGCGCTCAAGGGCACGGCCGTCCCGCCGCTGCTGAGCGGGCTCGTCCGCACGACCCGCCGGGCCGCCACCGCGGTGGCCGGGGACGCGGGGCTGCGCGCCAAGCTCGCCGGGCTGACCTCGGCCGACCAGGACGTGGTGCTGCTGGAGCTGGTGCGCGGCCAGGCGGCCGACGTGCTCGGCTACGGCGGCGCGGACGACGTGGACGCCGTCCGGTCGTTCCGCGAACTGGGCTTCGACTCGCTCACCGCGGTCGAGCTGCGCAACCGGCTCGCGGCCGACACCGGCCTGCGGCTGCCCGCGACGCTCGTCTTCGACTACCCGTCCCCGCTCGCGCTGGTCGAGCACCTGCGCGCCGAGCTCGGCGGAGCGGCCACCGAGGTGACCGGCCCGGTGACGGTCGACGTCGTCGACGACGAACCGATCGCCATCGTCGGCATCGGCTGCCGCTTCCCCGGCGGCGTCACGTCCCCCGAGGACCTGTGGCGCCTGCTGGAGGACGGCGGCGACGCCATCGGCGGCTTCCCGACCGACCGCGGCTGGGACATCGAGAACCTGTACCACCCGGACCCGAGCCACCAGGGCACGTCCTACTCGCGTGAGGGCGGCTTCCTCTACGACGCCAGCGAGTTCGACCCGGCGTTCTTCGGCATCAACCCGAAGGAAGCGCTGGCGATGGACCCGCAGCAGCGCCTGCTGCTGCAGACGTCCTGGGAGGCCCTGGAGCGCGCGGGCATCGACCCGCACACGTTGCGCGGCAGCAGGACCGGCGTGTTCGCCGGCGTCATGTACCACGACTACGCGTCGCGGCTGCGGTCCGTGCCGGACGGCATCGAGGGCTACCTCGGCACCGGCAGCTCGGGCAGCGTCATCTCCGGCCGCGTGTCCTACACCTTCGGCCTGGAGGGCCCGGCCGTCACGGTCGACACCGCGTGCTCCTCGTCGCTGGTGGCGCTGCACCTCGCCGTGCAGGCGCTGCGCAGCGGTGAGTGCACGTTGGCGCTGGCCGGTGGTGTGACCGTCATGGCCACGCCCGGCACGTTCATCGGCTTCAGCCGCCAGCGCGGGCTCGCCGCAGATGGCCGCTGCAAGGCGTTCTCCGCCGATGCGGACGGCACCGGCTGGGGCGAGGGCGCGGGCATGCTGCTCGTCGAACGCCTCTCCGACGCCCGCCGCAACGGCCACCCGGTGCTCGCCATCGTCCGTGGCAGCGCGATCAACCAGGACGGCGCCTCCAACGGCCTGACCGCCCCCAACGGCCCTTCGCAGCAACGCGTGATCCGCCAGGCGCTGGCCAACGCCGGTCTGTCCACTTCGGACGTCGACGTGGTCGAGGCGCACGGCACCGGCACCTCGCTGGGCGACCCGATCGAGGCCCAGGCGCTGCTGGCCACCTACGGCCAGGACCGCACGCAGCCGTTGCTGCTCGGCTCGATCAAGTCCAACCTCGGCCACACCCAGGCCGCCGCCGGTGTCGCGGGCATCATCAAGATGGTCATGGCGCTGCGCCACGGCGTGCTGCCGAAGACGTTGCACGTCGGGGAGCCCTCGCCGCGCATCGACTGGACCGCCGGCGCGGTCGAGCTGCTCACCGAGCAGGTCGAGTGGCCGTCGGTGGACCGGCCGCGCCGGGCCGCGGTGTCGTCGTTCGGCATCAGCGGCACCAACGCGCACACGATCATCGAGCAGGCGCCGGACGAGGAGCCGGTCGAGGCCGGGGCCGACGTCGAGCTGCCGTGGATGCTCTCGGCGCGCACCGCCGGGTCGTTGCGCGGCCAGGTCGAACGGCTCGGGCAGCACGTCCGCGACCGCGACCTGCGTGCGCTCGACGTCGCGTACTCGCTGGCCACCAGCAGGTCCACGTTCGAGCACCGCGCGTTCGTGGTCCAGCCGGCCCAGGACGGGCTCGACGAGGTGACGCTCACCGGGGTGGCGGGCCACGGCAAGCTCGCGTTCCTCTTCACCGGCCAGGGCAGCCAGCGGCTCGGCATGGGCCGCGACCTGTACGACCGCTTCCCGGTGTTCGCCGAGGCCTTCGACGCCGCGTGCGCCGTGCTCGACGCGCCGGTGCAGGAGGTCGTGTTCGGCATCGACGTCAAGGCGCTCAACGAGACCGGCACGGCACAGCCCGCGCTGTTCGCCATCGAGGTCGCGCTGTACCGCCTCTTCGAGCACTGGGGTGTGAAGCCGGACTTCCTGGCGGGCCACTCCATCGGCGAGATCGCGGCCGCCCACGTCGCCGGGGTGCTGTCCCTGGCCGACGCGGGCACGCTGGTCAGCGCTCGCGGCCAGCTCATGCAGGCACTGCCGACCGGCGGTGCGATGGTCGCCCTGCAGGCCACCGAGGACGAGGTCGCCGGTCACCTGACCGACGCCGTGTCCGTCGCGGCCGTCAACGGCCCCAGCGCGATCGTCCTCGCCGGCGCCGAGGACGCCGTGCAGCAGGTGGTCGAGCAGTTCCCGGACCGCAAGTCCAAGCGCCTCACCGTGTCCCACGCGTTCCACTCGCCGCTCATGGACCCGATGCTGGACGACTTCCGTTCGGTGGTCTCGGAACTGACGTTCAACGAGCCCAAGATCGCGGTGCTCGGCGACGTGACGGACCCGGAGTACTGGGTGCGGCACGTGCGGGACACCGTCCGGTTCGCCGACGCCGTCACGACGCTCGAAGCCAAGGGCGTGCGGACGTTCGTGGAGCTCGGCCCGGACGCCGTGCTCACCGCGATGGGCGCGGAGAGCGCCGAGGACGCCGTGTTCGCGCCGTCGCTGCGCAAGGGCCGCGGCGAGGTCCAGACCGTGTTCCACGCTCTCGGCACCGCCTACGTGCGGGGCGCGAAGGTCGACTGGAAGACGTTCTTCGCGGGCACCGACGCTCGCCGCGTCGACCTGCCGACCTACGCGTTCGACGACGAGCGCTACTGGCTGAACGACGGCTCGCCCGCCACCGGCCAGGGGCTCGCCGCGACCGGGCACCCGTTGCTCGGCGCCGGCATCGGCCTGCCCGACTCCGACGGCTACCTCTTCACCGGCGGCATCGGCCGGGGCAGCCTGCCGTGGCTCGGCGACCACGCGGTCTCCGGCACGGTCCTGCTGCCCGGCACGGCGTTCGTCGAGATGGCGCTGCGGGCGGGCGAGGAGGCCGGCTGCGGGGTGCTCGAGGAGCTGACCCTCGCCGCGCCGCTCGTCCTGCCCGAGCACGGCACCGTCCAGGTGCAGGTGCTCGTCGGCGGACCCGACCACGAGGACCGCCGCACGGTCACCGTCCACTCGCGACTCGACGACGAGCCGTGGACCCGGCACGCCACCGGTGTGCTGGCGGCGGCCGGGGACCAGCCGGCCGGCGGCCTGGACGTGTGGCCGCCGCTCGACGCGATGCAGGTCGACGTCAGCGGTCTCTACGACGGCTTCGAGGCCATCGGCCTGGAGTACGGCCCGGCTTTCCAGGGCGTGAAAGCGGCCTGGCGACGGGACGACGAGGTGTTCGCCGAGATCGTCATCGACGCCGAGGACACCGACGACTACGGGCTGCACCCGGCGTTGCTCGACGCGTCGCTGCACGCGGTCGGCCTCGGCGAGTTCTTCGAGAACACCGGCCAGGCGCGGCTTCCGTTCGCCTGGAGCGGTGTCCAGGTGCACGCGGTCGGCGCGTCGGCGCTGCGGATCCGGATGGCCAAGTCCGGCGCGGACTCGGTGACGCTGGAGATCGCGGACCCGACCGGCGCTCCGGTCGCCTCGGTCGAGTCGCTCGTGCTGCGGCCGCTCGCGACCGACCAGCTCGGCGGTGGCGGCTTCACCCGCTCGCTCTACCGGGTCGACTGGACGCCGACCACCAGCCCGGCCGCCAACGCGGCCACCTGGGCGGTGCTCGGCCCGGACGACCTCAAGCTCGGCCACCTGCTGGACCTCCCGGTGCACGCCACCCTCGCCGAGATCGGCCAGGTGGACGCGGTGCTCGTCTCCGCGGTGGCGGACCTGGCGGTCGGCGACGGGTACGCGGACGCGACGAGGGCAGGTGTCGAACGATTCCTCGGCCTGGCCCAGGAGTGGGTCGCCCAGGACCGCGACGCCCGCCTGGTCGTGGTGACCAGGGGAGACGTGGCCGGTGCCGCCGTGCACGGCCTGATCCGCTCGGCCCAGGCCGAGAACCCCGACCGGTTCGTGCAGGTGGAACTGGACGACCACGAGGACTCGCCGCGCGCACTGGCCGCCGCGCTCGCCACCGGTGAGCCGCGGATCGCGATCCGCGAGGGCGCCCTGCACGTGCCGAGGCTGGCACGGGTGCGGGCCGCCGAGGCCGCGAAGCCGGAGTTCCGCGAGGGCGGCACGGTCCTGCTGACCGGTGCGACGGGCGCGCTCGGCGCGTTGTTCGCCAAGCACCTGATCACCGAGTACGGCGTCACCGGCCTCCTGCTCACCAGCAGGCGCGGTCTGGACGCCCCCGGTGCGCCCGAGCTGCGCGACGAACTGCGCGGTCTGGGCGCGACGGTCGAGATCGCCGCGTGCGACGTGGCCGACCGGGAGGCGTTGGCAGGCCTGCTGAATGAGCACCCGGTTACCGCCGTGGTGCACGCTGCGGGCGTGCTGGACGACGGCGTGCTGACCTCGCTCACCCCGGAGCGGCTGGCGAAGGTGTTGCGGCCCAAGGTGGACGCGGCCTGGAACCTGCACGAGCTGACCGGCGACCTGGACGCGTTCGTCCTGTTCTCGTCCGCCGCCGGCACGTTCGGCAACCCGGGCCAGGCCAACTACGCCGCCGCCAACTCGTTCCTCGACGCACTCGCCCAGCACCGCCGCGACCAGGGCAAGCCCGCGCTGTCGCTCGGCTGGGGCCTCTGGGAGGACACCGGCGGCATGACCGCCGACGCAGCCCGGCTCGGCACCGCACTGTCCGAAGAGGAGGGTGTGGCGCTCTTCGACACCGCGCTCGCCGGCGCGGACGCCGCGGTCGTGCCGATGCACCTCGACACCTCGGCGGTCGGCGACCGGGTGCCCGCCCTGCTCAGCGGACTCGTCCGCGGCAAGGCGCGGCGCGCGGAGGCCGCCGTCACCGAGGAACCGCTCAGCAAGCGGATCGCCGGGCTCTCCGACGGCGACCGCGACCAGCTGCTGCTCGACGTCGTGCGCTCGCACGTCGCCAAGGCGCTGGGCCTGCCCGGTCCTGACTCGGTCGACGAGCACCGCGCGTTCCAGGACCTCGGCTTCGACTCGCTCAGCGCGGTCGAGCTGCGCAACAGCCTGAACGCCGCGACGGGCCTGAAACTGCCCGCCACGCTGGTGTTCGACTACCCGACCCCGGCCGCGCTGGTCGACCAGCTGCGCGACGAGGTCAAGCCCGACACACCCGCCGGGGCGCCACTGGCGCTCGGCGACCTGGACCGGCTCGCGGCCGAGCTGATCGAGCTCGGCAAGGACGAGACCGCCCGTGCACGAATCACCGAACGGCTGCAAGCCGTGCTCGCCGGACTGGCGGCGCCGGAGTCCGACGCGGACCTCGACGCGGCCAGCGACGACGAACTCTTCGACCTGCTCGACCAGGAGCTGACGTGACGAACGACAACGAGGAAAAGCTCCGCGACTACCTCAAGCGCGCCACGGCGGATCTGCGCCAGGTCAAGCGGCGCCTCAAGGAGGTCGAGGACGCGGACCGGGAGCCCATCGCCGTCATCGGCATGGCCTGCCGCTACCCCGGCGGGGTCAGCAGCCCGGAGGACCTGTGGGACCTGGTCGCCGGTGAGCGCGACGCGATCGCGCCGCTGCCGACCGACCGCGGCTGGGACATCGACGGCCTGTTCGGCGACGACCCCGAGGCGACCGGCCAGAGCTACGTCGCGAAGGGCGGGTTCCTCTACGACGCCAGCGAGTTCGACCCGGCGTTCTTCGGGATCTCTCCCCGCGAGGCGCTGGCGATGGACCCGCAGCAGCGGCTGCTGCTGGAGGCGTCCTGGGAGGCGTTCGAACGCGCGGGGATCGACCCGGCCGCGGTCAAGGGCAGCAAGACCGGTGTCTACGCCGGCGTGATGTACCACGACTACGCGACCGGGCTGACCGAGGTGCCCGAGGAGGTCGGCGGCTACCTGAGCACCGGCACGTCCGGCAGCGTCGTCTCCGGCCGGGTCGCGTACACGCTCGGCCTGGAGGGCCCGGCCGTCACGATCGACACCGCGTGCTCGTCGTCGCTCGTCGCGCTGCACTGGGCGATCCAGGCGCTGCGCAAGGGCGAGTGCACGCTCGCGCTCGCCGGTGGCGTCACGGTGATGGCCACGCCCGGCACGTTCCTCGAGTTCTCCCGTCAGAAGGGGCTCGCGTCCGACGGCCGCTGCAAGGCGTTCGCGGCGTCGGCCGACGGCACCGGCTGGGGCGAGGGCGTCGGCATGCTGCTCGTGGAGCGGCTGTCCGACGCGCAACGCCTGGGCCACAACGTGCTCGCGGTCATCCGCGGCAGCGCGATCAACCAGGACGGCGCCTCGAACGGCCTCACCGCGCCCAACGGAGCCTCGCAGCGCCGCGTCATCACGCAGGCGCTGACCGACGCCGGCCTGTCGACCCGCCAGGTCGACCTGGTGGAGGCGCACGGCACCGGCACCAGGCTCGGCGACCCGATCGAGGCCCAAGCGCTGCTCGGCACCTACGGCCAGGACCGCGCGGAACCGCTGCGGCTCGGGTCGATCAAGTCGAACATCGGCCACACCCAGGCCGCCGCCGGCGTCGCGGGCATCATCAAGATGGTCATGGCGATCCGCCACGGCGTGATGCCGAAGACCCTGCACGTGGACGAGCCGTCCCCGCACATCGACTGGTCGGTGGGCGCGGTCGAGCTGCTGACCGAGCAGCGCGCCTGGCCGGAGACCGGCGAACCGCGCCGTGCCGCCGTGTCGTCGTTCGGGTTCAGCGGCACCAACGCCCACACGATCATCGAGCAGGCCCCGGAGTCCGAAGAGGACTCCCGGCCTGCCGGCGTCGAGCAGGTGCTGCCCTGGGTGCTGTCCGCCCACGGCGAGACCGCGCTGCGCGCCCAGGCCGCCCAGCTGCGCGAGCACCTGACCGCCACGGACGCGTCCGCCGCCGACATCGGCTACTCGCTCGCCACCACCCGCTCCCGCTTCCCGCACCGCGCGGTGCTGCTCGGTACTCAGAAATCTGACTTCGCGCTGGACGCGCTGATCGACTCCGAGGTCACGGCCGACGTCGTCGAGGGCGTCGCGGACGTGCGCGGCAAGGTCGCGTTCGTGTTCCCCGGTCAGGGTTCGCAGTGGGTCGGCATGGCGCTGGACCTGTTGGACACCAACGAGGTGTTCCGCACCCGGATGGCCGAGTGCGAGCAGGCGCTGTCGTCCTACGTGGACTGGTCGCTGATCGACGTGCTGCGCGAGGCTCCCGGCGCGCCGGGCTTCGACCGCGTCGACGTCGTGCAGCCCGCGCTGTGGGCCGTGATGGTGTCGCTGGCCCAGGTCTGGCGTTCGCTGGGCGTCACGCCCGCCGCCGTCGTCGGCAGCTCGCAGGGTGAGATCGCCGCCGCGTGCGTCGCCGGAGCGCTGACGTTGGACGACGCGGCTCGCGTGGTCGCGTTGCGCAGCCAGGCGCTCGGCGCGTTGTCCGGGCTCGGTGGCATGGTGTCGGTCTCGCTGCCGGTCGCTCAGGTCCGCGAACGCCTGACCCGCTGGGAGGGCAAGCTCTCCGTCGCCACGGTCAACGGCCCGCGCGCCACCGTGGTGTCCGGCGACAACGCCGCGTTGGACGAGCTGCTGGCCTCCTGCGAAGCCGACGAGGTCCGCGCCCGCCGCATCGCGGTGGACTACGCCTCGCACTCCGCGCACGTCGAGATCATCCGCGACGAGCTGGCGAAGCTCCTCGCCCCGGTCAAGCCCGTCAAGGCCGAGATCCCGTTCTACTCCACCGTCACCGGCCTGCCGGTCGAAGGCACCGCGCTCGACGCCGAGTACTGGTACACGAACCTGCGCGAGACCGTCGAGTTCGAGCAGGGCGTGCGGCTGCTGGTCGAGAAGGGCCACCGGTTCTTCCTGGAGATGAGCCCGCACCCGGTGCTCACCATGTCCGTGCAGGACATCGTCGACGACACGGGCACCGAGGCCGTCGTGCTCGGCTCGCTGCGCCGCGACGAGGGCGGCCTGCCCCGGCTGCTGACCTCGCTGGCCCAGGCCCACGTCCGCGGCCTGCCCCTCGACTGGGAGGCGGTGTTCGCCGGGCACGGCGCCCGCGCGGTCGAGCTGCCCACCTACGCGTTCCAGCGCCAGTCGTTCTGGCTCGACACCGGCGGCTCCGGCTACGGCGACGTGGCGTCGGTCGGCCTCGCGGTCACCGACCACGCGCTGCTCGGCGCCGCCGTCACGCTGCCGGAGTCCGGCGGCTACCTGTTCACCGGCCGCCTCTCCCAGCGCACCCACCCGTGGCTCACCGACCACCGCGTCAACGACGCGGTCCTGCTGCCCGGCACCGCGTTCGTCGAGCTCGCCATCCGCGCCGGCGACCAGGTCGGCTGCGGCGTGATGGACGAGCTCACCCTGGAAGCCCCGCTGGTGCTCGGCGAGCACGAGGCCGTCGTGATCCGCGTGGCGCTCGACGAGGCCGACGAGACCGGCGTGCGCGCCGTCTCGGTGTTCTCCCGCGTCGAGCACGCGGACGACGACGAACCGTGGACCCGCCACGCCACCGGCACCCTGGTCGCCGACGGCGGCGCACCCGCCGCGGGCCTCACCGAGTGGCCGCCCTCCGGTGCCGAGGCCATCGACGTCTCCGGCCTCTACGACGGTCTCGCCGCCATCGGCCTGGGCTACGGCCCGGCGTTCCGCGGCGTGCGTGCCGCGTGGAGCAGCGGCGACGACGTGTACGCCGAGGTCGCGCTGCCCGAGAGCGTGAAGGTGGCGGGCTTCGGCCTGCACCCCGCGCTGCTGGACGCCGCGCTGCACGCTGTCGGCCTCGGCAAGTTCCTGGACGTCACCACCACGCCGTGGCTGCCGTTCTCCTGGACCGGGGTCCGGCTGGATGCCGCCGGCGCCGCCGCGCTCCGGGTGAAGATCTCCTCTGTCGGCTCGGGTTCGGTGGCGATCACCGTCGCCGACGAGACCGGTCAGCCGGTCGCCTCGGCCGACGAACTGGTGCTGCGGCCCATCTCGCAGCAGCAGGCCACCACCGGGACGGGTAGGTCGCTGTTCCGGGTCGACTGGCAGGTCCTGCCGGTCGACGCCGACCAGAGCGTGCTCGCCGACGTGCCCGACGTCGAGGTGGTCACCCTCGAAGCCTCCGCACAGAGCGCTGACAGCGTCCGCGCGGCCGTCCACTCCGGCTTGGAACGTGCGCAGGCCTCGCTCAACGGCGAGTCCCGCCTGGTCTTCCTCACCTCCGGCGCGGTTCCGGTCGGCGAGATCACCGACCTGTCCGGTGCCGCCGTGTGGGGCCTGATCCGCTCCGCCCAGACCGAGAACCCGGACCGCTTCGTCCTCGTCGACACCGACGGCACCCCCGCGTCGACGGCCGTGCTGGCCGCCGCCATCGCCACCGGCGAACCCGAGCTGGCGATCCGCGAGGGCGTCGTCCGCGTTCCCCGGCTGACCCGTGCCGCGGTGTCCACTTCGGACGAACCGGCGTTCCGCCCGGACGGCAAGGTGCTCGTCACCGGCGCCACCGGCGTGCTGGGCGCGTTGCTGGCCCGCCACCTCGTCACCGCGCACGGCGTGCGGGACCTGGTGCTGACCAGCAGGCGCGGCCTCGACGCCCCCGGCGCCACCGACCTGCGCGACGAGCTCGCCGGGCTCGGCGCACAGGTCACGATCGCGGCCTGCGACGCCGCCGACCGCGACGCGCTGGCCGCACTGCTGGCCGAGCACCCGGTGACCGCCGTCGTGCACACCGCCGGTGTCCTCGACGACGGCGTGCTGACCGCGCTCACCCAGGAGCGCCTCGACCTGGTGCTGCGGCCCAAGGTCGACGCGGTGCTGAACCTGCACGAGCTGACCGGCGAGCTGGACGCGTTCGTCCTGTTCTCCTCCGCGGCCGGCACGTTCGGCAACGCGGGCCAGGCGAACTACGCCGCCGCCAACGCCTTCCTGGACGCGGTCGCCGTCCAGCGCAGGGACGCCGGTCTGCCCGCGCTGTCCCTGGCCTGGGGCCTGTGGGAGCAGGCCAGCGAGATGACCGGCGAGATGGCCGACACCGACCGCGGCCGCGTGGGCGCCGGTCTGTCCTCTTCGGAGGGTCTGGCCCTGTTCGACGCGACCCTGGCCGCCACCGAGCCGGTCCTCGTGCCGATGCACCTGGACACCGCCGGACTGCGCGGCGCGGGTGCCTCGGTGCCGCCCCTGCTGCGCGGCTTCACCCGTGCGCCGGGCCGACGGACCGCCTCCGCGGCCGACCAGGCCGCCGCGTCGTCACTGGCCCAGCAGCTGTCCGCGCTGCCGCAGAACGAGCAGATCCGGACCCTCGTCACGCTGATCGGCACGCACGTCTCCGCGGTGCTCGGGTTCTCCTCGACGGAGTCGCTCGACTCGTCGAAGGCGTTCCGGGAGCTGGGTTTCGACTCGCTGACGGCCGTCGAGCTGCGCAACCGGATCAACGCCGCCACCGGCCTCAAGCTGCCCGCCACCCTGGTCTTCGACTACCCGACCGCGGACGTGCTCGCCGAGCACCTGCGCGACAAGATCGTCGGCGCGGGCGGGGGAGCGGCCGTCGTCAAGGCGGCGACCTCCGCCGACGACGACCAGATCGCCATCGTCGCGATGGCCTGCCGGTTCCCCGGCGGCGTCAAGACTCCCGAGGACCTGTGGGAACTGCTCGCGGGCGGCGGTGACGCGATCGGCGGGTTCCCGCCGGACCGCGGCTGGAACATCGACTACCTCACCGAGGCCTCGAACGCCGCCGAGGGCGGGTTCATCTACGACGCCAGCGAGTTCGACCCGGCGTTCTTCGGCATCAACCCGCGCGAAGCCCTCGCCATGGACCCCCAGCAGCGCCTGCTGATGGAGACCTCCTGGGAGGCCGTGGAACGGGCGGGCATCGACCCGTCGTCGTTGCGCGGCAGCCTGACCGGCGTGTTCGCCGGCATGATGTACCACGACTACGGCACGCAGCTCGCCGCGCTGCCGGCCGAGGTCGGCGGCTACTTCGGCACCGGCACCGCGGGCAGCGTCGCCTCCGGCCGGATCGCCTACACCCTCGGGCTCGAAGGCCCGGCGGTCACCGTCGACACCGCGTGCTCCTCCTCTCTGGTCGCGCTGCACCTCGCGGCGCAGGCCCTGCGCAGCGGCGAGTGCGACCTGGCCCTGGCCGGTGGCGTCACGGTGATGGCCACGCCCGGCGTGTTCGTCGAATTCAGCACCCAGGGCGCGATGGCGCCCGACTCGCGCTGCAAGCCGTTCGCGGCCGCCGCCGACGGGTCGAGCTGGGGCGAGGGCGCGGGCATGCTCGTCATCGAGCGCCTGTCCGACGCCCGCCGCCACGGCCACCCGGTGCTCGCCGTCCTCAAGGGCACGGCGGTCAACCAGGACGGCGCCTCCAACGGCCTCACCGCTCCCAACGGTCCCTCGCAGCAGCGGGTGATCCGCCAGGCGCTGGCGAACGCCGGTCTGTCCACTTCGGACGTCGACGCGGTCGAGGCGCACGGCACCGGTACCAAGCTCGGCGACCCGATCGAGGCCCAGGCCATCCTGGAGACCTACGGCCAGAACCGGTCCACGCCGGTGCTGCTCGGCGCGGTCAAGTCCAACCTGGGCCACACCCAGGCCGCCGCCGGTGTCGCGGGCGTCATCAAGATGGTCATGGCCATGCGGCACGGCGTGCTGCCGAAGACGCTGCACGTCGACGCGCCGTCCCCGCACATCGACTGGACGTCCGGCGCGGTCTCGCTCGTGACCGAGACGACCCCGTGGCCCGAGACGGGCCGCACCCGCCGCTCGGCGGTGTCCTCGTTCGGCATCAGCGGCACCAACGCGCACGTCGTGCTGGAGCAGGCCCCCGAGGTCGCCGAGGAGCCGGGGGAGTGGACGACGCTGCCGTTCGTGCTGTCCGGCAAGACCCCCGAGGCGCTCGCGGCCCAGGCCGGCAAGCTCCGCGACCACCTGACCGCCCACCCCGACGCGAACCCGGCCGACGTGGCCTTCTCGCTCGCCACGACCCGGTCGCTGCTCGACCACCGCGCCGCCGTCGTCGCGAGTGACCGCGCCGAACTGCTGGCAGCACTGGAGAACCCGGCGTCCGCGACTGCGGTCGGTGGCCGGTTGGCGTTCCTGTTCACCGGTCAGGGCAGCCAGCGGGCCGGCATGGGGCGCGAGCTGTACGAGGCGTTCCCCGCTTACGCCAAGGCGTTCGACGAGGTCGCCGCGTTGGTCGACGTGCGGGACGAGGAACTCGACCGCACCGAGTTCACCCAGCCCGCGATCTTCGCCCTGGAAGTGGCGCTGTACCGCCTGGTCGAGTCGTGGGGCATCCGTCCGGACTTCCTCACCGGCCACTCCATCGGTGAGATCGCGGCCGCCCACGTCTCCGGTGTCCTGTCGCTGGAGGACGCGGCCACGCTGGTCAACGCTCGGGCCCGTCTGATGCAGGCGCTGCCCGAGGGTGGTGCGATGGTCGCGTTGCAGGCCACCGAGGACGAGGTCACGCTTCATCTGTCCGATGTGGTCTCACTGGCCGCGATCAACGGGCCGAACGCCGTTGTCGTCGCCGGTGACGAGGCCGCCGTCGAGCAGGTCGTCGCGCAGTTCCCGGACCGCAAGTCCAAGCGCCTCAACGTCTCGCACGCGTTCCACTCGCCGCTCATGGACCCGATGCTCGACGACTTCCGCGCGGTGGTCTCGGAACTGACGTTCAACGAGCCCAAGATCTCCATGCTGGGCGAGGTGACGGACCCGGAGTACTGGGTGCGGCACGTGCGTGGCACGGTTCGCTTCGCCGACGCGATGCAGACCCTCGGCGACGAGGGTGTGCGGACGTTCCTGGAGCTGGGCCCGGACGGCGTGCTGGCCGCCATGGCCGACGCGCCGGTGATCCCGGCCCTGCGCAAGGACCGGTCCGAGGTCCTCGGCCTCACCACCGCGGTCGCGGCGCTGCACACCCGTGGCGTCCGGATCGACTGGGCCGCGTTCTTCGCCGGTGCGAGCGTGACCGGCCTGCCGACGTACGCGTTCCAGCGCGAGCGGTACTGGCTGGAGGCCCCGGCGGGCGCCGACGACGGCACCGCGGCCGGACTCGGCCTGGGGGCGGGCAACCACCCGCTGCTCGGCGCCGAGGTCTCGCTGCCGGACTCCGCTGCATTGCTGTTCAGCGGCCGGATCGGCCTGCACACCCACCCGTGGCTCGCCGACCACGCCGTCGGCGGCGTGGTGCTGCTGCCCGGCACGGCGTTCGTCGAGATGGCGTTGCAGGCCGGTGCCGGTGACGTGCTGGAGGAACTGACCCTCGAAGCGCCGCTGGTGCTCTCCGGGCACCGCGGCGTGGCGCTGCGGGTCATGGTCGGCGAGGAGGAGGACGACCGCCGTGCGGTGACCGTCTACTCGCGGACCGCCGAGGACGGCCCGTGGACCCGCCACGCGACCGGCGTCCTGGCCAAGGCGACCGACGAGGCCCGCGAGGACCTCACCGCCTGGCCGCCCGCCGGTGCCGAAGAGGTGTCCGTGGACGGGATCTACGACGACTTCGCCGCGCTGGGCCTCGAGTACGGCCTGGTGTTCCAGGGCCTGAAGTCCGCCTGGCGACGCGGCGACGAGGTGTTCGCCGAGGTCGCCGTGGACGCCGACACCACCGCGTTCGGCGTGCACCCGGCGTTGCTCGACGCCGCCCTGCACACCATCAAGGCCGGCGACTTCGTCGACGGCGCGCGCCTGCCGTTCTCGTTCACCGGCGTCCGCCTGCACGCGGTCGGCGCACGCGAGCTGCGGGTGCGGATGGCCGGTGCCGGCCAGGACGCGGTGTCGCTGCTGGTCGCCGACACGACCGGTGCGCCGGTCGCGTCCGTCGACTCGCTGGTGCTGCGCCCGCTCGCACTCGCCCCTGTCGCCACCGACTCGCTCTTCCACGTCGAGTGGGTGCCGGTCCCGGCCGCTGCCACCGAGGTCGAGGTGGTCGAGATCGGCGGCACGGTGTCCGAGGCCGTGCACACCGCGCTCGCGAAGGTGCGGGAGCACGCCGACTCCGACGCCCTGGTGGCGTTCGTGACGCGCGGCGCGGTCGCGGTCAAGCCCGGCGACGACGTGACGGACCTGGCCGGCGCCGCCGTGCGCGGTCTGGTCAAGTCCGCTCAGGCCGAGTACCCGGGCCGGTTCGTGCTGGTGGACCTGGCCGAGGGCGCGGAGCTCGTGCTCGGCGCGGACGAGCCGGACGTCGCGGTCCGCGACGGCCAGGCCTTCGCGCCCCGGCTCACCCGCACGGTGTCCGAAGTGGACGACCAGGCGGGCCTCGGCACCGGACCCGTGCTGATCACCGGTGCCTCCGGTGGCCTCGGCGCGGTGTTCGCCCGCCACCTCGTCACCGAGCACGGCGTGCGGAACCTGGTGCTGGCCAGCAGGCGTGGCGCGGACGCGCCCGGTGCCGAAGAACTGCGGACCGAGCTGACCGAGCTGGGCGCCGGCGTCGAGATCGTGGCGTGCGACGTGGCCGACCGTGCCGCGGTCGCCGCGCTGCTGGCCGACCACCCGGTGCGCGCCGTCGTGCACACCGCCGGTGTGCTGGCCGACGCCACCATCGGCAAGATGACCGCCGACCAGATCGACCAGGTCCTGCGTCCCAAGGTCGACGCCGTGCGCAACCTGCACGAGCTCGCGGGCGACCTGGACGCGTTCGTGGTGTTCTCCTCGGCCGCGGGCACGTTCGGCACGCCCGGCCAGGGCAACTACGCGGCCGCCAACGCCTACCTCGACGCCGTCGCGCAGCAGCGCCGGGCACGTGGTCAGGCGGGTCTGTCGCTGGCCTGGGGCCTGTGGGACGACCTCGGCGGCATGACCGCCGACCAGGGCCGCCTCCAGCGCTCCGGGGTGGCGGCACTCGGGGAGGCCGAGGGCCTGGCGCTGTTCGACCGCGCGGTGCGCGGCCCGGAGGCGGTGGTCGTGCCGATGAAGCTCGACACCGCCGGTCTGCGCGGCGCCGGTGCGGGACTGCCCGCCCTGCTGCGCGGCCTGGTCCGCACCACGACGAAGCGCGCGGCCGTGGCGAGCGCCAAGCTCGACCTGCGCAGTCTGTCCACCGAGGACCGGGCGACGGCGGTGCTGGACGCGGTCCTCACGCACACCGCCGCCGTGCTGGGCTACGGCACGAGGAAGGTCGAGCCGGACCAGCAGTTCCTGGAGCTGGGCTTCGACTCGCTCACCTCGGTCGAGCTGCGCAACGTGCTGAACGAGGTCACCGGGCTGCGGTTGCCGCCGACCCTGCTGTTCGACCACCCGACGCCCGCGCTGGTCGCCGAGCACCTCACCCGTGAGATCGGGGTGCCCGCCACCAACGCCGCTGCCGCCGCCCAGCTCGGCACTCTCGGCCTGCTGTCCAGGCAGGCCGGCGAGACCGGTCGCGGCGAGGACTTCATGGGTCTGCTGATGGCGATGTCGGCGTTCCGGCCGTCGTTCGCCGGCCCCGAGGACCTGCCGGAGCCGTTGCACCGCATCAAGATGGCGAAGGGCGAGGGCAAGCCCGGCCTGATCTGCTTCCCGCCGATCCTCGCCAACTCCGGCCCCCAGGTCTACGCCCGGTTCGCGCACGCGCTGCGCGACGAGCGGGACGTCTCGGTGGTCTCGACTCCCGGCTTCCTCGCGGGGGAGCTGGTGCCCGCGTCCATCGACGCGATCGTCCGGGCGCAGGCCGAGGCCGTGCTCGAGCAGGCGGAGGGCGAGCCGTTCGTGCTCGTCGGCCACTCCTCGGGCGGCACGCTGGCGCACGGCGTGGCCGCGCACCTGGAGAGCATCGGCAAGCCCGCCGACGCACTCGTGCTGATGGACATCTTCCGGCACGACCGGGAGTCCCTGGCCCGCGTGCACCCCGAGTTCGTCGGGGGCGAAGACGCCGCAGAAGGAGGAATCCCCGCACCCGGCGAGGCCGAGGTGCTCGACGACCAGCGACTGACCGCGATGGGCGCGTACTGCCGGATCTACGCGGGCTGGCGGCCGACGGCCATCAGCACGCCGACGCTCCTGGTGCGGGCCTCGGAACCGCTGCCCGGCACCGAGCCCGGCAGCGACTGGCGGTCCAGCTGGGACTTCGAGCACGCCGTCCTGGACACCCCGGGCACGCACTTCTCGATGATGGGCGAGCACTCGGCCACCACCGCGGCGGCCGTGCACACGTGGTTGTCCGAGCAACGGCGATGACGAATTTCACAATCCGTGGCGCGTGACGGGAAATAGATCTTTCAATTTACTGACACCCTGCGTTGTGCCTGGAGGTATGCGCACTCCCGGTGACGTCTCGAGAGGAACAATCTGCCATGCTACCGGCAGCAGCTGTGGACACCTCCCAGTGGATCCGTCGATTTCACCCCAGCCCGGATGCGAATGTCCGGTTGGTGTGCCTGCCGCACGCGGGAGGATCGGCGAGCTTCTACTACCCGGTGTCGGAATCGTTGACGCCCGAGGTGGAGGTGCTGGCGGTCCAATACCCGGGCCGCCAGGACCGCCGGAACGAGCCGTGCGTCGAATCCGTCACAGAATTGGCAGATCTCATCGTCGAGGCGCTCCTGCCGTGGTCCGACGAAAAACCGCTCGCGCTCTTCGGGCACAGCATGGGCTCCACGGTCGCCTTCGAGGTGGCGCGCAGGCTTGAGCAGCAAGGACGTCCCCCGGTCGCCCTGTTCGCCTCCGGCCGGCGCGCCCCGTCGCGGTACCGCGACGACCAGGTGCACCTGCGGGACGACAACGCGATCGTCGAGGAGCTGCAGACGCTGAGCGGCACCGACTCCCGGCTGCTCGGCAACGAAGACCTGTTGCGCCTGGTCATACCGGTCGTGAGGGCCGACTACAAAGCTGTGGAGACGTACCGCTGCAGCCCCGGTGCGAAGGTGTTGTGCCCGGTGAGCGTGCTGGTCGGCGACAGCGACCCCAAGGCCACGATCGAAGAGGCCAGGGCCTGGTCGGAACACACCACCAGTGCGTTCGAACTCCAGGTGTACCCCGGTGGGCATTTCTACCTGAGCACCCACCAGGACCGCGTGACCGATCTTCTCCTGGATCGACTGGTGGACGCGCCCGCCACATTTATGGCGCGTCCTAGGGGTCTTCTCTAGGGGTTTACCCATATTGGGTAGGGGTTCCCCTGTCGTACCGGGAACAATACTATTGTTTCGATAAGGATCCAGCGGCGCGGATGTTCAGCTCGCGGGACCGCAGTGCTTCAGAACCAAATCTTTGCTGCCAAGCGGCGTGTTCTCCAACGGAAGAAGAACTCGCGCTTCTCCGCAGCCCGTCGAGCAAGAGGAAGGAGGAGTGGCGCTGATGACAGCGAAACTCTTCTCGTCCGACTCTGTGCAGACCTATTCCGAGATCGAACAGAACGCTCTGCGCGTGGCCGACGTGCTGGGTGAGAACGGCATCGGCCACGGCTGCCGCGTGATGCTGAAGGCGGGCAACTCGGCCGGCTGGGTCATCACCCTGCTCGCGCTGATGCACACCGGCGCGTCCATCGTGATGGTCGACAGCCAGCAGCGCGCCGAGCAGACGCGGCGGATCGCCGACCAGGCGGGCGTCAAGATGTGCATCGTCGACGAGGACGCGCCTCTGGGGCACGACCAGGCCAAGATCTACGTCTACGAGCTGCTGGTGGCCGCCGCCAGCCGCATCCCGTTGCGCGACAAGCTCGACTTCACCGAGTGGTGCGAGCGCCCGGACGGGCTGCTGATGTGGTCGTCCGGCTCGACCGGCACCGCCAAGGGGATCGTGAAGTCCGGCGGCAAGTTCCTCGAGAACCTCCGCCGCAACGCGGTCCAGGTCGGGCACCGCGAGGGTGACGTGCTGATGCCGTTGCTGCCGTTCTCGCACCAGTACGGCCTGTCCATGGTGCTGATCGCGTGGCAGGAGCGCTGCTCCCTCGTGATCGCGCCCTACCGCCGGATCGACCGCTCGCTGGTGATGGCCGGCCAGACCGGGGTCACCGTCGTGGACGCCACCCCCTCGACGTACCGCAGCATGCTCAACATCGTCGAGAAGCGCCAGGACGCCGGGCTCAACCTCATCACGGTGCGCATGTTCTGCAGCGGTGCCGCGCCGCTCGACCCCTCGCTGAGCCAGGACTACGTCGCGAGGTTCGGCAAGCCGTTGCTCGACAGCTACGGCAGCACCGAGATGGGCAACGTCTCGTTCGCCACGATCGAGAACCCCTTCGTCTGCGGCAAGGCCATGGACGGCCTGGCGCTCAAGGTCGTCGACGACGACGGCAACGAGGTGCCCGCCGGCGAGATCGGCGAGGTGCTCGTCTACACCCCGGACGTGATGGAGGGCTACCTCGCCGAGGACGGCACGCTCATCCCGCACAAGGAGACGTGGTACCAGACCGGCGACTTCGGCAGCCTGGACGAGCACGGCAACCTGTCGGTGTTCGGCAGGAAGTTCGCCGTGACCCGCATGGGGTACACGCTCTACCCGGAGATCATCGAGCGCACGGTGGCCGAGAAGGGCTGTTCGGCCAAGGTCGTCTCCGTTCCCGACGCCCGTCGCGGCTGTCAGCTGGTGTTCTTCGTGGAGGACTCGCTCAAGCGCGCACCGCGGTTCTGGCGCGAGCTGCTCTGCAAGGTGCTCCCGGCCTACGAGTGGCCGAACCGCGTGCAGGTGCTCGACCGGTTCCCGCTCAACGCCAACGGGAAGCCCGACCGCCTGGTCATGGAGCAGATGGCGCTGGACAGCGTCGAGGGCGTCGCGCTGGAGGAGACCCTCGAGGAAGAGGCCGCGCGCCTGACCGTCTGAGCGGCAGAAGTCAGTCAGCACAACCGACTCGCGAGAACCACTGGGCAGCCAGGGGAGGTAGGGGAACACCGTGGAGGACGAGCAGAGCACCGCGACCGAGACCGAACGGGGTCGTACCGCCATCGTGTTTCCTGGCATGGGGCCGTCCAGCTTCGCCGACGTCGGCAGGTACATGGTGCTCGACCGCTACGCCCGTCGGCGGCTGGCCGCCGCCGACGAGGCGTTGGGGTACTCGGTGCTGGAACGCTTTCGCGGCGCCGACGACGAGTACTCGGAGGCGACCCAGATCGCGTTCCTGATCAACTCGGTGGCCCTGGCGGACCGGGCCGTCGACGTGCTCGGTCTGTCACCGGACCTGTGCGTCGGCCCGAGCTTCGGCCAGAAGGCGGCCACCGCGTTCGTCGGGTCGCTGCCGTTCGCCGACGTCGTGCGGCTGACCGCGGAACTGGCCCGGTGCGAGGAGGAGTTCTTCTCCACCCAGTACTCCGACGTCGTCACCCAGTCCTTCGTCCGCGCCCCGAAGGAACGGACGATGGAGATCCTCGCGGAGATGGAGGCACGCGGGGAGTGGCACGAGATCTCCGGTTTCCTCGACTCGGACTTCTACTTCGTGTCCGTTCGTGAGTCCTTTTTGGACGACTTCAAGTCGCGCATCCGGGCCGCCGGCGGGTACTCCATGTACTCGATGCGGCCGCCGGTGCACGCCAGGGCGTTCGGCGACCTGCGGCGCAAGGCGGAGGACGAGGTGTTCTCCCGCTACGAGGTCGCGGCGCCGCGGATCCCCGTGATCGCCGACCAGGACGGCGCCCTGGTCACCTCCGCCGACGACATGCGCACGATGCTGCTCGACACGTTCGACCAGCCGATCAACTGGCCGGACGTCGTGTCGGCGCTGCAACGGGAAGGCGTGTCCGAGCTCTGGTTCACCGGGGCCGACAACCTCTTCCACCGACTCCACTGCACCACCAAGAACTTCGGAGTGACCGCTGTGACACCGAAGACAGCACTGAAACCCGCGAAAAAGAGCTGAGGCACTACCGTGATCGACGAGAGCTGGCCGCACCGGATCCACCCGTCCATCAACCCGCAACGGACACCAGGACCGATCGACCTTCGCCGGAACTTCGCCCAGCCCGCGTACTCGGGCATAGCGACCTTCATGGGTGTGCCGGTCTGCCTGACGCAGGAGGACCTGCGGGCCGGTGAGGTCGACGTCGCGATCATGGGTGTTCCGCTCGACCAGTCCGTCGGTCACCGCGGCGCCGCCTTCGGCCCGCGCGCCATCCGCTCCGAGGAGCGGTACCTGTTCAACAACTACGAGGACCTCGTGCACGCCTCCACCAGGGTGCACCCGTTCCAGCAGCTGCGGGTCGTCGACTACGGCGACGCCGCCGTGGACCCCTTCAGTCACCCCAACTCCATGGCGCCCATCAAGGAGATGGTCACGGAGATCGCCTCGGTGGGCGCGACGCCGATCCTGCTCGGCGGCGACCACACGCTGCTGTGGCCGAGCGTCGCGGCGCTCAACGAGGTCCACGGACCCGGTTCGGTCGCGGTCGTGCACTTCGACGCGCATCCCGACTGCCACGCCGAGGTCTACGGCAACACGGTCAGCCACACGACGCCGATCTACCGGCTGATCGCGGACGAGCAGATCCCCGGCACGAACATCATCCAGTGCGGTCTGCGCGCCCACTCCGCGCCCGACGACAAGCAGTTCAACTGGATGCGGCGGCAGGGCATGAAGTCCCACTTCATGGCCGAGATCGAACGGATCGGCATGAACGCGGTGGTCGACAAGCTCATCGCCGACGTGGCGCACGTGCCCAACGTGTACCTGTCGCTCGACATCGACGTCCTCGACCCCAGCCACGCGCCGGGCACCGGCACCCCGGAGCCCGCCGGGCTGACCACGCGTGAGCTCTTCCCCGCGCTGCGCAGGCTGGCGCACGAGACCAACGTGATCGGCATGGACGTCGTCGAGGTGGCGCCCAACATCGACCCGGGCTACTCCACCGCGTTGAACGCGCGGCGGGCGGTGTTCGAGGTCATCACCGGGCTCGCCATGCGCAAGATGCAGATCAGCAGCACCAACTACGTGAACCCGATCGTGTCCGGGCAGGTCAAGTTCCCGATGAAGTGAACGGTTCCCGTTCCGATCTCCAGAGAGGCTGGGTTCGCGATGCGAGTCCTCACCAGCATCACCGGATCGCAGGGCCACGCGCGGGACATGCTCCCGCTGGTTCGTGCCATCGCCGAGGCAGGCCACGAGGTGCTGGTCGTGCTGCCGCCGTCGTTGGCGCCGGTCTACGCCACCGAGGCGGTGCGCGTCGAAGCGGTGCTGCCCGAGATGTCCGAGTCGATCATGTCCGTGATCGCGGCCGGAGCGGAGAAGCGCGCCCGCGAGGCCGCGGAGTCCGGGTTGCCCGAGCGCCCGCCGCCCGCGATGACGGTGTTCGACGAGATGCTGGTGATGGCCGGCGGGCCGCACATCACCCCGACCTATCGGCTGCTCCTGGCTCTGGCCAAGGAGTTCTCACCGGACATCGTTGTCAGGGACTCGGCGGAGGTCGCCATCACCCTGGTCGCGGAGGAGCTCGGGCTGCCGCACATCTCGGGGCCGTCCGGCACCACGCCGCTGATCGACATCGAGCGCCTCGTCGAACCTTTGAACGAGCGCAGGGAGGAGCTGGGGCTCACGCCCAAGTTCGATCCCGGCGCGCTGTACCGGTACGGGCGGTTCGACTCGGTGCCCGAGCGGTACGCGTTCTCGGCTTTCGACCTGCCGCCCGCGATCCGGTACCGGCAGCCGGCCATCGTCGCCCGGGACGAGGTCCTGTCCCGGGAGATCGCCGATCTGCCGACCGACAAGCCGCTCGTGGTCGCTGCCATGGGAACCGTGCTGAAGGCGCTGTGGGAGTTCGCCCAGTACGGGCCGCCTTCGGACGTCGACCCGTTCAAGGTCCTGCTGCAGTCACTCGCGACCGGACTGTCCGAACTGGACTGCTACGCCGTGCTGGCCACCGGCGGCCTGCCCACGGACGGCGTCGAGTTCGGGCCCAACGTGCACGTGGTGGACCAGATGGCGCAGCCGCTGCTGCTGCAGTGCGCCGACCTGTTCATCACGCACGGCGGGTACAACAGCATCCGCGAGGCGATGATCGCCGGCACGCCGATGGCGGTGCTGCCCCAGTTCGGCGACCAGCCCTTCAACGCCGACCAGCTGGAGAAGCTGAGCCTGGGCAAGACGGTCCCGGCCACGAGTGCCGCCGCCGTGCACGACACCTGCCAGGCCGTGCTCTCGTCCGCGGCGATCAGGCAGGAGGTGCGGCGCGCTCGTCAGGAGATGCTCGCCCTGCCGCCGGTCGAGTCCGTCGTGGCGCACGTGGAGTCGCTGGCCTCCTGACCGCATGCGTAAACGGGTTGCGCCGACCGGCGCAACCCGTGTTGCATGCCAGGGGCACCGAGCCTCTGGGGGAGCTGATCGATGCAGGACGGCGAGATCGCCATCGACGTGTCCCTTGTGGACTCATTGCTCCGCATGCAGTTCCCGCACTGGCACGGTCTGCCGTTGCGCGAGGTGAAGCACGGCGGCACGAGCCACTCGCTGTTCCGGCTGGGCGACGAGCTGACGGTGCGCCTGCCCCGCCGTGAGTGGGCCTGGAACGAGGCGGCCAAGGAAGCGGCGATCGTCCCGCTGGTGGCACCGCACGTGCCGGTCGCGGTACCGGAACCCGTCGCACTCGGCCTGGCGGACGACCGCTACCCGTACCAGTGGTCGGTGGTGCGCTGGATCGAAGGCGAGCTCGCGCCGATCGAGGACGTCAGCGACGGCACACCGCTCGCACTCGCCGAGGTGGTCCGGTCGCTGCACGGGATGGACGCCACCGGCCTGGAGTGGACCCCGAACCGGGGCCGTCCCGTCGAGGCCGGCGACGACGAACTGGTCCGCGTCAACATCGCCGCGCTCGGCGGAAGTCCTCGGCTCACCGCCGTCTGGGAAGAGGCCTTGCGGGCCCCGCGCTGGGACGGGCCCGGCCGCTGGCTGCACGCCGACCTGCACGTCGGCAACCTGCTGTTCCGCGAGGGCGAGCTGACCGGCGTGATCGACTGGGGCAGCGCGGGCATCGGCGACCCGGCGGCCAACCTCATGACCGCCTGGCTCTACCTGGACGAACGCGGTCGTGCCCGGTTCCGGCGCGAGCTCACCGAGTTCGACGACGCCACCTGGGCGCGGTCTGCCGGCTGGGCGCTGCACCTCGCCGTGCTCGCGCTGCCGTACTACCGCGACACCAACAAGTTCCTCGCGGACATCGCCACCCGCACGCTCGACCAGCTCTGCCCCGGCTGGGACGGCTGACGCGGATCGATCCTGGCTGAACGGGCTCCGAGGTGTGGACAGGTACGCGTCGCACCTGCCGGAACCACGGGGCTGGGCGCGCTGTTGCAAGCTTCGGGCCGCCGGTGAGGCCGCTCTGCCTCGACAGGCCGGCCTGTACATCCGCACGACCGTGAGGTGCCCGTCCGTTGTACCGACCCCCGCCACCCAGGTGTGCGCGGCGGGCTGGGCGATGGAGCTGTCCGTGCTCGCGTCGGCGCGCCGGGCGGACAGCAATCCGTTCGTCGCCGGCACCACCCGGCACGCGCTCGGGCTGCTCGTCGGGGAACGCTGCGGCTGAACGACTTCACGGAAATCGATCATGTGAACGGGCCGTGTCTGCCCGTCTGGACGCCGTGGAATCGCTGTCCGGGCCATAGCACATCGCGCTATCCGCGAACCGGAGTAAGGCGCCCCGCCATCTGGTTCCATTCGTCAGGTTACGTATGTGAGAAAGTTTCACTACCCCCCTCGACGCCGCCTCCGGTTTGTGCGTACGGTGAGCGCGCTGTAACCGTACCGGTCAGTAGGAAGCCTAGCTGAATTCCTTTCTCCCCACCCCTGCAGGGTGAGGAAGTGAGCGCAGTGAACATGCTGTCGGATCGAGATCGGGTGCTGTGCCTGAGCCCTTTCAGCACCCCCAACCCGGCCCTCGTGGTCGCCGCCGAACGGGCGGGCGCACTCGGTGTGCTCGACCTCGGGCCCGGCGCCGCCGCCGATCTTGCGCGCGTCACCGCACGCCACTCGCGGAAGTTCGGGGTGCGGCTGCACGGGCCGGTGAAGGTGCCTCTGCCGGACGCCGTCGACACCGTCGTGGTCGATCTCGCGCGCTACCCGGCGAACCTCGCTGAACTGGGTGAACGCCGCGTTCTGGCGGTGGTCACCTCGGTGGCGGAGGCCGTTGCGGCGATCGAGTCCGGTGCGCACGGGTTGATCGCGAAGGGTGCCGAGTCGGGCGGCCGAGTGGGTGGTTCGCCCGCGTTCGTGTTGCTCCAGCAGGTGCTCGCGCTGACCGATCTGCCGGTCTGGGTGGCCGGGTCGATCGGGCCTGACACCGCCGCGGCGGCCCTCGCCGGCGGTGCCAGCGGGGTGGTGCTGGAAGGGCAGCTCGCGCTCGTGGCGGAGGCCCGAAAACATATTTCCGGCGAAATTGTCAACGCGGTCCGGATGATGGACGGCGCCGACACCGTCGTGAACGACGGGTTACGCGTGCATGTTCGTCAAAACACGCTCGAAATTGGTCAAGAAGGTTCCTTTGCTGATTCTTACCGTACCTCGTTTGGGACCGTCGGAGGCGTGGTAGGGGCCATTCAGCGAGGTGTGACCGAGAATCTCACCCTCGCGGGTGAGCGGCGGTCCATCCGGCCGGCCGGACCGTTCTGCGACCGGGTGCCGGGTCTGCGTTACCCCATCGCGCAGGGCCCGATGACGCGCGTCAGCGACCAGCCCGCGTTCGCCGCGGCGGTCGCGGAGGGCGGCGCGCTGCCGTTCCTCGCGCTCGCGTTGATGGAGGGCGACGCGGTCCGCGCACTACTCGACCAGACCGCGGCCCGCCTCGGCGAACGGCCGTGGGGCGTCGGGTTGCTCGGCTTCGCGCCGGCCGAACTCAGGGCGCGGCAGATGGCCGCTGTGCTGGCGGTCAAGCCCCGGTACGCGATCGTCGCCGGCGGAACCCCCGCGCAGGCACGCGAGCTGGAGGACGCCGGCATCGAGGCGTTCCTGCACGTGCCGTCGCCCGCGCTGCTGCGCCGGTTCCTCGACGAGGGCGCGCGCAAGTTCGTCTTCGAGGGCTCGGAGTGCGGCGGGCACACCGGTCCGCGCACCAGCTTCACGTTGTGGCAGCAGCAGATCGACGTGCTGAAAGGCCGCGAGAAGGGCGTGACAGCGCTCTTCGCGGGCGGCATCCACGACGCCCGCTCGGCCGCGATGATCGACGCCATGACCGCGCCGATCGCGGCGAACGGCGTTGCGGTCGGCGTGCTCGTCGGCACCGCGTACCTGTTCACCGAGGAAGCCGTCACGCACGGCGCGATCCAGCCGGTCTTCCAGCAGGTCGCCCTCGAATGCGAGGACACCGCACTGCTGGAGACCTCGCCCGGCCACGCCGTCCGCTGCGCCCAGACGTCCTACGTTGACACGTTCGAGCAGGCACGCCAAGAGCTCAAGGGCCTCTCCAAGCAGGAGAGCTGGGAACAGCTCGAGCAGCTCAACCTCGGCAGGCTCCGGCTCGCGAGCCGCGGCCTCGTGCGCGAGAACGGCGTGCTCAAGGAGGTCGGCGAGGACGAGCAGCGCCGCGAGGGCATGTTCATGATCGGCCAGGTCGCCACCCTGCGCCACGAACGCACCACGATCGCCCGGCTGCACGAGGACATCACGTCCGGCGTGCTCCCCGTGACCGAACGAGAAGTCGAAGAGACCCAGCCGCTCGACGTCGCCATCGTCGGCATGGCCGCGATCATGCCGGGCGCGCGCGACGTCGCCGAGTTCTGGGCGAACGTGCTGGCGGGCACCGACTCCATCACCGAGATCCCGCCGGACCGCTGGTCACCCGAACGCTACGGCAGCCCGTTCCGCTGGGGCGGGTTCATTCCGCGCACGGCGTTCGACCCGCTGGCGTACGGGATTCCGCCCGCCTCGCTGACCTCGATCGAACCGGCCCAGCTGCTCGCGCTCGAAGTCTCCGCCAGGGCGCTCGACGACGCCGGGTACGCCACGCGCGTGTTCGACCGCGAACGCACGTCGGTGATCTTCGGCGCGGAAGCGGGTGCCGACCTCGCCAACGCCTACACGGTCCGCACCGCCTTGCCCGCACTGGGAATCCGGGGCCTGGACGACCACCTGCCGGCGCTGACCGAGGACTCGTTCCCCGGCGTGCTCGGCAACGTCATCGCGGGCCGCGTCGCGAACCGGCTCGACCTCGGCGGCGCGAACTACACCGTCGACGCAGCCTGCGCGTCCAGCCTCGCCGCGCTCGACGTGGCCTGCAAGGAACTCGTCGGCGGCACCAGCGACATGGTCGTGTGCGGCGCGGTCGACCTGCACAACAGCGCGCACGACTACGAGATGTTCGCGTCGGTCAAGGCCCTGTCCGCCAAGGGGCGTTGCGCCACGTTCGACTCCGCGGCGGACGGCATCGCACTCGGTGAGGGCGTCGCGGCGGTCGTGCTGAAGCGCCTCGCCGACGCCGAACGCGACGGCGACCGGGTGTACGCGGTCATCAAGGGCATCGGCGCGTCGAGCGACGGCCGCTCGCGAGGCCTCACCGCGCCTCGTCCTGAAGGCCAGCAGCGCGCGCTGACCAGGGCCTACGCGTCGGCCGGGCTGCCGGTCACCGACGTCGGCCTGGTCGAGGCGCACGGCACCGGCACCGTCGTCGGCGACAGGACGGAACTCGCCGCGCTGACCGAGATGTTCGGCGACGTCGAACCCGGCACCTGCACGATCGGCTCGGTCAAGTCGCAGATCGGGCACACGAAGTGCGCGGCGGGACTCGCGGGCGTGATCAAGGCGGCGCTGGCCGTGCACACCGGCATCCGGCCCGGCACGCTGCACGTGAAGCAGCCCAACGCCTTCTGGGACGCGGCCACCAGCCCGTTCACGTTCGGCCACCGAACCTGGGCGAGCGCCAAGCGGATCGCGGGTGTCAGCGCGTTCGGGTTCGGCGGCACGAACTTCCACACCGTCATCGCGGGCTACACCGGTGCCGACGAACCCCGGCACGGCCTGACCGCGTGGCCCGCCGAGCTGTTCCTCATCCGTGGCGACGATCAGGCTGCCGCACAACGGGAAGCGGCGCGCCTCAGGGCTCTGGCCGACGAGCGTACGCCGTTGCGGTCGCTGGCGGCGGCGTGCGGCGCCGGAACCGTCCAGGCGGCGTTCGTGGTCAGCGATCACGCCACCCTGCTCAGGGCGCTCGATGACGTCGAGGCCTGGCGTGAGTCGGACGTCGTGTCGCTCAGGACCGGCGAACGGCCGCAGGTCGCGTTCCTGTACCCCGGTCAGGGCAGCCAACGGCCGGGCATGCTGCTCGACCTCGTGACGGCTTTCCCGCGCCTGCAGGACTTCCTCGACGCCCGGTACGAGCGGGTGATGTACCCGCCGGCCGCGCTGACCGCCGAGGACGTGGCCCGGCAACGCGCCGAGATCACCGACACCCGCAACGCCCAGCCGACGCTCGGCATCGCCGGGCTCATGGTCACCTCGCTGCTCGACTCCGCCGGCGTGCGACCGGACCTGGCCGGCGGACACAGCTACGGCGAGCTGGTGGCGTTGTCGGCAGCCGGTGTGTTCCAGCCCGACGAACTGCTGGCGCTCAGCACCGCACGCGCCGAGGCGATGCTGGAGGCCGTTGGAGACGACCCCGGCACGATGGCGGCCGTCACGGCCACCGTCGACACCGTGGAAGCGTTGCTGCCCGGCGACGTCGTGGTCGCCAACCACAACTCGCCCGACCAGGTCGTGATCTCCGGCCCGACCAAGGCCGTGCACCGCGCGGTCGAGGCGCTCCGCGAGGCCGGGCTGACCGTCAAGAACATCCCGGTCGCCGCCGCGTTCCACAGCCCGCTGATGGCCGGCGCACGTGACCGGTTCGCCACCCGCCTCGCCGAAGTCGAGACCGGCGAGCCGCAGTTCCCCGTGTGGTCGAACGTGTCCGCCGAGCCGCACGGGAACGTCCGCGAAGGACTGTCCGCGCAGCTCGCGGGCCGCGTCCGGTTCGTGGACCAGATCGAGTCGATGTACGAGGCGGGCGCGCGGATCTTCGTCGAGGCCGGACCCGGTGGCGTGCTCACGTCGCTGGTCGGCAGGACCCTCGGCGACCGGCCGCACCAGGCGTTGCGCTGCGACGACCACGTGACGTTCCTGCGCACGCTCGCCGCACTCGCGGTCGCCGGTGTCGAGGTGGACACCGCGCCGCTGTTCGAGGACAGGGCCGAACCCGCCACGGTCGTGCCGCCACGGCCGGGCTGGTACGTCGATGGAGGTCTCGTGCGGGACGCGAACGGCAACGCACTGCCCGGCGGGCTGCGGCCCGCGACCGAGTTCCCGACCCTGAAGGTGGGGTCCGGGCTGGGACGCGACGAGATCATCGAGAAGTTCCTGGACGGCATGCGGGACGCGGTCAGCGCCCAGCGCGACGTCCTGCTGAGCTACCTCGGCACCGAACCCGCGGCGGTTCCCGCGCCGAGGCAGGTGATCGACCAGCAGCCCGTGGTGGTCGCGGAACCCGTGGCCAAGCCGGCAGAGGACGTCGGCGCGGTCGTGCTGCGGACGATCAGCGCGCGCACCGGCTACCCGGTCGAGATGCTGCAGCCGGGCCTGGACCTGGAAGCGGACCTGTCGATCGACTCGATCAAGCGGACCGAGATCGTCGGCGAGCTGGTGGCCGAGCTGGGTGCGGCAGGCGAGGTCGACGAACTGGCACAGCTCAAGACCATCGAGGGGATCGTCGGCTGGTTCGGAGCAGCTGCCCCGATCGCCGCACCGGGCAAGGACGTGCGGGCCGTGGTGCTGCGGACGATCAGCACGCGGACGGGCTACCCGGTCGAGATGTTGCAGCCGGGCCTGGACCTGGAAGCCGACCTGTCGATCGACTCCATCAAGCGCGCCGAGATCGTGGGCGAGCTGGCCCAGGAACTGGGGGCGCCGGGCGATGTCGACGAGCTGGCGCAGCTGAAGACGATCGACGGCATCGTCGCCTGGTTCGGGGAGACGCCCGCGCTCCCGGCCGCTGCCTCGCCCGTCGCGATCAAGGCGGCCCCGGTCGTCGTGCCGGCTTCCGCCGGTCGGTTGGTGCGGCTGGTTCCCCAGGTCGTGGCCGCCGAACCCGCACACCCCGCCGACCTCACCGGCAAGTCCGTGCTGATCATCGACGACAACGGCATCGGCCTCGAGCTCGCGGACCTCCTCGAACGCCACGAGGCCGTCCCGCGCATCGAACCCGCGTTCCCGGCCGACCTGACCGGCGTCGACGTCGTCGTCCGGCTGCGCGCTCAGCTGCCGGAGGCGTTCAGCGAGGTCAAGGCGTGCGTGACGAACGGCGTCGCGCTCGTCGTGGTGACCACCGGCGGCGGCACGTTCGGCTTCGACCACCAGCCCGACGAGCTGCCCGCGGACATCGGCCTGCACGGCCTGATCCGCACGGCCGCGCTGGAGTACCCGGACCTCGTCGTGCGCTCGGTCGACGTCAACCCCAAGGAGAGCCACCGCGACATCGCCACCGCGCTGCTCGCCGAGATCGGGCCCGGCCCGGCCGTCGTCGGGTACCAGGCGGGTCGCCGCCAGGTCATCGACGCGATCGAGACCGCACTGCCACGGGGAACTCTCGCCCTCGACGCCGACAGCGTCGTGCTGCTGACCGGTGGCGCGCGGGGCATCACGGCGCTGGCCGCCACCGCGCTCGCCGAACGGACCGGGTGCCACGTCGAGCTGATCGGTCGCACGCCGATCGCCGCCGAGGACCACCGGCTGAGCCATGCCACCACCGAGCCCGAGCTGGTGAAGGCGTTGTTCGAGCTGGGGGAGAAGGCCGACGTTCCGGCCAAGGCGCGCAAGGTCCTCGCCGAACGCGAGGTCCGTCAGACCATGGAACGGTTGCGCGCCAAGGCGTCCAGCGTCCGTTACCACGAGTGCGACGTCACCGACGCCGACGCCGTCCGCCGGGTCGTCGACGACATCACGGCGAGGTTCGGACGGCTCGACGGCGTCGTCCATGGCGCGGGCGTGCTGGACGACAAGCTGATCGAGGCCAAGACGCAGGAGTCGTTCGACCGCGTCTGGGCGACGAAGGTCAACGGCGCCAAGGCTTTCGGCGACGGCTTCCTGGTGCTGTTCGGCAGCGTCAGCGGGGTGTTCGGCAACCGCGGCCAGGCCGACTACTCGGCCGCCAACGACGCGCTCGACCGGATGGCCCGCTTCTGGGGCACCCAACGGCGCGTCGTCGCCGTCGACTGGGGTCCCTGGGCCGGCGCGGGCATGGCCGTCGGGCTCGCCGACGAGTACGCACGCCGGGGCATCCCGCTCATCGAACCGGCGCAGGGCGTCGACGCGCTGCTGAACGAGATCGCGAACGGCCAGGACGTGCAGGTGGTCTACCGATGGGAGGCATAGCGATCGTCGGGATCGGCGCCGTCTTCCCCGGTGCCCCGGACGCGACTACCTTCTGGCGCAACATCGCCGGCGGCGTCGACGCGATCGGGCAGATCCCGGCCGGCCGCTGGGACCCGGCCACCTATTACGACCAGGACAGCCGCTCCGGCGACCGGTTCTACTGTCAGCGCGGCGGGTTCGTCGACGACCTCGCCGAGTTCGACCCGACGCGGTTCGGCATCATGCCGTCCACAGTGGACGGCGCGGAGCCCGACCAGCTGCTCGCCCTCGCCACGGCCGCCGAGGCCATCGCGGACGCGGGCGGGGAGGCGATCCTGCCGTCGAGGGACCGGGTCGGCGTGGTCGTCGGGCGCGGCGGCTACCTCACGCCGGGGTGCGCGCGGCTCGACCAGCGGGTCCGGCTCGCCGACGAAGTGATCTCCGTGGTGCGGGACCTGTTCCCGAACCTCTCCGGCAGCGAGCTCGACTCGGTCCGGCAGGCCATGCGCGAGCGCCTCGGGCCGGAGCAGCCCGAGGCGTCGATCGGGCTCGTGCCGAACCTCGCCGCGTCGCGCATCGCCAACCGGTTCGACCTCAAGGGCACCGCCTACACCGTCGACGCGGCCTGCGCGTCCGGGCTGGTCGCCGTCGAGCACGCGGTCCGCGAGCTCCAGGAGGGCCGCGCGGACGCCATGCTCGCGGGCGCCGTCCACGTCTGCCACCACCCGACGTTGTGGAGCGTGTTCACCCAGCTCAGGGCGTTGAGCCCGACCGAGCGCATCCGGCCGTTCGACGCGGACGCCGACGGCACGCTGCTGTCCGAGGGCGTCGGCATGGTCGTGCTGAAGCGGCTGGAGGACGTCGGCGACGAACGGGTCTACGCGGTCATCCGCGGCATCGGGTCCGCGAGCGACGGCCGTGCGACCAGCATGATGACGCCGAACCCCGAAGGCCAACTCCTCGCCGTGCAACGGGCCTGGGCCAGCGCCGGGCTCGACCCCCGCGAGAAGCCACCGGGGTTGATCGAGGCGCACGGCACCGCCACGCCCGCCGGTGACGCCGCCGAGCTCCGGACGATGATCGCCGCGTTCGGCGAGCAGGGCGACGAGATCGGCATCGGCACGGTCAAGTCGATGATCGGCCACGCCATGCCCGCCGCCGGGATGGCCGGGCTGATCAAGGCCGCGCTCGCCCTGCACCACAACACGCTCCCGCCGACCCTGCACGTCGAGAACCCGCACGGCAGCTTGACCGGCACCAGGTTCACGCCCGTGACGAGTGCTCGCGAGTGGACCGGACGGCATCGCGCGGTCGTCAACGCGTTCGGGTTCGGCGGGATCAACGCCCACGCGGTCCTCGACGGTCACACCATCGCCAAGCCGCGCAAGCCCGTCCTGACGTTCGCCGCCGACACCGCCGACGAACTGGCCAAAGCACTGGCAGAGCGCCGGACCTCCAACGCCGACCGGGCGTTCCGGCTCGCCATCGGCAACCCGGACGACCGCAAGCTCAAGCTCGCCGAACGCGTCCTCCAGCAGGGCAAGGCCTGGCCCGGCCGGCACGACATCTGGTTCAGCCCGCAGCCGTTGCTGACCGGCACCGACCAGGTCGCGTTCGTGTTCCCCGGCTTCGAGCGCGAGTTCACCGGCGAGGTCGTGGACCACGCGGTCGGGCTGTTGCAGGACGGCCGCGCCCAGGCCCGCGAACTCATGGCGCTCGGCATCACGCCGGGAGCGCTCGCCGGGCACAGCATGGGCGAGTGGACCGCGATGGTCGTCGGCGGCATCTACCCGACCATCGACCGCTTCGTCGCCGCGCTCGGACCCGGCGCGGTCGCCGTGGTCGACATCGCCTACGCCGCACTGGGGTGCTCGGCCGACACCGCCGAGCAGCACCTCGTCGACGGCGTCACGATCAGCCACGACAACTGCCCGCACCAGTCCGTGATCTGCGGGCCCATCGACCGGCTCGAAGAAGTGCTGGTCACGCTGAAGGCCAACGGCGTGATGGCACAGCTGATGCCGTTCCGCACCGGCTTCCACACCCCGGCGCTCGCGCCCTACCTGGGACGGGCCAAGGAGATGCTCGACGCGCTGCCGGTGCGCACGTCGGACATCCCGGTGTGGTCGGCCAACTCGCTGGAACCGATGGCCGCCGAGGACGTCCGCGAACTCGTGCTGCGGCACCTGGTCGAGCCCGTCCGGTTCCGGCCGCTGCTGGAACGGCTGCACGGCAACGGCTTCCGCGCGTTCGTCCAGATCGGACAGGGCAGCCTGCCGGGCTTCATCGGCGACACCCTGAACGACAAGCCGCACATCGCCGTGAACGCCGACATCGCACCGGAGGCGTTGTGGGCGTTCGGGCTCAAGCGCGGCACGGCGCACAAGGTCAAGCTCCGGCTCGGCACGCAGAAGATCAAGGTCGACCCGCTGCTCACCCGACCCGAACCCGTGCCGGTCGCCGACGACAGCCCGATGTCCGCGGCGGTCAACAAGCTCCTCGCACACACCAACGCCGTGGCACGCGAGGTCGCGGGCGCCCTCCGGCCGAGCGAGGCAGGGTTCACCCGCGAGTTCTCGCTGCGGACCATGCCGGAGCTCGTCGACCACTCGGTGTTCCCGCAGGCGCCCGGCTGGCCGGACCTCGCCGACGGGTTCCCGATCGTGCCCGCGACCGGCCTGCTGGAGGTGTTCGCGGACGCCGCACGCCGGCTGACCGGTGGCACGGTGCACGGGTTCGCACAGGTCAGGGCCAAGCGCTGGCTCACCGCGCTGCCCGCGACGACGGTGAAGATCTCGGCGCGCGCGGAAGGCCAGGACCGGGTCTTCGTGAAGGTCGGCGACTACGCCGAGGGCGTCGTGCTGATGTCCCCGCAGACTCCCGAACGCGTCGGCAGGCAGCTCGAAGGCGTCCGCGAGGCACCGGTGTCGGCCGGTGAGCTGTACCGGGACAACTGGATGTTCCACGGACCGGCGTTCGCGGGCGTCACGAAGATCGACTGCCTGGCGGACAACGGGATCGCGGGTGTGCTGACCCCGCTGCCCGCGCCCGGAGCGTTGCTGGACAGCGCCGGGCAGCTGATCGGCCACTGGATGCAGGTCTGCCACACGGTCGACCAGACGGTGCTGCCGACCGGGATCGAGCGGGTCACCTTCCACGGCCCCGCCCCGACCGGCGACGTGCACTGCACCGCGTGGATCCGCGAGCTGACCGACCAGACCATGGTCGGCGACCTCGAACTGACCGTGAACGGCGTGCTGTGGTGCCGGATCACCGGCTGGACCACCCGCCGGTTCACCACGGACGACCGGATCTGGCAGGTCAAGCTCAAGCCAGGCACCGAAATGCTGTCCGTTCAGGACGGTGAGTGGCTGCGGGTGACCGAGAACTGGTCCGACAGCGCCACCCGCGACCTGATCATGCGCCGCTACCTGAACTCGGCGGAGCGGGCGCACTACGGGGACCTGGACGTGCCCGCCCAACGCGACTGGCTGCTGCGCGCGATCGCGGTGAAGGACGCGGTGCGCACCTGGCTGTGGGGCCGGGGCGCGGGCCCGGTCCACCCGGCGGAACTGACCGTGACCGCCGACGAACGGGTGCGCGGGGCCTTCGCCGTCCCGCGCGTCGAAGTCACCAGTGAACGAGGGCACGCCGCGGCCCGCGTGCGAACGGAGATCTGATGGACGAGGTGCTGCAGCAGGTCGCGAAGCTGATCACCGAGGTGGTCGGCCCCGACTTCCTGCTGGGCGTGGAGATCACCCGCGACACCACGTTCAGCGACGACCTGGGCCTGGAGTCGATCGAGTTCGTCGCGCTGGCGGACAAGCTCAACGCCCACTACGGCGTCGATCTCGTGGCCTTCCTGGCGGACATGGACATCGACGAGATCATGGCGATGTCCGTCGGCCGGCTCGTCGACCACATCACGGCCCGTGTCTGACGTCCACGCCCGAGGGCTGCGGTTCCACGTGCAGCGGCTCGGGCCTTCCGAAGGCCCCACGGTCGTGTTCGTCCACGGCCTGGTGATGGACAACCTGTCGAGCTTCTACTACACGCTCGCCGCGCCGCTGGCCCAGGCCGGGTTCGGCACGGTGCTGTTCGACCTGCGCGGCCACGGCCTGTCCGAACGCCCGCCTTCCGGTTACACACCAGAGGAAAGCGCCCTGGACCTGGTCGCCGTGCTGGACGAGATCGGCGTGACCGAGCCCGTCTACCTGCTGGGCAACAGCTACGGCGGGGTCGTCGCGATGCACGCGGCCGTCCAGGCGCCCGACCGGGTCGGCGGCGTCGTGCTGGTCGAGTCGGCGGTCGGGGGAGTGGTCGGCGATGCCTGGTTCGAGGACATCACCAACACGTTGACGGTCGCCGCGCTCGGGCTGGAGTTCGACCGCACGCAGGACCAGTTGATGGCCCTCGGTCAGCGCAAGATCGCGAAGCTCGCGGTGAACGCCAACGCGTTGCTCAACGGCACCACACTGATCGACGACCTCGGGTCCGGCGCCAAGCTCGACCTGACCGAGGTGCGCTGCCCGGTGCTCGGGGTCTACGGCGCGGAGTCCGAGCTGATCGGGGCCGCCGCCGAACTCCGCGAACGCATCCCGTCGTGCCGCCTGCACATCGTGTCCGGGCTGGGCCACACGGTGCTCCGCGAGGCCACCCCCGAACTGCTCGACGTGCTCTTCGACTGGCTGCCGTCATGAGCCGGTTCCTGTTCGTGGTGCCGCCGCTGACCGGCCACGTCAACCCGACCGCCTCCGTGGGCGGCGAACTGCTCGCGCGCGGGCACGAGGTCGCGTGGGTCGGGCACCCCGGCACGTTGAAGAAGCTCTTACCGGACAACGCGAGGATCTTCCCGGCGATCGACGACGCACTGGAGGCCGACATCCGCGCGAAGCGGGAGCGGTGGCTCGCGTTGCGCGGGATGGCGGTGCTCAAGTTCTTCTGGGAGGAGTTCCTGATCCCGCTCGGGCACTCGATGGTCCCCGGCGTCGAGGCGGCGGTGCGGGCGTTCGCACCGGACGTGCTCGTCGCGGACCAGCAGGCACTGGCCGGACCGGTGGTGGCGGGCGAGGCCGGGATTCCGTGGGTGACGTCGGCGAGCACGTCGGCGGAGCTGGTGAATCCACTTCGGACGATGCCGAAGGTCGACGCCTGGGTGCGGGACCTGCTGCACGACTTCGCGGGTGGGGACGTCCGGTTCTCCGACCGGCTGGTGCTGGTGTACAGCTCGAAGGCGTTGGTGGCGGGGGAGTTCGGGGACGAGGTGGCCTTCGTCGGACCGGCGCTCGCGCACCGGGTGGAGCGGGTGGGTTTCCAGTGGGACTGGCTGGTCGGCGCACCGGCTGGGGTGGGGACATCCGGCAGCGAGGCGGAGCGGCTGGGTGCTGCGGGGCAGCGATGTGTTCTCGTCTCCCTCGGCACCCTCAACGGCCCCGCCGGTGAACGATTCCTCGGCCAGACCCTCGAAGCCTTGGACAGTCTGCCCGTGCGGGCGGTCATGGTCGCCGAGCCGCGGCCCGCACCGGCCAACGTCCTGATCCTCCCGTCCGTCCCGCAGCTCGCGCTCATGCCGCACCTCGACGCCGTCGTCACGCACGGCGGCCACAACACGGTGTGCGAGGCGCTGGCCCACGGACTCCCGCTGGTCGTGGCCCCCATCCGGGACGACCAGCCCACGGTCGCCGCGCAGGTCGTCGAGGCCGGCGCGGGCGTCCGGCTCACGTACTCGCGGGCGAGAGCAGCAGACATCCGCAGCGCGCTGGAATCCGTGCTGGACGAGCCGGAGTACGCGGCCGCCGCCGGAGCAGTGCGCGACTCGTTCCTGGCGGCGGGCGGCGCGGCAGCCGCAGCTGACCGACTCGAAAAGGTGGTGGCCGGGTGATCCTCAGCGTGGTTGTCGTGCTGGTCGTCCTGCTGGACGTCCTGCGCCTGCGGTCCCGCGCGTCCAAGCTGCGCGTGCTCACCCAGGGCGCGGGTGAGCACGCGCTTCTCACCGCCACCGGGGTCCATCCCGAGGGGTCCTGGGAGACCGACGACGACCTCGTGGACCTCGTGCCGCGTGATCTGCCGACGGTGGCGGCGCTCGACCTGCTCGGCGCGGTCGACTCCGGCAAGTACCGCGACGACCAGTGGGCGCGCGGGATCAGCGCGGCGCAGGCCGTGCTGGTGCGGGACAAGTACGTGGAGGAGATCAACGCCGACGACCCCACGGAGTTCGTGGCGTTCGTGCGGCGGGTCAAGGACCACGTGCACGCGAAGGTCGACATCGCCGTCGCGCCGGGGCTGAAGGCCGGGCCGTACGACCTCGGGTACCGCGCGGCGATGCTGCGGCGGCTCGGGAAGCGGCCGTCGCTGTGGATCGCGGGCTCGGTCATCGGGTACGCGACCGTCGTCGGCGCGCTGATCACGAACTGGCAGTGGGGACTCGTCGCGCTCGCCGCGTACTGGGCGCACCCGATCCTGGTGTTCGCCGGCACGCCGCTCCAGCCGCGTGATCTCTGGGTGCCGCGCGTCCTGCGCACGCCGTACCTGTGGTTCAAGACGTCCGGCGGCAAGAAGTCCACCGCCGAGAAGCGCCAGGCCGAGCACCTCAAGGCCGCCGCGCCCTGGTACGAGGAGAACCGCGACAAGAACTTCCACGAGGCGCCGCGCGACAACTGCCCGTCCTGCGGCAGCACGGACCTGCGCCGCTGGGTCACCGCGAGCGACCTGGTGCAGCGCAAACCCGGGAAGTTCACGATGGACCGCTGTGTCCGATGTGGACACGTCTGGCAGAACCCGCGCCTCACCGGCGAAGGCCTCGGCTTCTACTACCGCGACTTCTACGACGGCCTCGGCGAGACGTCGGCGGAGGCGGTGTTCTCCGGCAAGACCGACCCGTACTACGGCCGGGCGCGCATGGTCGAGCCGTTCACCAAGCCCGAACGGTGGCTGGACGTCGGCTCCGGGCACGCGCACTTCTGCCTGGGCGCCAAGGAAGTCCTGCCGCACACCAAGTTCGACGGCCTCGACCAGGGCGCGGCGATCGACGAGGCGGCGCGGCTCGGGCGGATCGAGCAGTCCTACCGGGGCAGCTTCCAGGAGTTCGCGGCCGAGCTCAAGGGCCGCTACGACGTGATCAGCATGCACCACTACCTGGAGCACGTGCGCGATCCGTGGGAGGAGCTCGACATCGCGGCGGACGTGCTGCCGCAGGGCGGGTACCTGCTGATCGAGCTGCCCGACCCGGAGTGGCGGCTCGGCCGGTTGTTCGGCCAGTACTGGATGCCGTGGTTCCAGCCGCAGCACCAGCACATGATGCCGATCGGCAACCTGCAGCACGCGCTCGCCGACCGCGGCCTCACCACCGTGGCCACCGAACGCAAGGAAGCCCACCTCTGCAACGACTTCACGCTCGCGTTGCTGCTGTGGCTCGGCGACAAGGCGCCGCGCACGCCCGCGCCGTGGCGACCGGAGAAGGTGCGGCTGCGCCGGACCCGCAGCTTCCTGGTGTGGACGTTCGGCATCCCGGCGTTCTTCGTCGCGCTGGCGCTGGACCAGACCGTGAACCGGTTCGTGGCCGCCCGCACCGGCAACGGCAACGCCTACCGGCTGCTGGCCCAGAAGTCATGACGGACATCGCGGACCGGCCGGAGATCGCGCCGGAGCTGAGGCTCGTCCCGCACGCGTTCCGGCGCACGTTCGGCAGGCCCGCCCAGGGCGTCTGGTACGCGCCAGGAGTGCTGAACCTGCTGGGCGGCGCGGTGAGGGTGCACGCCAGGTGGGGCGCGATCGTCTCGGGCGAACGACGGGACGACGGCGTCCTCGAACTGGTGTCGGTGAACCGGCCCGCCGAACGCGCCGTGCTGCCGTCCGACGACGTGCCGGCCTGGGCGCGGGGTGTGCGAGCGAGGGGCGGTGCCACGTTGATGTGCAGCGTGGACCTGCCGCAGGGGAGCGGGCTGTCCGCGAGCGAGGCGCTCAACGCGGCGATCGAACTCGCGCTCGACGAGATCGACCAGCCTGCCCCGGAACCGCTCGACCTGCCCGGTCAACGGCTGCTGGTCATCGACACCCGCATCCGCCGTGACGCACCGCAGACCGAACAGCCGCACACCCCGGGGTCGCAGGACCTCGGGGCGGAGCTCACGGCCTACCACCGCGCCCAACGCCCCGATCCGGAGCAGGACGCGGTGGTCGAGGCCGCGCTGCAGGCAGGCGCACGCGGCGCGAGCATGCTGATCGACCCACCGGGCAGGCCCGCTGTCGCACTGGTCGACGCGGACCTCGTCCCGGCGGTCCGGAAGGCGATCACGAAGGCGGTGGAGATCCCTCCCCGCTACCTCACGATCACGCCCGGCCCCTTCAAGGCAGCGGCTTTACGGTGAACTCGGCCCGGCGCAGGTCCTTCGAGCTCGGTCCCACGAGCAGGACGAACTCGCCGGGCTCGACCACCCGCACCCCGGCGGCGTCGACGATCGTGCAGTCCGACACCGGCAGTTCGAGGTCGACCTTCACGGTCTCGCCCGGCGCCACGTCGACCTGCGTGAACGTCTTGAGCTCCTTGTCCGCCCAGCTCACCGACGTGACGGCGTCGCTCACGTAGACCTGCACGGTCTCGCGGGAGGGCCGCGACCCGGTGTTGGTGAGCGCGATCGACGCCTTGACCGTCTCGTCCGGCCGCAGCACTGCCGTCTCCACGTGCAGGTCGCCGTACTCGACCGTGGTGTACGACAGGCCCTGGCCGAACGCGAACGCCGGCTCCTGCGTCAGGTCGGCGTACCGCGTGCCGTGCTGGCCGCGGATCTGGTTGTAGTACGTCGGCTGCTGGCCGGCGTGCGCCGCGAACGAGATCGGCAGGCGGCCGCTCGGCTCGACCAGCCCGTGCAGCACCTCCGCGATCGCCCGGCCGCCCTGCATGCCGGGGTTCGCCACCCACAGCAGCGCGGCGGCGTTCAGCGCGGACGGCGGCAGCACCAGCGGCTTCGACGCGAGCAGCACCACGATCAGCGGCTTGCCGGTCTCGGCCAGCGCGTCGAGCAGCGCGATCTGGCCGCCGATCAGGTCGAGCGTGGCGGTGGACCGGCCCTCGCCGACCAGTTCGATCTGGTCACCGACGACCGCGACCACGTAGTCCGCGTCGTCGGCCGCCGCGACCGCCTCGGCGATCAGCTGGGCGTCCGGCGCGCAGGCCTGCACGATCTTCGGGCGCGGCTGGCCGTCGGGGAACGTGTCGCCCTCGGGGTCCGGCTCCAGCGTCAGGATGTCGGCGCCGCGGGCGTAGGTGACCTCGCCCGAGGAGAGCTCGCGCAGTCCGTCGAGGACGGTCGTGATCATCTCGCGTGGGTGGCCGTTGGGCAGCCAGTCGGCCTGACCGGACGAGCCGGCCCAGTCGCCGAGCTGCGTCTGCGCGTCGTCCGCGAGCGGGCCGACGACCGCGATCTTGCCCTTGGCCTGCGCGAACGGCAGCACGCCGTCGTTGCGCAGCAGCACCAGCGACCGGCGCGCGACCTGCAGGTTCAGCGCCACGTGGTCGTCGTGGTTGATCATGACGCGCTGGCGTTCGGCGTCGGGCCTGCGCGGGTTCTCGAACAGCCCCAGGTCGAACTTGAGCGTCAGGATGCGGGTGACCGCGCGGTCCAGGTCGGACTCGGCGAGCAGCCCCTCCTCGACGGCCTGCAACGCGCCGTCGAAGAACTGCGGGGTCGTCATGATCATGTCGTTGCCGGCCTTCACGGCGGCCGCGGCGGCGTGCATGTAGTCGGGCTGCAGCTTCTGCTCCCAGACCATGCGGCCGACGTTGTCCCAGTCGGTGATCAGGGTGCCCTTGTACCCCCACTCACCGCGCAGCACCTCGTCGAGCAGCCACGAGTTGACCGTGATCGGCACGCCGTCGGTGGTCTGGTAGCCGAGCATGAACGTCGCGCAGCCCTCGCGGGCGACCTTCTCGAACGGCGGCAGGAACCACGACCGCAGCTTGCGCCGCGACAGGTCCGCCTCGCTCGCGTCCCGCCCGCCCTGGGTCTCCGAGTACCCGGCGAAGTGCTTCGCGGTCGCGAGGATCGCCGTCTCGTCGGCCAGGCCGTCGCCCTGGTAGCCGCGCACCATCGCGGCCGCGAGCTCCCCGATCAGCACCGGGTCCTCGCCGAACGTCTCGTCCACGCGACCCCAGCGCAGGTCCCGGGAGATGCACAGGACCGGCGAGAACGTCCAGTGCACGCCGGTCGCGGCGGCCTCGACGGCGGTGACGCGGGCGACCTGCTCGACCAGCCGCGGGTCCCAGGACGCGGCCATGCCGAGCTGGGTCGGGAAGATCGTCGAGCCCTCGTAGAACGAGTGGCCGTGGATGCAGTCCTCGGCGATCAGCAACGGCACGCGCAGGCGTGTCTGCGTGGTGAGGTCTTGCGCGCGCAGCACTCGTTCCGGCGAGGTGTGCAGGATCGACCCGACGTGCTTGCGCAGCACGTGGTCGTCCAGGTCCTCCCTCGAGTCCAGCTGCATCATCTGGCCTACCTTCTCGGCCAGCGTCATGCGGCCGAGGAGGTCGGCGACCCGCTCTGCGGTGGGCAGCGTGGCGTCGAGGTAGGGCACCTTGTCGCGATCCATGTGGTCTCCGAGAGGGCTCGTGCGGCGGCAGCGTCTATGGGAGCGCTCTCACAGTAGATACCTGAAACCGGTTCCGCGCGGAACCGGTTTCAGGATTTCCGGTACAAACGAATCGGTTGAGTAACCCGAACGCGACAAACCGGCAACCCTTCGGGGCTGCCGGTTCCAGTGTGTGGCCTCGGCGTCACTGCGCGCTGTTGCGCGGGACGCCGAAAATTCGGCCTGCTACTTCGTCGCTTTTGTCCCAGTCGGTGAGATCGCGAACCACTTCTCGTCCACGCCGTGGCCCGTCGTGTCGCCCGCCTGCTCGTCGTCCACGTAGCGGTACACCGGCTTGCCCGCGATGGTCACCTGCTCCAGTCCGTCCGGGCGCTTCGTCGTGCCGAGCAACGCCTGGTCGAGTCCCGGCGCCTCGATCTTGCCGCCTGCCGCGAGCAACGGCGGCCACACGAGGGTGCAGTCCGGTTCGAGACAGGTCGGCTTGGACGGTCCGTCCTGGACGGTGAAGTAGAGCGTGTAGCGCTCGCGGTCGGCGACGACGGCACCGACCGCGGGCGACTCCTCGACCTGCAGTTTCGCGATGTCTCCCGGCAACACCTGGGTGGGCCCCACGACCGGACCGGCAGCGGCCTCCAGTTCGGCCGGTGAGGCGGTCTCCTCCTCCGGCGGTGCGGAGCAGGCACCCAGGCACACGAGCAGCACGAGAACGGCGAAACGGCTCACACGGGGGATTACGGACAGCGGTGCGTCAGTGGTTCATCGCGGCTTGTAGGCGTCGTTGACGTCCATGGGGGCGCCGCCACCGCGGTTGCCGCCGCCGGGGATGTAGATCGTGTCCGCGACGCCGATCGCCGCCGTGCCGTGGCGGGGGATCGGCATGGGCGCGAGCACCTCCCAGCGGTTCGCGCGGGTGTCGTAGGCCTCGGTCTCGGAGAACACCGTGTTCACGCCGTCGACGACCTTGCCCTCGCCGCCGAAGGTGTAGATCTTCGAGCCGACGACGGCGGACGCGATCCCGCCCCTCGGGGTCGGCATCGGTGCCCTTTCGGTCCACCTGCCCCGGCTGAACGCGTAGACGGTGTCGCGGACGTTGACCTGGCCCCGGTCGCGGCCGCCCACGACGTAGAAGGTGCCGCCGACGACCGCGCCGCCGACGTGGTCCCTGGCCTCCGGCAGCGACGGCAGGGTGGCCCAGCGGCGCGTCACGACGTCGTAGGTGTGCACGTCGGCGACCGTGTCCTGGAGGCCGCCGGGGCCGGGCGTGAGGGTGCGCATGCCGCCCGCGAGGTAGACCCGCGTGCCGAGGACGCCCATCGCCGCGCTGCCCCGTTCGAAGCCCTTCGGCATGTCCGGGAGCTTCGTCCAGCGGTCCGTGACGGGGTTGTAGACGAAGCTGTCCGGCAGCGCCTGCCAGGACGCGCCGCCGGACAGTCCACCGAGGACGTAGATCCGGCCGCCGACCGCGACGGCGTTGGGGTGGTTCATCGGCACCGGCAGCGGGGCGGCCCTGTGCCACTTGTCGGCGCGCGTGTCGTAGACCTCGACGTCCGCGACCGTGGTGACGCCGGCGCCCTCCGGGCGGATGCCGCCGATGACGTACACGTGCCGGCCGAGCGCCGCGACGCTGTGCTCCTGGCGCGGGCCGCCGGCGATCGGGGCCCGTAACTGCCAGCCCGCGCCGTAGACGGGGTTCACGACCGGCGTGGGCGGGGCCACGGGGTGGTCCGGGTGGGCGTGGGCGGCGGCGGGGAACGCGAGCGCTGCGGCGACCGTGGCGGCGAGGACGCGCCTCATGGCTTATCTCCCGGTGGTTATCGTTGATAGCGTGATGTCCGAATCGACGCTAACACGCGCTCTGTAACGCTGACAACCATCGGTATAACGGGGTTACAATGCGATAGTTCGGCCTGATGAGCGAGCACTCCCAGGTCCGGGACCGCATCCTCGCCGCGGCGACCGAGCTGGGTGTGGACGCATCGATCCGTGACGTGTGCGCGGCGGCCGGGGTCACGCCGCCGACCGTCTACCACTACTTCGGCGACAAGTTCGGCCTGCTCGACGCCGTCGCCGCCGCCGGGTTCGCCCGCTACCTCGCCGAGAAGCAGGACCGCGAGCCGTCCGCCGACCCCGTCGAGGACCTGCGCCGGGGCTGGGACGGCCACGTCGAGTTCGGCACGCGCAACCCCGCGATCTACGGCCTGATGTACGGCGGCCGACGCGACCCGCACCCGTCCATGGCGCTCGGGCAGGAGATCCTGCGCCGGATCGTGGCGCGCATCGGCGAGGCCGGGCTGCTGCGGATGCCGGTCGACGACGCCGTGCAGACCGTGCACGCGGCCACCGTCGGCACCACGATCCTGCTGATCGCGAACCCGTCCGAGCCCGGCATGGAGGGGCTGTCCGCGCGGACCCGCGAGGCCGTGCTGGCGTCGATCCTGGTGACGTCCGGGGCGTCGTCGGAACTGGCGGAGGCGGCGAACCACCTGCTGGTGCTGCTGGCGCGGACCAGTGCGGACCTCACGCCCGGCGAGCTGGGAATCCTGCGCGAGCTGCTGGCGTCGCTCGGACGCTAGCTCCGCGTGATCGCCGCGAGCATGAGCTCGCGGATCTCGGCGGCGATCTCGTCGATGGCCAGCGGCGGTTCGTGGGCCTGCCACTCGCGCAGCAGGCCCGTGATCGCGCCGACGAGTGCGATCGCCGTCAGCCGGTACGAGCGCGGGGGAGCCACACCCGCGGACGCCGCTCGCAGCGCCTCCGACTCGATGAACTCCGCCCAGGTGTTCACCCAGCGCACGTGCTGCCGCTCGATCTCCGCGTTCACGCCCACCGCCTCGACGTAGTTGAGGCGGGGCGCGCGGGGGTCGGCGGTGACGCTGCGGACGAAGACCTCCAGCAGCGTCGTGATCCGGGTGCCGACGTCGGCGGCCGCCAGCTCGGCCATCGCCGTGCGGACCTCGGTGAACGCCGTCGCGTTGATCAGGTCGTGCAACTCGCGCAGCAGCTCTTCCTTGGAGGCGAACTCCTCGTAGAAGTTGCGCGTGGACACGCCCGCCTCGGTGCACAGCTCGGAGATCTTGGTGGTGGTGAACCCGGCGCTCGTGAACAGCTGGAGGCCCGCCTGCAGCAGCTTCGCCCGGCGTTCCGCCCTGCGCTGCTCGGGTGAGATTCCGCCGTAGGCACGGGCCACCGGGGGCGCTCCGATCTGGTAACTGGGCTTGTCAGATTACGTCCGGGCAACCTCGCCCGCACGTCAGGCGTCTAGACCTTTGCGCGAGGGCTCAGCTGCCCGTCGCACTGGGGATGAGGGCGGGACAACCCGTCCTGGGGTAGTCGACGTTGTACTCGAAATGCCACTGCTCGTTTTCGTAACGGCGGCACCAGCCGAGGGTGTTGCCGTTTTTCTCGACCCATTGCGCGGATTCGATCGGCTGAATGTCGACGGCGACTCCGATCACGTGCATCGACCGGTCCGGCGGGTTCAGCACGTACTTCGACGCCAATTCTTCGGTCCCGAACTTCTTGACCGCCTCGTCGAACTCCGCCTGCTGCTGCGCGCGGCTGCGCTTGCCGTCGTTCAGGCAGAGGGTAACGCCCTGCTCAGAGGCCTTCTGGCGGAGCTTCAGCCACGCCTGGAGCACCTCGGGGCGCAGGCCCTCCGGCTTCTCGTCGAAGTAGCGCGCGTCGATGGCGCAGTTCGGCCCGTCCTTCGGTCCGGGCACTTCTTCGTAGATCACGAGCGGCTTTCCCGGATGGCGGTCGAACACGAGCGTCAATCTGCCCAGGTAACCCAGCGCGCCGCCGGTGGAAACCACGAGTGTGACGATCAGCAGCACGCCGAACACGACGCGTCTGGAGGTCTTGGACATGAATCGGATAATACGTCGTTTGACGCGGTGCTCTGTCAGCAACCCGTAACAGTCCGTCGGCGGCTGTGTCTCGGTGAACGTGTCGAGCGACACATCCGTTTGGCCCAATCATACTTTCGGAGGGGTGCGCAAATGTGATCGGTGAACGTTTCCTGGCCCCTTTCGCGGTGGCGATTCCGGGTGGCAACATCTGCGGCGGCCGAGAACCGGCCCGTTTTTGTGAGGTCTCAGGAGGACCGCTTTCATGTCCGGCCGCATTTGTGCGTTCGTTGCTCTGTTCGTGTCGCTTTTCGCCTTCGCCGGCACCGCGCAGGCCGCCCCCGCCGCATCGGGGACCACTGCGCTCGTGCTCACCGCCCAGTACTCCGAGTTCGACGACAACGCCTTCAAGGCCGCCGTCCTGACCTGCGGACGAGGTGACCAGCACCCGCGCAGGGCCCTCGCCTGCGCGACGCTCGCCTCCGCCGGCACGCAGCTGGCGACCATGCAGGCGGACGACCGGGCGTGCACGTTCCACTACGCCCCCGTCGAGGTCGCGATGTTCGGCTTCTGGCGCGGGCAGCCCGTGAACGAGGTGCACACCTACCCGAACTCGTGCGTCATGCTGGCGCACTCGGGTGCCATCTTCGATTTCTGACGGATCGGACGAGGCACCAAATAGAAATGTGGTGCGGGGCGCGGCAGGGGCGCTCCGCACCACATTTTCTTGCGCCCGAAACCACTGCTGCGCCGAATGGCGGAAGGCCAGTCCGGTATGCGAAGGTGTGATCATGGCCGCCGCCCCGCGCTTCCCGCTGCTCCACTGGACGACCATCACCCCCGTGCTCGGCATGGTCCTGCTCGCCATCTTCTGGGGCCGTGACCTCGGGGGCGTGCTCGTCGCGCTCGTCGCCGTGGTCCTCGCCGCGACGGTGCTCGCCGCCGTGCACCACGCGGAGGTGGTCGCGCTGCGGGTCGGCGAGCCGTTCGGCTCCCTCGTCCTCGCGGTAGCGGTGACGATCATCGAGGTCGCCCTGATCGTGACGTTGATGGTGTCCGGCGGCCCAGAGGCTTCTTCTCTCGCGCGCGACACCGTGTTCGCCGCGGTCATGATCACCACGAACGGCATCATCGGCATCTCGCTGCTGCTCGGCGCGTTGAAGCACCACACGATCCTGTTCAACGCGGAAGGCAGCGGCGGCGCACTCGCCACCGTGATCACGCTCGCCACCCTCACCCTGGTGCTGCCGACGTTCACCACCTCGACGCCCGGCCCGGAGTTCTCCGGAGCCCAGCTCGCCTTCGCGGCGCTCGCTTCGCTGGGCCTGTACGCGATGTTCGTCTTCACCCAGACCGTCCGGCACCGCGACTTCTTCCTGCCCGTGGACGAGGACGGCGTGATCGAGGCCGACGAACACGCCGACGCCCCGACCGGCAGGGCCGCGCTGATCTCGCTCGGGTTCCTGCTCGTCGCGCTGATCGCGGTGGTCGGCCTGGCCAAGATCGAGTCGCCCGCGATCGAGGCGGGCGTGCGTGCGGCCGGGTTCCCCCAGTCGTTCGTCGGCGTCGTCATCGCCCTGCTGGTGCTGCTGCCGGAGACCATCGCCGCCGCGCGGGCCGCGTTGCGCGACCGCATCCAGACCAGCATCAACCTCGGCTACGGGTCGGCGATCGCCTCCATCGGCCTGACCATCCCGACGATCGCGCTGGCCACGATCTGGCTGGACGGGCCGCTGATGCTGGGCCTCGGGTCGACGCAGATGATCCTGCTGCTGCTCACCGTTCTGGTCAGCGTGCTGACGGTCGTGCCGGGCCGTGCGACGCGTCTGCAGGGTGGCGTTCACCTGGTTCTGCTCGCGGCGTTCCTGTTCCTGGCTGTGAATCCGTAGCCGGGATTCGTCCCGGTCTGTTCTTCCGTTGTGCCCTGGTTTGTCCGACTCCTACGTTCGTGGGATGTTGCGTCGCAGGGCACTTCTGCAAACAGCCGCGCTCGGAGCCGTGTCGGCGTTGGCCGGCAAGTCCACAATGGACGTCCAGCTGATCAGGCCCGGCGACGCCGCCTACAGAGACGCCAAGCTCGGGTACTTCACGCACTACGACGCCCAACGTCCGAGTGCGATCGCCCGCGTCGTGTCGCCGGCGGACGTCCAGCGGTGCATCGAGATCGCGCGCGCCGACCGGACCCGCATCACCGCCCGGTGCGGTGGGCACAGCTACCCGGGCTACTCCACGGCGGACGGTGCCCTGGTCGTGGACGTGCGCGGGCTCAACAGGATCGACGTGCGCGCCGACGGCACGGCCGAGGTCGGCGCGGGCGTGCTGCTGATGGACCTCTACATCGCGTTGGCCAACGCCGGCCGGATGATGCCGGCCGGCACGTGCGCGACCGTCGGCATCTCGGGCCTCACGCTGGGCGGCGGCATCGGGGTGACCGCGCGGGCGTTCGGGCTCACCTGCGACCGGCTGGTCAGCGCGCGGGTCGTGACGCCGGACGGGGTTCTGCGCACGGTGTCGGCGAGTGAGAACGCGGACCTGTTCTGGGCGTTGCGCGGCGGTGGGGGTGGCAACTTCGGGATCGTGACGTCGTTCGTGTTCCGCACCGAACCCGCGCGCAACCTCACGACGTTCACGCTCCAGTTCCCCTCGGCGGCGCTGGCGTCGTTGCTCAGCGCGTGGCCGGACTGGCAGGGCAAGGCACCGGATCCGCTCACCTCGACCGTCGGCGTCGGCAGCGGCGCGAACCCGTACGTCGAGGTTGGCGGCTGTTTCGTCGGCACGCCCACCCAGCTCAAACCGCTGCTCGACGACCTGGTGCGCCGTGTCGGGTCGCAGCCGACGTCGCGGCGCGAGACCGAGCAGTCGTTCCTCTCCGCAATGGAGCGGTTCGCGTGGTGCCGGGTGAACGACGGCTCGTGCAAGCCGTCGTGGAACGGAGGCGGCGGCTCGCAGTCACGCGGCAGCTACGTGGCGACGTCGCGGATGCTGACCAGGCCGATCACCGACCCGCAGAAGCTCGCCGACATCTTCAAGAACACGCCCAACTCGTACAACATGATCGACGCCCTGGGCGGCGCGGTCGCCCGCGGGCCTGCCACGGCGTTCCCGCACCGCACGGCGCTGGCGAGCATCCAGGTGGAGTGCACGCTGGCCGCAGGCGAGGCGAACGCGCGGCGAGCCATGGGCGTGGCGCGCGACGAGCTCGGGAAGATGTTCGGCGCCAACGGCTACGTGAACTACATCGACCCGCAGATGCCGGACTGGGCGCAGGCCTACTACGGCTCGTCGCTGACCAGACTGCGCGAGGTGGCGCGGAAGTACGACCCGGACCGGGTGTTCGCGTTCGCCCAGGGAATTGCCTGAGTCATCCTTCGACCGAGACGGTGCCCTCAGGGCGTTCGTCGACCTCGAAGACGAGGCGGTTGCCGCTCGCGGTGATCATGAACGTGACACGGTCGCCCTCGACGCCAGTGCCTTCCAGGTAGCAGCTCATCCAGAGCCGCCGCTTGGTCAGCATCTCCGCGTGGACGAGGGACACGTCGCGCACGGACACGTCGTCGAGGTGCAAGCCGCCGGAGCGGTCGAGGGACACCCGAGGTCGATCTGCCATGCCGCAGAACGCTAACGGGGCGGTTCTCCGGGTGGCACGCGAATTTCGCGCGCCACCCGGTCGTGAATCCATCAAGCCGAACAGCCTATTGCTTCGCTGCTGCGTTCAGCCCTACATTTCGGTAACGCCGGTTACCACAAAGGGGTCCAACGATGCAGCTCCGAGCCGTGCTCGCCGCCGTCCTGCTGTTATTCACCCTGGTCACGCCCGCTTCCGCCGCCGCGCCGGGGGAGCTGGTCAGCAGCAGGGAGGTGGCGTGGCACCCGGAGCCGCTCAGACTGCTCCCGGCGCCGGTGAAGGCGTACGACATCCGGTACCGCTCGACGACCGCGACGGGCGGCAGCACCGTCGTGTCGGGCATGGTGCTCGTGTCGCCGCTGCCGTGGACCAACGGGCCGCGCCCGATCGTGGCGTACGCGATGGGCACGCAGGGCATGGGCGACCAGTGCGCGCCGTCGCGGCAGCTGCAGGGCGGCACCGAGGTCGAGATCGCGTTCCTCGCACAGGCGATGCTCAAGGGCTGGGCGGTCGCCGTGACCGACTACGAAGGCCTTGGCACGCCTGGGGATCACACCTACGCGGTGTCCCGTTCGGAGGGACGCGCGCTGCTCGACGTGGCACGGGCAGCGGCCGGCATCCCCGGTCTGTCCGCGGACGCGCCGGTCGGCGTTTTCGGCTACTCGCAAGGAGGTCAGGCGGCGTCGGCCGCGGCGGAGCGGTGGAAGGCTTACGCACCTTCGCTGAACGTCGTCGGCGTGGCGGCCGGGGGAGTGCCGGCAGACCTGAACGCGGTCGCGAAGTTCAACGACGGCAACGCGGGCTCGGGTCTGGTGTTCGCGGCCGCCGCCGGTTATGCCGCCGCCTACCCGGAACTGCCGCTCTCGACCGTGCTGAACGCACGCGGCAAGCAGGTGATCGACCAGATCCGTGCGGCCTGCGTCGCCGAGATCGCCCTGGTGGCACCGTTCACGCGGCTCAACTCGCTCACGACCACGCCGGACGTCATCCAGAACCCGTTGTGGCAGCAGCGTTTGAAGGAGAACACGCTCGGCTCGGTCAAGCCCGCCGCACCCGTCTACCTCTACCACGGCACGCTCGACGAGCTGATTCCTTACGCCGTCGGGCAGAAGCTGCGCTCGCAGTGGTGTGCGCTCGGCGCCGACGTGCAGTGGACGCCGCTGCCGTTGCTCGGGCACGTCACCGCCGTCAGCGCGTGGGGCACGAACGCGATGAACTGGCTCGGCGACCGCTTCGCCGGCCGAGCGACGCGACCTAACTGCTAGGACAGGGGAACCGGCGCCGGAAGGTGAACCCCTCCGGCGTCGGGCCCTCCGCCTTGACCAGGGCCAGCTTCGCCAGGCCCTCCTCGGTCGTCGGCCGGTGCCCGGCGGGGATCCACCACAGCACGTCGAACGCGCTTCCCGGCTCGAACCACTGCTTGGTGCGCTTGACCGCTTCCAGGTGGATGCCGCCGAACGCGAACGCCCACAACGACTCCACGGACTCCCACACGCTCAGGTTGTAGGCCTCCCGCATCGGGTCGCGCCCAAGCCGCAGCAGGTCGTTCATCATCCGCTCCGACGTGGGCCGCCACACGAACCCGGGAGCCTCGACCGCCAGGTCGTTGATCGCGTCGACCCGGCTCGCGAACCCGCGCATCCTCCAGTGGTCGAACGCCCACCGCCCGGTCGAGATGTTGGCCTGTGCCAGGTGGAAGGCTCCCATGCGCCTACTCTGACATGATCAGGCCATGCGGTGTGTGGTGCTCGACGACTACCAGGGCGTGGCGCTCGCCAACGCCGACTGGGCAGGGCTCGACGTGACGGTGCAACGCGAGCACCTGGCCGATCCGGCTCCGGTGCTGGCCGACGCCGAGTGTGTCGTGATCATGCGCGAACGCACCCCCTTCGACGCGGCCCTGTTCGCCCGGCTGCCCGAGCTCCGGCTGCTGATCACGAGCGGCATGCGCAACGCCGCGATCGACCTCGACGCCGCTCGCGCGCACGGCGTCACGGTCTGCGGCACCGGCAGCGCCAAGACCCCGCCGGCCGAGCTGACCTGGGCGTTGCTCCTCGGCCTCGCCCGCCACGTCGCCGTCGAGAACGCGGCCTTCCACGCCGGCGGCCCGTGGCAGAGCACAGTCGGCGCCGACCTGGCCGGCCGCACCCTGGGCCTGCTCGGCTTCGGCCACATCGGCCGCGCCGTCGCCCGCGTCGGCAAGGCGTTCGGCATGGACGTGGTGGCGTGGAGCCAGAACCTGACCGCCGACCGGGTCGAACCCGAGGGCGTCCGGCTCGCCTCCGGCCTGCACGACCTGCTGGCGCAGAGCGACTTCGCGTCCATCCACGTCGTGCTGAGCGACCGCACCCGAGGCCTGGTCGACGCGGCCGCGCTGGCCTGCCTGAAGCCCACGTCGTTCCTGGTCAACACCTCCCGCGCGGCGATCGTCGACCCGGCCGCGCTCGTGGAGGTGTTGCGGGCGGGCCGCATCGCCGGCGCGGGCCTGGACGTCTTCGAGGTGGAGCCGCTCCCGCTGACCGACGCCCTGCGCGCGTTGCCCAACGTCCTCGCCACCCCGCACGTCGGCTACGTAACAGCGGCCAACTACCGCACCTACTTCACCGAGGCCGTGGAGAACATCCACGCGTTCCTCGCGGGTGAACCGATCAGGCAGCTCTAGTGGCGCGTCTCGGAACGTTGGCGAGGTAATCCACGCTCAGCAGGGTGCCTCGCGGCACCGCCCCCACGCCCCCGTACAACCAGTACGAGGGCGTGGGG
>NZ_JBHXLO010000022.1:0-161451 GCF_042721395.1 Lentzea sp. NPDC058450
TCCTCGTACTGGTTGTACGGGGGCGCGGGGGCGGCGTCGCGAGGTGCCCTGCTGAGCGCCGGAACAAGCGGTGAAGGCCAGCGGTCCCAGCGCCTGTCACTCGAGCCTGAAGACGGCAGGTGAGCTGGCCTTTCCGGCCAGCTTCGCCACCAGCAGGTAGTCGCCGGCGCCCACGCGGGTGTGCGCGCCGCAGCCCGGCTGCGAGGTCGAGCCCGCCCACTTCGTGCCGTAGTTGAAGACTTCCTTCGGCTGCATCACGCGGGTCTCGGTGCCCACGGCCGCGAGGCAGTGGTTGCTCGACCACAGCACGGTCGCGCCGTCCGCCGTGAGGATCGTGAGCTCGCGGTGCTGGCGGCCGATGTCCTTGATGCACGGCACCGGCCCGTTGTTGACCAGGTCCATGGACAGTTCTGGCTGGTCACCGATGGTGTAGAACGGCTTGTTGGCCTTCGCCACGACCCCGATCACGTCGTCCGGACAGGGCTGCGGCGGTCCGGGAGGCGGGGGCGGCGGGGTGGTCTCCGTCGGTGAGGGCGGCGGGGTCGTGGAGGACGACGACGCGGCCGCCGGGCTCTCGGAGCCGCTCGGCGGAGGGTTCGAGGCCGACGTCGCGGCCGCGTTGGTCGGCTTCGAGGTCTCGGCGTCGGAGCCGAACATCCCGACGATCCAGATCACGAGCAGGAGTGTGACCAGGGCGGCGGCGATCGCGGCGATGCGGCGGCGCCAGTACACCGTGGACGGCAGCGGACCTGTGGGCTCGATCACGGCCCGAACGTAACCGGACCTGGGGGAATCCAGGCGTAGGCGAGCATCGCTCGATCGGTTGAACGTGACATAGAGCGGAAACCCCTTGTGAACGTGCGCTAACTCCGGTTCCAATCGACGCGGGGTCCGCCGGTAGGCCATGGAGGTGTGTCACATGACCGCGATCGACGAACTGCTCAAGCGGAACTACGAACTCGGGAACGTGGTTCCCGGAGACCGTTCGTCCGCGAAGCCGTCTCTGCAGGTAGCCATTCTGACCTGCATGGACTCGCGCATCCGGGTGTTCGAGATCTTCGGCTTGAAGCAGGGTGAGGCGCACGTGCTGCGCAACGCGGGCGGTGTCGTCACCGACGACGCGATCCGCTCGCTCGCGCTGAGCCAACGCAAGCTCGGCACGCGTGAGGTGCTGCTCGTGCACCACACGAACTGCGGCCTGGAGATGGTCACCGAGGACGACTTCAAGGACGAACTGGAGGCCGACACCGGTCTGCGGCCGACCTGGGCCGTCGAGGCGTTCAAGGTGGTTGAGCAGAGCGTGCGCGGCTCGATGGCGCGGCTGCGGCGCAGCCCGTTCATCCCGCACACCGACAAGATCCGCGGGTTCGTCTACGACGTGCACACCGGTGAGCTGCGCGAGGTCGACGCGGCGGAGACCGCGGCCGCCTGACGGTCGTTTGCGACGGGGCCCCTTCGGGGGCCCTTTTCGTTGCGCGACAATGGTCGGCGATGAATCACGAGTTGCTGTTGGGCTGGTGGGACACCGCCGCCCGCGACCTGCCGTGGCGCCGTCCCGACTGCACCGCCTGGGGCGTGCTGATCAGCGAGATCATGCTGCAGCAGACGCCGGTCGCCCGCGTCGAACCGATCTGGCACGAGTGGCTGGCGCGCTGGCCCGTGCCGTCCGCGATGGCCGCCTCCTCGCAGGGCGAGGTCCTGCGGATGTGGGGCAAGCTCGGCTACCCGCGCCGGGCCATGCGCCTGCACGAGGCCGCGACCGCGATCGCCCGCGACCACGGCGACGTGGTGCCGTCCGACATCGAGACGCTGGAGTCGTTGCCGGGTATCGGCAGCTACACGGCGCGTGCGGTGGCGACGTTCGCGTACGGGCAGAAGTGCGCCGTCGTCGACACGAACGTCCGACGGGTCGTAGCGCGCGCTGTGCACGGGGCCGGGGACGCCGGGCCGCCGTCGACCAAGCGCGACCTGCGGGACGTCGAGGCGATCCTGCCCGAGGACCAGCACGACGCGGCGGTGTTCTCGGCCGCGTTGATGGAGCTCGGGGCGTTGATCTGCACGGCCAAGAACCAGAAGTGCGCCGACTGCCCGTTGTTCACGGACTGCGCCTGGCAGCTGGGTGGCCGGCCTGCCTACGCGGGGCCGGAGAAGAAGGTGCAGAAGTTCGCCGGCACCGACCGGCAGGTGCGCGGGAAGCTGCTGGACGTGCTGCGGGGGTCGCCCGGCCCGGTGCCGAAGATCCAGCTCGACATCGTCTGGAACGACGTGACGCAGCGGGAGAAGTGCCTGGTCTCGTTGCTGGACGACGGCCTGGTGGAGCAGACGCAGGACGGCTTGTTCGCACTTCCCGGGGAGCACTGAGATGCACGCGCTGGTGGCGTTCTTCGACGACGAGGCGGACCGGAAGGTGCGCGCGCTCCAGACGAAGGTGGGCGCGAAGCACAAGTACCCGCCGCACCTCACGTACGCCGTCGCCACCACCATCGGCCCCAAGGTCCGCAAGGAGCTGCGCGAGGACCTCGAACGGCTGTGGATGCCGGACCTCTACCTGCACTCGCTCAGCACGTTCTCGACGTCCGAGAACGTGCTGATGCTCGCCGCCGTCGTCGACACCGAGCTGCTGGCGGTGCACAGCGCCATCCACGACGTCCTGGCGAGCAAGGTGAAGAACCCGAGCGCCTACTACCTGCCGGGCAACTGGGTGCCGCACTGCACGCTCGTGCACGACGTCGACGACGAGGCGATGAAGGCCGCGTTCGCCGCCGTCTTCCCGGTGGAGCCGATCCGGGCGAAGGTCCGCGAGGTGTCGGTCGTCGACACTCAGACCGGCGAGATCGACGTGCTCAAGAAGGCCTCCACGGCCCCGCGGTAGACCCACGGCGCGCTGTCGTGCACGACGTGCCCGGCCTCCGCGACGTAGAGGTACTGGCCGTTCGACCGGCGGGCCGCCTCCTCCATCTGGCCTGGTAGCTGCCCGCCCTTGCCGGCCTCGACGACCAGCGACGGGCAGCGCACGGCGTCGATGAAGTCCCAGTACGCGCGCGTGCCCCAGTGGCCGGCGATCTCGTACAGGTCGTCCATCGAGGCGATCAGGTGCCAGCCGTCCGCGCGTTCCTCGAAGTACTCGCAGAACAGCGGCGAGCCGAAGTACGCGGTGATGTGCCCGAGAGACTGGAAGGGCACCGGCCACGCGTCGAAGAGCCACTTCCACTCGTCGACGGTGCGGCCCCTGTTGTCCGGGGCGAAGTCCTCGACCACAATCGCGCGCACCAGGTCCGGACGGGTCGCCGCGAGACACCACGCGTGCAGCCCGCCCATGGAGTGCCCGACGACCACGGCGGGCCCGAGACCGAGGTCCTCGATCGCGGCGGCGGCGTCGGCGACGAAGTCCTCGGTGCGGAACGGGCCGCGCGTCGGGTTGCGGCCGTGTCCGCGCTGGTCGACGCCCACCACCCGACCGAAGGGCTGGAGCCACTGCGCGACCGGCCACCAGGCGGTGGCCCTGCTCATCAGGCCGTGCAGGAGCAGCACGCCTTGACCCGTTCCGCCGAACTCGACCACCGACACAGGGATGATTAACGCATGAAGGCCCGTCCGTACCTGATCGCCCTGGTGTTGATCGTGCTCGTCGCAGGTCTGCTCGTCGTGTTCAGAACGCCGAGCAACGACCCGGCGAAGCAGCAGGCCACGTCGCCGGAGGCAGCGGTGGAGGCCGGGGCGGGCGCGGGCGACCCGTACTACCCGACGGACGGCAACAGCGGCTACGACGTCACCCTCTACGACCTCGCGATCACCTACGACCCGGAGGCGAAGAAGCTCGACGGCGTCGCTTCGATCACCGCGACGGCGACCGAGGACCTCTCGCGCTTCAACCTCGACCTCGAAGGCCTGAAGGTCAGCGACGTGAAGGTCGGCGGGCAGGCCGCGAAGTTCGCGCAGGAGGGCGACCACGAGCTGGTGATCACGCCGTCCGCGCCGCTCGCCTCGGGCAAGCCGTTCACGGCCGTCGTCACCTACGGCGGTGAGCCCACGACGATCAACGACGCCTCGCTCGGCCGCAGCGGCTGGCAGATCTCGTCCACCGGCGGCGCCTTCGCCGCAGGTCAGCCGCACTCCGCGACGACGTGGTTCCCGGCCAACGACACCCCGAAGGACAAGGCGGCGCTCAAGATCGCGGCCCGCGTCCCGGACGGCTGGACGGCGATCTCCAACGGCATCGAGGGACCGGTCACGCGCGACGGCGGCTGGACGACGTTCAACTGGTCGGAGGAGACCCCGCTCGCGACCTACGTGGCCACGGTGGCGATCGACAAGTTCGAGGTCGTGCGGTCGACGCTGCCGGACGGCACACCGGTGGTCGACGCCTACGCGCCCGGCACCTCCGCGGCCAAGAAGCCGATCCAGGACCAGGGCCCTGAGGTCCTCGCGCACCTGGCGACGAGGTTCGGCCCGTACCCGCAGCGCGCCGCCGGCGGCATCTGGGTGGCCGACCAGATCGGGTTCTCGCTGGAGACCCAGACCCGGCCGATCTACGCCGCCTGGGCCGACCTCGAGACGCTCGTGCACGAGAACGCCCACATGTGGTTCGGCGACGCGGTGTCGATCAAGAGCTGGGCGGACATCTGCATCAACGAGTGCCTCGCCTCCTACGCGCAGTGGCTGTGGCTGGAGCACGAGGGCACCGACCTCGACGAGCGCTACCGCGACCAGGTCGAGCAACGGCGCGAGCGGTCGTCGTTCTGGGCGCCGAAGCTCTACGACATGGGCAAGGGCAACGAGTTCCGCGGCGTCTACGACAAGGGTCTGCTGGGCATGCACGCGCTGCGCAAGCAGGTCGGCGACGACGTGTTCTTCAAGGCCCTGCAGTCGTGGGTAAGCGAGCACCGCGACGGCAACGCGTCGTGGCCGGAGTTCGAGGAGCACTTCAAGAAGGCGTCCGGGCAGGACCTGACCGGGTTCTTCAAGGCGTGGTTCCGGGACTCGGGCATTCCCGACGATCAGTACCTGCTGCCTGTCGGTGTGCGCCGCTAGAGTCGGTGTCATGGCAGTCGTGAAGATCAACGCGATCAAGGTTCCCGAGGGCAACGGCCCCGAGTTGGAGAAGCGGTTCGGCGCCCGCCTCGGTGCGGTCGACAACCAGCCCGGCTTCCTGGGCTTCGAGCTCCTGCGTCCCGTCGCCGGCGAGGACCGCTACTTCGTCGTGACGCACTGGGAGACGCACGAGGACTTCGTGGCGTGGCGTGACGGTGAGGCCGGTGCGGCAGCGCACTCCGGCGAGCGCGCCCGGCCCGTGTCCTCCGGTGCCGACCTGCTGGAGTTCGAGGTCGTGCTGGGCAGCAAGCCCAAGCAGTGATCGAAGAGGCTTACGACAGAGCCGCCGAGCTGATCGCCGGCGCGGACGCCGTCCTGGTCTGCGCCGGCGCCGGCATCGGGGTCGACTCCGGCCTGCCGGACTTCCGCGGCACCGAGGGCTTCTGGCGGGCGTACCCGCCGTACGAGCGGCTCGGGCTGAAGTTCGAGGAGATCGCCGACCCCGTGCACTTCGTCGACGATCCCGCGCTGGCGTGGGGTTTCTACGGGCATCGGCTGCGGCTGTACCGCGAGACCGTGCCGCACGAGGGCTTCGCGGTGCTGCGGTCGTGGGGTGCACGGGTGTTCACGTCCAACGTGGACGGTCAGTTCCAGAAGGCGGGCTTCGCGGACGTCGCCGAGGTCCACGGGTCGATCCACCACGCCCAGTGCGTCGAGCCGTGCACGGACGAGATCTGGGAGTGCGCGTTCGACGTCGAGGTCGACCCGGTGACGATGCGGGCGGTGGGCCCGTTGCCGTCGTGTCCCTCGTGCGGAGGCCTGGCGCGGCCCAACATCCTGATGTTCGGCGACTGGGGCTGGGTGCCGCACCGCAGCCAGCGGCAGCTCGACGAGCTGAACGAGTGGCGGCGCGCGCACCGGAACCTCGCCGTGGTCGAGATCGGGGCCGGCACCGCCGTGCCGACCGTGCGGCGTCAGGCCGAGCTGGCCAGTGCCGCTTCCGGGGCTCTCATCCGCATCAACACGCGCGAACCGGACGTCCGGCACGGCAGGGGCGTCTCCCTGCCCGCCGGCGCCCTGGAGGCTCTCACAGCCTTGGCACGACGAACTGCGTGACGACGGCCCGGTGATCGCTGCCGGGCACGTCGAACACGTCGACCGTGTCGACGATGATCTTCGAGTCGACCAGCACGTGGTCGATGGTGACCGGCGGCGGCCAGAACCCGCTGTTGCTGGGCCAGGTGTGGATCAGGCCCTTGCCGACCTGGTCGGCCGCGTCCACGTACCCCTTGTTGATCAGCCGGGTGAGCCCGACGTGGTCGAGCGTGGCGTTGAAGTCGCCCGCCAGCACCCGCAGCGCGCCGGTCGAGTCCGGCGCGGGCAGCCCGGCGAGCTCGCGCTGCCACGCCTCCGGCCCGGCGGTGACCACGGGCGGCAGCGGGTGCACCGACACGACCTCGATGTCCCTGCCCGGCAGGTCCACCATCGCCCCTGCCTGCTGCAACGAGCCGGGCGGCGTCAGAGTCCGCTGCTGGAGGGGGTACCGCGAGGCGAGCCCGCTGCCGGACCCGCCGGGTTCGGCGATGAACACCCGGTTGGGCAGCACCTGGTTCAACCCGGCGCGGTCGAGGTCGCGCACCATGTCCGGCGTCAGCTCCTGCATCGCCAGGACGTCGATGTCGCGCCTCTTCACCTCCTGCACGACGAACTCGGCGTCGGCGATCCCCACGAGCAGGTTCGAGGTCATCAACCGGACCTGCTGCCCCACCCCGTTGGGCCGCGCGTCGGAGAACGCCCGCGGCGCCACGTTCGCGACCAGCACGATCCCGACGAGCGTCATCGTCAGCCCGATGACCCACCGTCGGCGCATGAGGGCGAACAACCCGATCAGCAACCCCACGACGGTGATGTAGGGGGTGAGGGACGTCGTGGCGATCATGTACCGCGTCCCGTCGATGCCGAGCAGCCTGACGAGCGCCGCCGTGACGAACGCCAGCGCACACAGGAACAGCAAGAACGTGGCGAAACCGCTCCTCGGCGCCTTCACCTCGGTGGTGACCACGCCGTGCAGTGTCGCCGAACGCTCGTCAGTCTCCGGTGTGGTCCCCATGCTCCACAGGACGGCCGGCAGGCCCCTCTCGTTGCCCTCCAGAAATTGTCAGACCCCTCCGCCATCCTGAACACAACCGACTCACCAGGGGGACCGATGGGCGCCAAGGACTGGATGCTCTTCTACGCATCGGACGACGTCAGCAAGGTGCTGAGAGCGTCGCCGAAGATCGACCGCGAGGCCACGGAGGCCTTCGTGCGCCGCCTCTACCCGTCCCACGACCTCACCCGGATCGAGGACGGCAACCTCCACTACGGCAACCCACCGGACGGCACCGTCTACGCGGGCGTCTTCCCGGGCCTCTCGATCATCTGCACCTGGGAGGCGGCCGGCGACGCCCACACTGATCTCCCGCCGCGCTTCATCGCCGAGGGCGCGGGCCGCACCCTCTACCTGCACGCCATGCACAGCGTCGTCGACTTCTTCTCCTACGCCATCTGGGAGCCGGACGGCACCCTCCGCCGCGCGTACAGCCTCTCCCCCGACAGCGGCGTCATCGCCGACGTGGGCACACCCCTGCCGTTCGAGGAGAAGTACCGGGCAGGCGACCCGGAGTTCCTGGAGTCCCTGGACGAGGACGACGAGTACCCGTTCCGCTTCCACCCGCTCGACCTGGCCGAGGCGGCCCTGCGCGAGCTGTTCGGCTTCAACTACGAGGGCGCGTACGAGGACGACGACCCGGAGCTGGAGGAGGTGGTGCTGGCGGGCTACACCGTCACCCCGCGCTGACTCACACAGCCGCGGGATGACGCGACCGGACGTCCGGCATGCGATCAAGCGCCCCGACGATCACGTCGACGACGGGCAGCAACGTCTGCTCGTCGATGGGACCGCGCATCGTCGTGTAGACGATGCCGTCCTCGAACGTGAGCGAGAGGAAGCGCCCGACCACGACAGGCAGCGCGTCGGCCTGGTCCAGCAGCCATTCCAGCGCCTCGGGGTTGAAGGCCCGGGACGCGACCGCGAGGTCGTTGGCGAACACGGCGAACTTGTGGTCGGCCTCAGGCGGCAGGCGCAGCGGCAACCACTCGGCGTTCGCGCGCGCCACGGTGAGCGGCTGCGCGGCGAGCCACCCGCTCAGGTAGCCCGGCGCGACCGCGCGGCCGAGGAAGTCGGCGTGCTGACGTCGGGTGAGCCGCATGGGAGCGATGCGCGCCGTGGCCACCTCGAACCGGTGTTCCTGAAGCCTGATCACCCCGCGTGAACCCTGCTGCCTCATCGAGGCCTGCGCCACCCGCACGTGCCAGGGCCCGCGCCGGAAGTCCAACGCCAGGTCGTACCTGGGCTTCGAGCGCTGAAGGAGCTTGTCCACGAACCCGGTGACGTGGCTCGCGAGCGGCCCCCGGAGATCAGCCGACCACGCGGCCGCCCGCTCGGCGCCGACCACCTCGCCGCCGAGCGCGGCGGCCAGCGGCGTCAGCGCGACGGCCTGGTCGGCATCGGCCTTGCGGTTGCGGCGAAGCTGCCACCAACGCCGCACGGCCACGGCGCTGAGCGAGAACGCCACCACGGCGGCGATCGGCCACACCAGCGACAAGAACTCCATCAAAGGTCCAGGTCCCCTTGGATCCGCCGCTTCTGACGGTCAGTGCCCATGTCGTCGTACTCGGTGCTCTTCTGGTAATTGCCGACGTTCCGCACGGGCTTGCCCATCGCCTTCGGGAAGCCGCACACCATGTCCTTCTTGCTGAGCTCCGGCGGATTGCACCGTCACCGAGGCTGACTCACGCGGTGGGCGCAGAGCTCCTCGGCTGGGCGCCGGGAATGCGTTCGAGCACAGCGATGATCGCGTCGATCGCCGGCAGCACCAGCTTCGGTTCGATCGGTCCCGCGGACACGCTGTAGGAGATGCCTGCTTCGACCGTGAGCGTCCGCAGGTTGCCCATCTGCGACTCGCCCTGCAATCTCTCGACGAGTGCGGGGGTGAACATCGCGGTCGCCCGGTGCGGGTCTGCGGAGGCCGCCAGGTACAGCTCCTGCAAGCCGGCGGGCAACCTCAGCTCGTGCCACTGCGGCTGCGGGCCGGAGGCGACGGACTGGGGCACCTCGGTCACCCACCGCCGCGCGGCACGGCCCTCTCCCAGGCTGCTGATGGCGAGCTTCAGCGGTGGCAGGGCGGCGGTGGCCACCTCGATCCGGTGCTCGACGTGGGTGACGACCTTGTCCTGGGTGGACGCGCTGTTCAGCTCGATCGACGCCTCGGTCACCCGGACCCGCCAGCCGTGCCGCTCGAAGTCGAGGGTGTGGTCGAACCGCGCCTCGGACGCCCGGCGCAACCAGCCGATCGCGTTGCCGTACTCCCGCGCGAACGGGCGGCACAGGTCAGCGGACCAGGCCGGCGCGAGCCCGAGCGTCCCGCCGAGACTCGCGGCGAACTTCTCCAGCTCGGTGGCGTGGTCGAGGGCCTGCTTGTGTTCCTGGCGCCGTGCCCACCAGAACATCAGCGCGAGCAACGCCACCAGGATCAGCACGAGCAGTCCCAGCTTGAGCTTCCACGGTTCCATGTCTTCCGTTCCCCCGGTCGATCAGATGTCGAGGTAGCCCTCGATGCGCTGCTTCGAGTGGTCCGAACCGGTCTGGTCGTACGAGTTGGCCTTGTCGCTCATGCCCTGGTTGCGCAGGCCCTTCTCATGGGTCGGGTTGACCTGCGCCAAGGCTTCGTTGCCGACGGCGTCCTTCATGGACAGGCCGAGGCCCTGCTGCACGCGCTCGCCGATCATGCCGTCCTTGCTGTTCAGACGGGTGAGCGGATTGGCCTTGAGCTTCTCCAGCTTGCTCAGGTCCTTGAGCTGCACGTCGGCCGCGTGGCTCGCGACCTTCTTGTCCGCCATGGACTTCTGGAACGCGGTCCGCACGTTCTTGAGGCGGCTGCCCACGTTGCGCAGGAAATCCATGATCTTCTGCAGGAACTGGCGCAGCTTCGCGACGATGCGGGACACCCGGCTCGCGGTCGACGCCACGCGGACGCCGGTGGCCGCTCCGGCGGCGGCGGTCGAGGCGCCGAAGCTCGGCACCGCGGCGGCCAGCGCCGGGATCCAGATCATGATCATCCAGGTGATCAGCTCGGTCAGGATCGCCTTGATGATGTCCTCGATGATCGTCATGATCATGGACGAGATCATCAGCGTCTGGGCGAGCTCACCGGCCTGACCGGCGACGCCGTCGATGCCGTTGGCGAACTCGCCCAGCTTGGTGCTGGCGACCTCGGCGGTCTGACCGCCCCAGGACTGCACGGAGCTCGACAGGTCCTGATCGAACGTCTCCCGCAGCTTGCCGATGCCCTCGGCGATCGCCGCGTAGTTCTCGCCGGCCTGGCTGAGCGCGGGGCCGTCGCCGCTGACGAAGTGGATCGCGTCCTCCAGCGGCTGGACGACGCTGATCAGGAAGTTGAGCCCCTGCCCGACGAGCCAGCCGATCGGGTCGAGCGCGATGCCTTGGGCGGCGGTGCCGACCGCGCTGATCAGCGCGCTGCCCTCGGAGGCCAGCGCGGCGCTGCCGCCGGTCTCCCCGCTCTTGCCGAACGCCTCCTTCGTCTTGAGGTAGCTGCCGTAGAACGGCGCGGCCTCCGCCGCCTTCTGCCCGGTGGTCTTCTCGCCGACGGTGATCTTGACGCCGCCGGCCTCGAACTCCTCTTCCGCCATGCCGGCGCCCCTACTTCCCGCTGAAGTCGATGTCGACGCCGCTGAAGATCGCCTTCAACGCGTCCTCCTGCTCCTGGTAGCCCTGCGCGGTGCCGCGGAACTTGTCGCCGGCGGACTGCAGACCTGTCTGGAGGTCCTTCATCAGTTCCTTGAGGTCGCCGAGCATCTGGTCGTACTCGTCCTTCACGAACAGCCCGACGATCCCCCAGGACTTGTCGCCCACGTCCGCCTTGTCCACGAGTCCGGCGATCTGTCCCGCCGTGCCCTTGTGCCCGTCGAGCTTGCCCGCGAACGCCGTCAACTCCTCGGCGTCGACCTCGAAGCCGCTCATCGGCCGTCCTCATCGTCGTAGAGGTTCAGGTAGCCGCCGCCCTGCTTCGGTGGCGCTGAAGGTGGTGGTGGCTGCGACGACCGCGACTGCCACGAGTCGCCGCGCAGCACGTTCTGGTCGCCGAAGTCCTCCGCGGGTTCCGGCGGCTGCCTGCGCGGAGGCGGCTGCTGCCGGTCCGGCGGCATCGGCGCCGGAGGTGGCTGGCGGACCGGGCCTCCCTGCGGCGGCGGTGGACCCTGTGGCGGCATCGGAGGTCGTTGCGGCGCAGGGGCCTGCGCCTCCTCCTCCGTCACCCGCCGAAGGTCCTCTTTGGACATTCCGAAGAGCTGCGCCTGCGTTTCCAGCACCTGGTCCTTGAGGTGCATCTCGTCACCCAGAGCGCCCTCGACGATCCCCGCCTGCCGGCGCGCCGCTTCCGCGACCGCCTTCTGCAGGGTGGACATCAGCTCAGCGGCCAGCGCGTGCGGAGGGCGCCGCATGGCCTGGTCCGTGAGCCGGATGTCCTTGATCGAACCGGAGGGTCCCGCGACCACGGTGACCGCCCGGTCCGCCGAAGTCGCCACCGCCTCCAGCTCGACCAGCTGCTGCTGCATGTCGCCGATGTTGGCGAACTGCTGGTCGACGCGTTGCATCTGGGCCTGGAACCGCTCGAACTGAGCGACCAGCTGGTCGAATTCCGCCGACACGACCACGTCCTCCTCGAATCCCACCGATGCGCGATCGAGTTGATCGTGCGGGCCGAGGGCCAATGCTGGCAGCGAACTGCCGTTCCGGCAGCAAAACGGGCGAATCCGCGAGGCGGATTGATGTCACACGACGCCGTCGATCCGGGCGCCGCGAAAACGAGACCGGCCCCCGGGCTCGAAAGCCTGGGGGCCGGTCTGCGGGTACTGCCTCTAGATCACTCGGTTTCGGTCGCCGGGGCGTCCTGCGGCTCGACGGCCGCCGAGGCGGTCAGGTCGACCGGCGGGGCGTCCGGCACGCGGTTCGGCTTGGCCTCGCCGCGGAAGACGAACTTCGCCTTGTCGTGGTCGTCCGAGACGCCGTCCCAGCCCTCGATGTCGGTGATGATGATCTGGCCCGGCTGGATCTCGCCGAACAGGATCTTCTCCGACAGCTGGTCCTCGATCTCGCGCTGGATCGTGCGGCGCAGCGGGCGAGCGCCCAGCACCGGGTCGAACCCGCGCTTCGCGAGCAGGGACTTGGCCCTGTCGGTCAGCTCGAGAGCCATGTCCTTGTTCTTCAGCTGCGTCTCGACGCGGGCGATCATCAGGTCCACCATCTTGATGATCTCGTCCTGAGTCAGCTGGTGGAAGACGATGATGTCGTCGATGCGGTTGAGGAACTCGGGGCGGAAGTGCTTCTTCAGCTCGTCGTTGACCTTGTTCTTCATGCGCTCGTAGTTGGACGCGGTGTCCTGACCCGAGGTGAAGCCGAGGCCGACGGCCTTGCTGATGTCGGACGTGCCCAGGTTCGAGGTGAAGATGATGACGGTGTTCTTGAAGTCCACCGTCCGGCCCTGACCGTCGGTCAGGCGGCCGTCTTCCAACACCTGGAGCAGCGTGTTGTAGACCTCGTTGTGCGCCTTCTCGATCTCGTCGAAGAGCACGACGGAGAACGGCTTGCGGCGCACCTTCTCGGTGAGCTGGCCGCCCTCTTCGTAGCCGACGTAACCGGGAGGGGCACCGAAGAGCCGCGACGCCGTGTAGCGGTCGTGGAACTCGCCCATGTCGATCTGGATGAGCGCGTCGTCCTCGCCGAACAGGAAGTTCGCGAGCGCCTTCGAGAGCTCGGTCTTACCGACACCGGACGGGCCGGCGAAGATGAACGAGCCGGAGGGGCGCTTCGGGTCCTTCAGGCCGGCGCGGGTGCGGCGGATCGCCTGCGACACGGCCTTGACCGCGTCGGTCTGGCCGATGATCCGCTTGTGCAGCTCGTCCTCCATGCGGAGCAGACGCGAGGTCTCCTCCTCGGTGAGCTTGAACACCGGGATGCCGGTCCAGTTGGCGAGGACCTCGGCGATCTGCTCCTCGTCGACCTCCGCGACGACGTCCAGGTCACCGTCCTTCCACTGCTTCTCCCGCTCGGCCTTCTGGCCCAGGAGCTGCTTCTCCGCGTCACGGAGCTTGGCGGCGCGCTCGAAGTCCTGCGCGTCGATCGCGGACTCCTTGTCGCGACGCACGTCCGCGATCTTCTCGTCGAACTCGCGCAGGTCCGGCGGCGCGGTCATCCGGCGGATGCGCATGCGCGCGCCCGCCTCGTCGATGAGGTCGATCGCCTTGTCCGGCAGGAACCGGTCGTTGATGTACCGGTCGGCCAGCGTGGCGGCGGCGACCAGCGCGGAGTCGGTGATCGAGACGCGGTGGTGCGCCTCGTACCGGTCGCGCAGGCCCTTCAGGATCTCGATGGTGTGCTCGAGCGACGGCTCGCCCACCTGGATCGGCTGGAAGCGGCGCTCCAGCGCGGGGTCCTTCTCGACGTGCTTGCGGTACTCGTCGAGCGTGGTGGCACCGATCGTCTGCAGCTCACCGCGAGCCAGCATCGGCTTGAGGATCGACGCGGCGTCGATCGCGCCCTCGGCCGCACCCGCGCCGACGAGCGTGTGGATCTCGTCGATGAACAGGATGATGTCGCCGCGCGTGCGGATCTCCTTGAGGACCTTCTTCAGGCGCTCTTCGAAGTCACCGCGGTAGCGCGAGCCCGCGACCAGCGAGCCGAGGTCGAGCGTGTAGAGCTGCTTGTCCTTGAGCGTCTCGGGCACCTCGCCCTTGACGACCATCTGCGCGAGACCCTCGACGACGGCGGTCTTGCCGACGCCGGGCTCGCCGATGAGGACCGGGTTGTTCTTGGTGCGGCGGGACAGCACCTGCATGACCCGCTCGATCTCCTTGGTGCGACCGATGACCGGGTCGAGCTTGCCCTCACGCGCCGAGGCAGTGAGGTTGCGCCCGAACTGGTCCAGCACCAGGGACGACGACGGCGTGCCCTCGCCACGACCGGTCGACTCCGCCGCACCCTTCTCGGTGGAGTAACCGGACAGCAGCTGGAGCACCTGCTGACGCACCCTGTTCAGGTCGGCGCCGAGCTTCACCAGGACCTGGGCGGCGACGCCCTCGCCCTCGCGGATCAGGCCGAGCAGGATGTGCTCGGTGCCGATGTAGTTGTGGCCGAGCTGAAGCGCCTCACGCAGTGAGAGCTCCAGGACCTTCTTCGCACGTGGGGTGAAGGGGATGTGACCGCTGGGGGCCTGCTGCCCCTGGCCGATGATCTCCTCGACCTGTTGGCGGACGCCTTCCAGCGCAATCCCCAACGACTCGAGCGCCTTGGCGGCGACACCTTCACCCTCGTGGATCAGACCCAGGAGGATGTGCTCGGTGCCGATGTAGTTGTGGTTGAGCATCCGTGCCTCTTCTTGGGCAAGGACAACCACCCGCCTCGCGCGGTCGGTGAACCTTTCGAACATTCGCACTCCCTGACTGCTGCGTCGGCGGTCCTCGGCTCCACCGATCTACCCTGGTGAGCGCGGCACCGTGGCTCCACTGTAGTGGGCGGTACCGAGGCCTGTGGTTCCCATCAGCGGCAAGCCGCGTCCGGTGAACGTTGACGTCTGCATCAACGCAGGTCGGAAGCAACGGATTCCACGTATCGGGCGATGTCCGCTGAACGCGAACAAGCCACCTTTGAGCGATACTCCTGTGACCGGGGCCACCTGAGGAGGCATAAGACGCGCGATCTTGGGTAAGGTTAGGCAAGCCTCATAGATGAGATTGGACTTGCGCGTTGACCGTACCTGCGAGGGTCTCACAGCAGAACCCGCGTGCGCTCACGCCACTGGCCGAATCCATCGCCCGCCTGCAGACCGGCTCCGAGATCAGGTTCGGCACGCCCACCCCCGCGCAGGACTGGACGATCTGTTCGGACCTGCTGGCCGAGCCGTCGCGGTTCGACCTGTGGCGCAAGGACCTGGCCGAGTGGATGGTGGAGCAGTACGGCGAGTCCGACGACCGCGCCACCGCCGGCTACATCATGGGCTGGTACCTGCACCAGCCCGGTTATCTCGCGGGTCTGCTCTTCCACACCGCCCGCCGGGTGCCGACGCTCAAGCCGTCCGACCTGGCGTTCCGGATCAACACCGAGGGCCGCCCGCACCCCGACGGCATCGCGCTGATGTGCGACGAGTTCGCGTGCCTGCCCGACGACCCGGCCTCGAACCACCCGGCCGCCACCGTCGTCGCCTCCGAGTCCGCGCTGGCCGCGATCCTGCGCGCCCGCTACGCCGCCCACGCGGCCCAGTTCGTCGCGTCGTTCGGCCAGGTGGTCCGCTTCGGCCGCCGCACGCTCTGGGCAGCCGCGACCGACATGCTGGAGTACGGCCCGTGGGCCGCCGGCCGGCTGTTCGGCGACGAGAACGCGGGCGTCACGGACGCGGCGATGATCCTGCCGGAGAAGCTGGAGCCGTTCGTGTCGGCTTCGACGCTGCACTTCACCGAGGAAGGCTGGAAGCGCAAGCGGAACAGCTGCTGCTTCCACTACGTGCTGCCGAACGCCGAGCCCTGCACGGCCTGCCCGCGCACCTGCAACTGACGCGGGACCCCTCCCGGGCGTTCGTCCCTAACGTGCCGTTCGTGAACGTGCTGCTGTGGGTTCTCCAAGGCGTGATGGCGTTCCTGACCATTCCCTCGGGCCTGATGACCGTCTTCGACCCCGACCGGGTCTACCTGCACGGCAGGTGGGTCCAGGTGGGCGACCGCGCGGCCGCGGTGGCGCGCGGCCTCGCGTCGGTGGCGTGCGGAACGGCGTTGATCATCCCCGGCCTGATCGGAAAGGCGACGATCCTGACGCCGATCGCCGCCCTGCTGCTCGTCGCCCCCGCGTGCTACCTCCCCGCGCGGCAGTTCGGCGCCGGCGAGATCGGGCCGGGCTTCTGGGTCCTCGGCACGATCTGGCTCGCGTTCCCGCCGGTGTTCGTCGCCTGGGCCCGGTTCGGCCCCTACCCGCTCTGAACCTCGGGCTCCGGCAGCCGGTGCCGCGATCCGACCGGGACCACCAGCGGCGTACCGGAGACGGGGTCCTCGACGACGCGGGCGTCCAGTCCGAAGACCTCCAGCAGCATCTGCTCGGTGAGGACCTCGGCGGGCGTCCCCTGCGACACGATCTTGCCCGCCCGCATCGCGACGATGTTGTCCGCGTACCGGGCGGCCAGGTTCAGGTCGTGCAGCACCATCACGATCGTGCGGCCCATCGACGCGTGCAGCTCCTGCACCAGGTCCAGCACGTCGATCTGGTGCGCGAGGTCCAGGTAGGTCGTCGGCTCGTCGAGCAGCAGCAGGTCCGTGCCCTGGGCCAGCGCCATCGAGATCCAGGCCCGCTGCCGCTGCCCGCCGGACAGCTCGTCGACGGTCCGTTCGGCCAGGTCGAGGATGCCGGTCATCTCCAGCGCGGCGTCGACTGCGGCGGCGTCGTCCGAGGACCACTGCCTGTACCAGGACTGGTGGGGGTGCCGGCCGCGCGCGACGAGGTCGGCGACCGTCAGGCCCTCGGGCGCGGACGGCGACTGGGGCAGCATCCCCAGCACGCGCGCCACGTCCCGGGTCGACATCGACTCGATCTGCTTGCCGTCCAGCAGCACGGCGCCGGACCGGGCGGGGAGCAGGCGCCCCAACGCCTTCAGCAGGGTCGACTTGCCGCAGCCGTTGGGACCGATCACCGCGGTGACCGTCCCTCCCATGATCGACAGGTCCAGGCTGTCGACGATCAGCCGCTCGCCGTAGCCGATCGACAGCGACGAAGCCTCAAGACGCACACTCATACCCGCGCCTCCCGGCGGCTTCGGATCAGCAGGAACATCAGGTAGGGCGCACCGAGCACGGCGGTGATGACACCGACCGGCAGCTCGGTGGTGTAGATCGTCCTGGCCACCAGGTCGGACAGCATGACCAGCGCGCCGCCGATCACCGCCGAGCCGAACAACGGCGGCTGCGCGGTGCCGCAGAGCCGCAGCGCGATCTGCGGCGAGGCCAGCGCGACGAACGTGATCGGGCCCGCCGCGGCGGTCGCCACGGACGCCAGCACGATCGCCACGATGATCAGGAACGACCGGGCGACGTTGACCCGGATGCCCAGGCCGCGCGACGTCTGGTCGTCGAACTGGAGCGCGCCGAGCACGTGGCCGCCGATCAGCGCGACGGGGATCAGCACCACCAGCGCGATGGCGACGGGGACCACGTGCTCCCAGCCGCGGCCGTTGAGCGAGCCGGTGATCCACACCATCGCGCGGCCGGCGTCCAGCACGTCGCCCACGGTCAGCAGGTAGTGCGTGAAGTTGCCGGCCACGGCGGTGATGCCGATGCCGACCAGCACCATCCGGAAGCCCTCGATGCCCTGCCGCCACGCCAGCGCGTAGACCAGCAGGCCCGCGGACAGGCCGCCGACCAGGGCCGCGAGCGGCACGCCGACCGAGGCCGCGCTGCCCGTGACCACGCCGAGCGACCCGGCGAAGGTGATCACCGAGACGGCCCCGGCACCGGCACCCCAGGTGACGCCGAGGATGTCGGGCGACGCGAGCGGGTTGCGCACGATGGCCTGGAAGATCGCGCCGGAGAGCCCGAGCGCGGCGCCGACCAGCAGGCCCGTGAGCGCGCGCGGCATCCGGAGCTCCATCACCACGAACTGGTCGCGGCGCGAGCCTCCGCCGAGCAGGGTGTTGACGACCTGCGACACGGACAGCGGGAAGTCGCCGATCATGATGTCGGCGACGAGCAGGCAGGCCAGCACGACCAGTGCCGCGGCCACCACCAGCATCGGGCGGCGGCGCAGGCGGAACGAGGCCGCGCCGATCCGCAGCGCGGGCTTGGCGGCCGCAGGGGCCTTCTTCACCTCGGTCGTCGTCAAATCTTCACCAGCTTCTTGCGGCGCACGAGGTAGATGAAGAACGGCGCCCCGATGAGCGCCAGCATCACGCCGACCTCCACCTCGGACGGGCGGGCGACCACCCGGCCGACGATGTCGGCGAACAGGATCAGGATCGACCCGAGCAGTGCCGAGTACGGCAGGATCCAGCGGTAGTCCGGGCCGGTGAACGCCCGCGCGATGTGCGGCACGACGAGCCCGAGGAACCCGATCGGCCCGCACGCGGCCACGGCCCCGCCCACCAGCAGCGTGATGGCGAAGATGCCGAGCCCGCGCGTCCGGCTCACGTTGACGCCGAGCGACTTCGCCACGTCCTCACCGAGCGACATGGCGTTGAGGCCCGGCGCGTTCAACGCGGCGATGCCGAGGCCGATGAAGAGGAACGGCGCCACCTGCGTCAGCACGGTCAGGTCGCGGCCCGCGATGGCGCCGACCTGCCAGAACCGGAACGCGTCGAGCGACTGCTGGTCGAGCAGCACGATCGCCGACACCAGGCCGTTCATCAGCGCGGACACCGCGGCACCGGCCAGGGCCAGCGTCACCGGCGACGGGCCGCCCCGCCCGGCCGAGCCGAGCAAGAACACCAGGACGCTCGCGATCATCGCGCCGGCGAAGGCGAACCAGATGTAGCCGACCAGCGAGTTCACGCCCAGCAGGAAGATCGACAGCACCACCGCGAGCGCCGCGCCGTGCGTGACGCCGAGGATGCCGGGATCGGCCAGCGGGTTGCGCGTGTGGCCCTGCATGAGAGCGCCACCCACACCGAGTGCGATGCCGACGACGACGCCGAGCAACGTGCGCGGGATCCGCAGCTCGCGGATCACCACGTCGTCCTCGACGCCGGTCGGCGTGAAGAGACCGTGCCAGACCCCGGACAACGGGATCTCCTTCGAGCCGATCGCGATGCTCGCCAGACAGACGGCGACCAGCACGACCAGCAGGAAGAGCAGGCCCAGCGACCTACGACCCAAGGCCCACCCTCCTAGCTCCAGTTAGGACAGGTAACCCTAACTGACGCGGCCGGGAAGGCCGAGGTGGCGGGGTCAGGTTCTGGTCACATCCCCAACATCGGCCACGTGCACCACGCGTGGATCGCGGCCGAGGTTCGGAGGCGGGCAGAGAAATACCAACCCGTTGTCAGATCAACTAAATGATCAGAAGCAAAACGTTTCCCGACCTCGTTTGGATCGCATCGTTCTGCCCGCAAGTAGTTGATCAGTCACTCAAATAACACGAAGGGGTTCCGAGGAATCTTCCCCGGAACCCCTTCGTGCTTTACCGAATTTCAGCCCTGCTGGTGGTAGGCGTCGAGCACCTCGGCCGGGATGCGGCCGCGGTCCGACACCTTCATGCCCTGCTTGCGGGCCCACTCGCGAATGGCCTGGTTCTGCTCACGATCCGCCGATGCGGGGCGCGCCTTCACGCTGCCCGCCGGACGACCCGGTCCGATGCGCTTGCGGCCACCGGCGCGACGAGCGCCTCCGACGAAGTCCGCGAGAGCGTCCCTCAGTTTGCCCGCATTGCCCTGGGAAAGGTCGATCGTGTAGCTGACACCATCCAGCCCGAACTCGACGGTCTCCTCCGCAGTGGAACCGTCCAGATCGTCGACGAGGGTCACCGTGACCTTCTGCGCCATGCGTTCCTCCAGGACCCCGAATGCGCGGTCACCCGCGTCGCCAACTAAAGCCTTCTGCGAGGCAGGTTAGCGCACGGGTGCCGCATTGCACCTATCGACATCCGGAAAGTTACTCATTCAGGGCGAACGAGCGGGAACAAGATGGTCTCGCGGATACCCAGACCCGTGAGGGCCATCAGGAGGCGATCGATACCCATTCCGACGCCACCACTCGGTGGCATTCCGTACTCCAGTGATCGCAGAAAGTCTTCGTCGACCGGCATCGCCTCGTTGTCACCCGCGGCCGCAAGACGCGCCTGTGCTTCCAGGCGTTCCCGCTCGATGACGGGGTCCACCAGTTCGGAGTAACCGGTGCCGAGTTCGAATCCGCGCACGTACAGATCCCACTTTTCGGCGACACCCGGCTTGCTGCGGTGCTGCCTGGTCAGCGGGGACGTCTCGACCGGGTAGTCGCGCACGAACGTGGGCGCGTAGAGCGAGTCGCACACCAGGTGCTCCCACAGCTCCTCGACCAGCTTGCCGTGCCCGAACTTCGGGTTGACCTCGAGTTCGTGCCGGTCACAAAGCTTGCGCAGCGCCTCAGGCGACGTCTCGGGGGTGATTTCCTCACCAACAGCATCCGACAACGACTCGTAGATGCTGAGCGTCGTCCATTCACCCGAGAGGTCGTACTCGGTGCCGTCCGCCAACGTGACGATCTGAGAACCCGTCACGGCTTCCGCCGCTTCCTGGATCAGCTCGCGCGTCAGTACCGCGTTCGTGTCGTACGTGGCGTACGCCTCGTAGTACTCCAGCATCGAAAACTCGGGCGAATGCGACGAGTCCACACCCTCGTTGCGGAAGTTGCGGTTGATCTCGAAGACCTTCTCGATGCCACCGACGACGCAGCGCTTCAAGTACAGCTCCGGCGCGATGCGCAGGAACAGGTCGATGTCGAGCGCGTTCGAGTGCGTGATGAACGGACGTGCGGACGCACCACCCTGCAGCGACTGCAACATCGGCGTCTCGACTTCGAGGAATCCACGCCGGTGGAACGAGTCGCGCAAGGAACGAACCACGTTCGCACGGGTCCGAACAGTGTCACGCGCCATCGGCCGCACGATCAGGTCGACGTATCGCTGACGAATGCGGGTTTCCTCGCCGAGTTCCTGGTGCAGCGTCGGCAACGGGCGCAGCGACTTCGACGTCAGCTGCCACTCGTCGGCCATCACGGAAAGCTCTCCGCGGCGCGAGCTGATGACCTCGCCGTGGATGAAAACGTGGTCGCCGAGGTCGACGTCGGTCTTCCACTCGGAAAGCGCTTCTTCACCGACACCGGCGAGGCTCAGCATCGCCTGCAGTTCGGTGCCATCGCCTTCGCGCAACGTCGCGAAGCACAGCTTTCCGGTGTTGCGCATGAACATCACACGTCCGGTGATGCCCACGACCTGACCGGTCTGGGTGTCGGGTTCGAGTTCGGGATGCGCGTCGCGAATCTCGCGCAACGTGTGCGTGCGCGCGACTTCGACGGGATACGGCTCCTTACCGGAAGCGAGCAGCCGCGCACGCTTCTCCCGGCGCACGCGCATCTGCTCTGGCAGGTCTTCTTCGCTGGTCACGAGGTTTTGCTTCGGCTGCTCACTCACGCGGAGAAGGGTACGGACACCTGCGAACCCAAAGCGAACCGGATACCACTAATTCGTTGGAAGATCGGCGGATCGGTCCGACCAGACCAACCCGTGTGCCCGTCTTCTCACCAGTGGCGTAGTGCAGAACGTTGCCGACGGATTCGCGGTCAGACGGGTGCGTCGTGGTGCCGCCCCCACGTCCTCGTACTGGTTGTACGGGGGCGTGGGGGCGGTGCCGCGACGCACCCTGCTGAGCGTGAATCCGTTCGCCAACGTTCTGCACTACGCCACTAGGTTGGACAGATGGATCTACACGCGAGGCGAGCGGACTCGTTCGGTGCGCAGGCCGAGGCCTACGCCGAACACCGGCCTGACTATCCCGTGGCGGCGATCCGGTGGGCACTGGAGCCACTGGGCACGACCGAGCACCTCGACGTGCTCGACCTGGCCGCCGGCACCGGCAAGCTGACCTCTGTCCTGTGCGCCGAGGGGCACCGCGTGACAGCCGTGGAGCCCAACGAGCAGATGCTGTCCGAACTGGTGCGTCGCGTGCACGGCGTGCGCGCGCTACCGGGCCACGCCGAGCACATCCCGGTGCCGGACCAGACGGTCGACGCGGTGTTCGTCGGCACGGCGTTCCACTGGTTCGACCAGAACAAGGCGCTGCCGGAGATCGCCCGTGTGCTGCGGCCCGGCGGCGTGCTGGTGGCGATGTGGATCGTGGAGGACCCGGACGTCGAGTGGCTGTCCGAGCTCTCCAAGGTCTCCGAGGGCAGCGTCGAGTCCGGCCGGAACACCCCGAGCGAGATCATGGCTCACCCGGCGTTCGGTCCGGTGGAGGGCGAGGTCTTCACGCACTCGCTGCGCCGGGACTCGCCGGAGGCGCTCGTCGCCACGACCAACACGTACTCGCGCATGATCGTCATCGAGGAGGACGAACGCGCGGCGATCAACGAGAAGATGCTGGCGTTCCTGCGCGAACGCCCGGAGACGTCGAACGGGCCGTTCGACGTCCCCCTGCGTGCGGAGGCCTACCGGATGGTGCGGCTCAGCGACTAGCCGGCATGTTGCGCTCGAAGACCATGCGCAACCCCAGCAAGGTCAGGTCGGGCACGTGGTGCGCGATCGTCGAGGACTCCGCCACGACCAACGGCGCCAGCCCACCCGTGGCGATCACCGTCACGGGACCGGGGTCGGTCTGCTTGAGCTCCTCGGTGATCTTGCGCACCAGCCCGTCCACCTGCCCGACGAACCCGTAGACGATGCCCGACTGCAGGCACTCCACGGTGTTCTTGCCGATCACGTTGCGGGGCTTGACCAGCTCGACCTTGCGCAACTGGGCGGCGCGCGACGCGAGCGCGTCGACCGAGATCTCGATGCCGGGCGCGAGCGCGCCGCCGAGGAACTCGCCGCGCGACGAGATCACGTCGAGGTTCGTGGACGTGCCGAAGTCGACCACGATGCACGAGGTCGCGTAGAGGTGGTGCGCGGCCAGCGTGTTGATCACGCGGTCCGAGCCCACCTCCTTCGGGTTGTCGACGAGCAGCGGGACGCCGGTCTTCACGCCCGGCTCGACGAGGATCTTCGGCACGGCGTCGTAGTAGCGGCCGAGCATGACCCTCAGCTCGCGCAGCACCGCGGGCACGGTGGACAGCGCGGAGATGCCGGTGATCTTGTCGGCGTACTCGCCGAGCAGGCCGCGCATGGTCAGCGCGAGCTCGTCGGCGGTCATCCTGGCGTCGGTGCGCATCCGCCAGTCGCGCACGAGCGGGGCCGAGTCACCGACCCCGTCGTACAGACCGAGCACGATGTTGGTGTTGCCGACGTCGATGGCGAGCAGCACGTGTGATCCCTCAGTTCTCGGCCTGGATCAGCGCGTCGAGCGCCGTCGCCTCAACGGTCTCAGAAGAAGGCGCGCTCGTGGAGCCGTTCACCAGACCGGACCCCTCCGGCGCGTGCGCGGGGTCGGCGCCGAGGTCGACGACCTTGTTGTCGGCGTCCACGAACACGACGCGCGGCTTGTACGACCGCGACTCCGCGTCGTCCATCTGCCCGTAGGCGATCAGGATGACGATGTCGCCGGGGTGCACGAGGTGCGCCGCGGCGCCGTTGATGCCCAGCACGCCGGTGCCGCGCTCGCCGGGGATGACGTAGGTCTCCAAGCGGGCGCCGTTGGTGACGTCGACGATGGCGACCTGTTCGCCCGCCAGCAGGTCGGCGGCCTCCATCAGGTCCTCGTCCACCGTCACCGAGCCGACGTAGTGCAGGTCCGCCTGCGTCACGGTGGCCCGGTGGATCTTGGACTTCAGCATCGTGCGGAACATGGCATCCCCCTACTCGTCGCCTTCGCCGAGCAACACCGCGATGTTGTCGATCAGGCGGGTGGAACCGACGCGTGCCGCCACGAGCAGCCGCGCGTCGCCGTTCTCCGGCGCGGGACCGAGGCCGGGCCCGCGCAGCTCCAGGTAGTCGAGCTCGACCTCGGGCGCCTGCGCCAGCACGTCGTGCGCGGCCTTGAGCACCGCGTCGGCGCCCTGCGCGCTGACGTGCGCGCCGGCGGTCAGCGCGGCCGACAGCGTGACGGCGCTGTGCCGCTGCTCCGGGGTCAGGTAGGCGTTGCGGGACGACAGCGCGAGGCCGTCGTGCTCGCGGACCGTCGGCACGCCGACGACGTCGAGCGGGAAGTTGAGGTCGCGCGCCATCTGGTGGATCAGCTGGAGCTGCTGGTAGTCCTTCTGCCCGAACACCGCGTACGTGGGCTGCACGATGTTGAACAGCTTCGACACGACGGTGAGCACGCCCGCGAAGTGACCGGGGCGGACCGCGCCCTCCAGCTCGTCGGCGAGCGGACCGGGGTTGATCGTGACCTGTGCACCGGCCGGGTACATGTCCTCGACGGACGGCGCGAACACGATGCCGACGCGTTCCTCGCGGCAGATGTCCACATCGGACTCGAACTGGCGCGGGTACTTGTCGAGGTCCTCGTTCGGCCCGAACTGCAGGGGGTTCACGAAGATCGACACGACGATCACCGTGTTCTGCATGACCTTGGCCTCGCGGATCAGCTGCCGGTGGCCGGCGTGCAGAGCGCCCATCGTGGGCACCAGCGCGACGTTGCGGCCGGCTCCCCGCAGGGCCTTGATCACCCTGTTCAGCCGCTCGGGGTCGCGGTGCACCGTGACGTCGTCCGGGCGGTAGTCGTCCTTGGTCAGTGGCTTCGTCACGTCAGTCCTCAAGAGTGGTGCGAACGTCTTCTGCCGCGTCGGGCTTGAGCAGCCCGGACCGCTCGGCCCGCTCGGCGGTGCGGCGGGCGAGCACGCGGTAGCTGGGCAGTGTCTCGGGCGCCTGCTGCGCGAGCACGCCGAGGTGCTTGCGCAAGGTACCCGTGTCGCCTCGCGCGACCGGACCGGTGAGGGCCCTGTCGCCGTGGCGCAGCGCGTTGTCGAGCGCGGCGGACAGCAACGGGCCGAGCAGGCGTTCGGCGTTGGCCACGCCCGCGTTCGTGAGCAGGTCGGCGGCGTCGCGCACGAGCGTGATCAGGTGGTTCGCGCCGTGGGCCAGTGCCGCGTGGTAGAGCGGGCGGACGGCCTCCGGCACCCGGACGGGTTCCGCGTCCATCTCGACGACCAGCGCCTCGCCGACGCTCCAGGCCACCTCGTCGCCGTCCGCGGCCGTGACGCCGACGCACGCCGAGTTCATCCGCTGCAGGTCCTCCGGACGGCCGGTGAACGTCATGACGGGGTGCAGCGCGAGCGTGAGCGCGCCCAGTTCGGCGGCGGGTTCGAGGACCTTGACGCCCTGCGCGCCGCTGGTGTGCACGACGATCTGGCCCGCGCGCAGCGACTCCGTGGCGATCAGGCCCTTGACCAGGCCTTCCAGCGCGTCGTCCGGCACCGCGAGCAGCACCAGGTCGGCTCGTTGGGCGACTTCGGTGGGGTCGGCGATCGGGACGCCGGGCAGCAGTTCCTCCGCGCGGTTGCGGGAGGCCTGGGAGACGGCGGCAACGCCGGTCACCACGTGGCCCGTCCTGGCCAGCGCGGCGCCCAGCACGGAACCGACGCGGCCGGCCGAGATCACACCTACGGCAAGCCTCGCCGGACGTGGGGTCGCGTCCATGCGACTAACTCCTTCTGACGTTCCAGTCCCTGGCACGGGTACCGGACGACGTGGCCGAGGGTAGCCCCGCCGGTCCTGGCATTCCGCTGGCGGTGACCGGTCTCACCGGCGGGCGGCGGCCCTGGCGGCGTGCAGGGTGTCGAGCAGCACGCCGTGCCGTTGCTCGGCGCTCTGACCGGCCGTTCCCTGCTCGATCCGGTGCCGCAGGAAGGCGAGTTCGGTGACCGCGATCTGGTAGCTCTTCACGGCCTTCACCGACTGCTCCCCCGACTTGCGCTTGACCGCCCGCAGCCAGTTGCGCCGGCCGTTGAGGCTCGCCAGCAGAGCGACCTCGCTGTTGGCGATCCACCGGTTCTGCGCCATCGCGGCGAGCTGCCCGGCGACGATCCGCTGCTCTCGTCTGCGTTGCCACACGACGATCGCCACCGCACCGGCGAACACCGGCACCATGATCAGGAAGTAGAGGTTGATGAACTCCGCGCCCGTGCCGACGGTGGTGCTGAAGTTCCACAACGAGTGCAGCCCGACCGCCAGCACGTAGCCGCCGATCGGCGCGAAGATCCTCACCTTGGCGTTGCTCGTCATCGCCGCGATGCCGACGCCGATGCCCGTCATGGCCGTGAAGAGCGGGTGCGCGAACGGCGACAGCACGCCGCGCAGGATGAACAACGCGACCACGCCGCCACCCATGTTGCCGAGGCCGTCGGTGAGGAAGACCCGGCCGAAGTACCAGATGTTCTCGGTGAACGCGAAGCCCGCGGCCGTGATGCCCGCGTAGACCATGCCGTCCACGACGCCGTCGAACTCGTGCCTGCGGCGCAGGAACACGGCGATGAGGAACGCGGCCTTCGTCGCCTCCTCCACGATCGGCGCCCCCACGACGGCCGTGAACGTGGCGCCGTCGTTGGTCAGCAGGTCGCCGAGGACCCTGGACGTCTGGTTGAACGCGAGCGAGCTGATCGTGGCGCCGCACGAGCCCCAGATGAACGCGAAGAGCAGCATCTTCGCCGGCTCCGGCTCCCACCGGTCGATCCACAGGAACGCGCTCACGACGAACGCGACGGGGATCAGCGCGGCCGCGGCACCCACCAGCAGCGGTTCGATGCCGATGCTCGACGTGCCCAGCGCGAACAGCACCAGCCCGGCCGCGGCCAGCGCGATGAGCGCCACGACCGGGAACAGGACGGTCCAGCGGCGTTGCTCGATGCGCTTCTTGGTGGGCGCGGCGGTGGCACCACCCGGGCCGGCCGGTGTCTGCGGCGTTGGTGGCCTCTTCGGCGTCGGCGTGAGGTCGGCGTCGGTCACGAGAAATGACCTTAGATGCACACTTGTCCGATGTTCGACTGGGAAGCCGCTTGGCACGCCGCGTTGTACGGCCCCGGTGGCTTCTTCGCCCGCGGCGAGAAGCCCGCGGCGCACTTCCGGACGTCTCCGCTGGTCGGTCCGGAACTCGCCGAGGCGCTGGTGGAGCTGCTGTCCAGGGTGGACTCCGCGCTCGGATCTCCCCCGGTCTTGGACTTCGTCGACGTCGGGGCCGGCGGCGGTGAGCTCGCCTACGCCGTCCGTTCGCTCGCCTCTGGTTCGCTGGCTTCGCGGCTTCGGGTGACGGCCGTCGAGGTCGGTCCTTTCGTTCCGCTGCCCGGCGTTTCCTGGACTTCGGAGGTGCCTTCGTGCGTTGGGCTGCTGGTCGCGCACGAGTGGTTGGACGCCGTTCCGTGTCCGGTGGTGACCGGGCCTTCCGCCGACCCGTGGATCACCCGGTGGTGGCCTTCGCTTCGCGCTGGTGAGCAGGCTGAGGTCGGGGCGCCCCGGGATGCCGCCTGGGCCGCGGCCGTCGCTTCGGTGCGCGGGGCCGCCCTGGCGATCGACTACGGGCATCTGGTGTCGTCGCGGCACTTCTCCCTGACCGGGTACCGGGACGGACGTCAGGTTCCGGTGGTGTTCGACGGGTCCTGTGACATCACCGCGCACGTGGCCCTGGACGCCTGTGCCGAGGCCGCCGACGGGGACTTCGTGCTCGTGTCGCAGCGGGATGCGTTGGGTGCCTTGGGGTTGAGCTCGGAGGTGTCCGGGTCCGGGTGGTCCTGGCTGGAGTCCGCTGCCCGGGCCGGCCGGGTGTCCGAACTGCGGTCCGAGGCCGGGCTCGGGGCGTTCGGGTGGTTGCTGCACGGGCGCGGGGTGGCGGTGGCGGACCTGCTGCCGGCGCTGCCTGCTTGGCGTCCGAATCCCGCCAGCTTTCGCGACTGCTGACCGCGATCGTTGGGTCATGCTGATTCACACCGTGTCGCCTGATGCCTCCTTCGCCGACCCCGGCCGGGAGTACCGCGCGTCCGAGCCCGGCGTGCCGTTGCGGTGCTGCCTGCGCAAGTCGCTGGCCGACGAGCCGGTCTGGTTGTTCCGCTACTCGCCGCCGTTCGGGGCCGGGCCCTACGCCGAGACGGGGCCGGTCTTCACGCACGTGGAGTGCCCTGGTGGGGCGTTGCTGGATCGTCTCCCTGTTGACTTGTTGAACAATCCCCGGATCCTTCGTTCCTACAACGCCGCAGGTCAGATCCACGACGGCGTCGTGGTCGAGCCGGGTGCGTTCGATCGCGAGATCGAGGGATTGTTCAACGATCCTTCGATCGAGGCGGTGCAGGTGCGGAGCGTGTCGCACGGCTGCTTCTTCTTCGGGGTGACCAGGGACTGACGACCGCCGCCTCGCCGCGGGCTCGCTTCCACCGTGCGCACCCTGCTCCCGCCCCCGTGAAACCATGCTCGGGTGAGCGAGCAGATCACCGTCGGCGTGGGCGCGGGCGCCCGGTACCTGGGCGTCGACCGCGTCGTCGACCTCGGGCCCCTGCACCCCTCCGCCCACGGCGCGTACCGCCTGAGGCTGACCGTCACGCCCGAGCTGGTGATCACGCGGGCCGAGCCGTTGGTCGGGCACCTGCACCGCGGGGCCGAGAAGCTGTTCGAGGTGCGGGACTACCGGCAGGTGCTCACGCTGGCCAACCGGCACGACTGGTTGTCGGCCTTCTGCAACGAGCTCGCGGTGGCGCTGGCCGTGGAACGCATGACGGGCATGGACGTTCCGGCGAGAGCGCAGTGGTTGCGGGCGTTGCTCTGCGAGCTCAACAGGCTGATGGCGCACATGGTGTTCCTGACGCCGTTGGCCCCCGAGGCCGCCGTGCACCGCGAGGGCGTGCAGGCGCTCATGGAGGAAGCCTCGGGCGGGCGCATCCACTTCATGTTCAACCGGATCGGCGGGCTGCGGGAGGACGTCCCCGCGGGCTGGACGGACCGGGTCGCGGCATTTCTGTCCACTGTGGACACGCTCGACATCGACCTCGGGAAGCTCGAAGGGCTGGGCGTGCTCACCAGGGAGAGCGCCGAGCAGTACGGGGTCACCGGGCCGATCGGCAGGGCCAGCGGGGTCGACTTCGACCTCCGGCGCGACGACCCGTTGCCCGCCTACAGGGCGCTCGGGTTCACGCCGATCGTCCGCACCGAAGGCGATGCGGCGGCACGGGTGCGCTGCCTCCTGGACGAGGTCGCCAGGTCGGTCGAGCTCGCCCGGGCCTGCCTCGAGCGACTGCCGGAGGGGGCGGTGAACCTCCGGCTGCCCAAGGCGATCAAGGCGCCGGAGGGATCGGTCTACACGCGGGTCGAGGCGCCGCTCGGCACGTCCGGGGTGCACCTGTCGTCACGGGGCGAGAAGACGCCGTGGCGGCTGAAGCTCAGGACGCCGTCGTTCAACAACGTGCAGGCGTTGTCCGCGTTGCTGCCCGGCACGAAGGTCGACGACCTGCCGCACGTGCTGAGCTCGTTCGCCGTCATCGTCGGCGACATCGACAAGTAGCTAGTCGTCGCGGCGACGGCGGCGGCGCGGGGCGTCCCCGCCGCCCAGGGAGGCGAGCAGCTCGCTGACGGACTTGCCGTCCGCGTGGGCCCCTGACGGGTCCTCCGGGGCCGCTCGGCGGCCCGTGGAGACCACCGGCAGCCGCGTCGAGGAGTCCTCGGCGACACGACGGCCGGACACGGAGGGCTCGTCCGCGGGGCGTCGGCTCGGCGTCACGGCCGGGAGCCTCGTCGACGACTGCTCGGAGGCCGAACGACGGCCCACCGGCGGAAGCGAGACCAGCGAGTCCTCGGACGCGGTGCGGCGGGACGGTTCCTCACGGCGGCGGCTGGACGAAGGCGCGTCCGGCTTCAGGGTCTCCCACGAACCGCTGTCCTGCACCGGAGCCGGCGCGGCCGCGGCGGCAGGGCGGTCGTCGGCGCGGCGACGGCCTCCGCCAGTCTGCTGGAGCGACTTCGGGTCGATCATCTCGGTGCGCTCGGCCTGACGCGCCTTGCGGGTCTCGACCGGCTTCGGGGTCGGCTTCGGAGCCGCGGGAGCCTCGGCGCGGGCGACGGGCTGCTGCGGGCGCTGGACCCGTTCGGTGCGGTGGACCTGCGCCTGGACGGGCTGCGCCTGCACGGTCGGCGGCGGCGGGGTCTTGGCGGCGGGGTTGGCGAGGCGGGCGGAGACGGAGGCCGCGGCGGCACCCGGACGCTGTTGCGGGCGCGGGGGTTCCTGCTTCACGGCGGCCTTCACGGGCTCGCGGCGGATCACGGCGGGCTGCGGGCGCGGCGAGCTCTGCACGCGCTCCGGGCGCACCGGCTCGGGACGGACGGGCTCGCGGCGCGGCGGCTGCACCTTGGCGGCCTCGTGGGCGACGCGCTCGATCAGCTCGGTGCGCTCGGACGGCTTCTCGGCCGGAACGGAGGCGGTGATCGCGGGCTTCGCGTTGATGATGCGCTGCTCGGCGCCGGCGGTCAGGCGGGACGCCTCGGAGGCGAGCGATCGCAGCCGGGTCGACTCGGCGCGCAACGCCACGCGTTCGACCAGGACGTCACCGCCCAGCAGGCCCTGGAGGTTGTCGCGCAGGGCGTGGAGGTCGGCGCGCAGGGCCTCGATGTCGGCCCGCGACTCCTCCTCGATCCGCTTGCGGGTCTCGGACTCGATCTCCAGCTCGTACTCGCGCCGGGCGGCTACCTCACGCTCCAGCTCGAGCTCGTAGACCGACTGGAGGTCGGCCACCTCGTCGTCACGCTCGGTGACCTGTTTGCGGTACTTGGCGGCGAGAAAAGCACCCACCAGAGCCGCCCACAACGCGGCCACCACGGCCAGACGCAGCATTCGGGCGCTATCGCTCAGCACGAGCACCGCCGCGGCCACGAGGGCGAGCGCCAGTGCTGCTACTAACAGCAACCGCCCGGAGCCACGACCGTGATCTTCTTGCTCGTCGTCGGTCGACGCGCCTCGCCCGGTCATGCGCACTACGGTACCGCGTAGTTATGCGACTGAGACCTACGGCCGGGTATCTATTCCGTCCCGGAACTCTCATTGGGCGTCTTGCAGCAGTGCTCCAGCCACAGCGCTGCGGCGGTCAGCGCAGCGGCCGAGATCATCCCGATCACGGCTGCCACCAGGTCGTTCGAGGCCGCCGGGAACGAGTCGCGGACGGGGATCACGTACACCAGGACACCGGTCCAGACACCCAACATCAAAGCGCCCAAAACAGACGAAGCCTTTGCCAAAGCGACGGCCCGCGCGGCCGTCAGCGGCTGCACCGCCCGCGCCCCCGGACGGCGTTGGATCCGCGCCCGCAGCGAGAACGCGAGAACGACCTCCACGACCGCGATGACGAACAACGTCGACCCGGCCAGCACGGGCAACGGCGGCAACGTGTCGTACGCGAGTCGCAGCAGCAGATGAGCCAGCAACGCGGCGATGAGCGCGACGGCGGTCAGGTCGCGGGGACGGGTGAACCTCACGAGTCCATCCAACCGGAAAGCACGAGATCGTCACGCCGTCGCACGCCGTCGGCCGAGAACTCCAGCCCCGCAACGGGTCCGTGCCCCGGCAGCACGGCATCGGGCTCCACGTCGAGCCACGGGATGAGGACTGTTGCGCGCTCAAACGCCCCAGGATGCGGCAGCAGCAGCTCCGGGTGGTCCGAGGTCACCCCGTCCACCGAAACCACGTCCACGTCCAACGTGCGCGGTCCCCAGCGCTGCTCCCGCACGCGTCCGGCGGCGTTCTCCAGCGCCTGCCCGCGGCGCAGCCAGCCCCACTCGTCCACGTCGCCGGCCGAGACGACCAGGACGGCGTTGAGGAAGTCCGGCTGGTCCTCGACGCCCCACGCCGCCGTCTCGTACACCGGCGACACCGCCACGACGTGCGGCTTCAGCCCGTCCACCACGGACTGCAGGAAGGCGAAGCGGTCACCGAGGTTCGAGCCGATCGAGAGAACGGCGCGGCTCAAGACTTCTCCCTGGGAGGCAGCGGGGCGGCGAGGCGGCGTGAGCGGCGGATCGTCACCGACACGTCGTCGAACGTCAGCGGGATCGGCGCGGACGGCTTGTGCACCGTCACCTCGACCGCGTGCAGCCTCGTGTCCGTCATCGCGGCGTCGGCGATCTTGCCCGCCACCGTCTCGATGAGGTCGTACGGCTCGCCCCCGACGATCTTCGCGGCCATCTCGGCGAGCTCGCCGTAGTGGTACGTCTCCTTCAGGTCGTCCGTGCGGGACGCGGACGAGAGGTCCAGCCACAGCGTGATGTCGACGACGAACTCCTGCCCGTCGCGCTTCTCGTGCTCGAAGACCCCGTGGTGGCCGCGCACCCGCAGCCCCGTCAACGCGATCCGGTCAGCCATGTCCCCGCCTCCACGCACCGGCGACGGCGACCGCGTCCAGCGTCCGGTCGACGTCGTGCACCCGCACACCCCAAGCCCCGTTGAACGCGGCCAGCGCCGAGATCGCCGCCGTCGCGTCCTCCCTGCCGTCCGGCGGCCGGTTGCCGAGCAACGTGCCGAGGAAGCGTTTGCGTGACGCCCCCACCAGCACCGGGAAGCCCAGCTCGACCAGTTCGTCCAGACGCTGCAACAACTCCCAGTTGTGGTCGCCGAGCTTCGCGAACCCCAGTCCGGGGTCGAGCACGATCGACGACTCCGCGACGCCGGCGGCCAGCGCGGCCTCGACGCGCTCCAGCAGCTCCGAACGAACGTCCGTCACCACGTCGTCGTACGTGGCCAGCTCGTCCATCTCGGTGCTGTGCCCGCGCCAGTGCATCAGCACGTACGGCACACCGGCAGCGGCGACGACCGACGCCATCTCCGGATCGGCGAGGCCACCGGACACGTCGTTCACGATCGACGCGCCCGCCTCCAACGCCGCCGCCGCAACGGAAGCACGCATCGTGTCGACGCTGACCGGCACCTGGTCGGACACCAGCGCGCGGATCACCGGCACGATGCGGGCGATCTCCTCGGCCGGTTCGACGCGCAGGGCGCCGGGCCGGGTCGACTCACCGCCCACGTCGATCACGTCCGCGCCGCGCTTGAACATCTCGACGCCGTGCGCGACCGCGTCCCGCCGGTCGATGTAGCGCCCGCCGTCGGAGAACGAGTCGGGCGTCACGTTCAGCACGCCCATCACGACACAGCGGCCGGGACGAGGCAGTCCGTTCACCTCGTCCGGCCCCTGATCAGCTCGATCGCCTCCGCCCGCGTCGACGCCGACGTGCGCAGCAGCCCGCGCACCGCGGACGTCGTCGTGCGGGAACCGGGCTTGCGCACGCCGCGCATGCCCATGCACAGGTGCTCCGCCTCCATCACGACGATCACGCCGCGCGGTTCGAGCTTGCGCACCAGGGCGTCCGCGACCTGCGACGTCAGCCGCTCCTGCACCTGCGGCCGCTTCGAGTAGAGGTCGACCAGGCGGGCGATCTTCGACAGGCCCGTGACGCGGCCCTGTTCGTTCGGGATGTACCCGACGTGCGCGACGCCGTGGAACGGCAGCAGGTGGTGCTCGCAGAAGCTGAACATCGGGATGTCCGTGACGAGCACGAGTTCCTCGTGGCTCTCCCCGAACGTCTTCTCCAGCACGCTGTCCGGCTCGGTGTAGAGACCCGCGAACAACTCCTTGTAGGCACGCGCCACCCGTGCGGGTGTCTCGTGCAGACCCTCCCGGTCCGGGTCCTCACCGCACGCGATCAGCAGTTCGCGCACCGCAGCCTCTGCCCGCGCCTGGTCGAAGACCCGCCGCGCGGAGACGCCGGCCTCCCCGTGGTGGGTGAGGCCGGCGTCTCCGTCGAGCTGTTGTTGCTCTGTCACTGCCGCTCGTCCTGGTCGGACTGGGGCTTCTTCGGCTCCCACACGTTGTGCGGTTTGCTGCCGGGCACCGTCGCCGGGGTCCAGCCGGGAGGCGCGCCGTAGTTCGGCGGGACCGCCTGGTTCGGCTGGCCGGGCTGGTGCGCGCCGTTCGAGCCGTTGGCCGAGGGCAGCTGCTCGGTGACGGGCTCCGCCGCGGCGGCCTCGTCGTCCTTGCGCAGCTCTTCCTCGATCGCGTCCTCGACGACCGGCGGCCACGGCTCCCCGCGCTCCCTGGCGAGCTCGCCAGGGGTCTTGACCGGCGGGATGTCGGACGGCTGGCGGTCACCGAAGTCGTTGAACTGGGTGATCCGCGGGCGCTTCTCGACGCGGGCGAAGATCCGCTCCAGGTCCTTCTGGTGCAGGGTCTCCTTGTCGATCAGCTCGAGCGTGAGGTCGTCGAGGACGTCGCGGTAGGTGTTGAGCACCTCGTACGCCTCGGTGTGCGCGGCCTCGATGAGCTTGCGCACCTCCTCGTCGATCTCGTGCGCGACCTCCAGCGAGTAGTCCGCCTGGCGACCGGCCGAGCGACCGAGGAACGGCTCGCCCTGCTCCTGCCCGTACTTCACGGCGCCGAGCTTCGCGCTCATGCCGTACTCGGTGACCATCGCGCGGGCGATCTTCGTCGCCTGCTCGATGTCGTTGGACGCACCCGTCGTGGGCTCGTGGAAGACGAGCTCCTCGGCAGAACGGCCACCCAGTGCGAACACCAGTCGCGCGATCATCTCGGACCTGGTCATCAGGTCCTTGTCCTCTTCCGGCACCGAGAGGGTGTGACCACCCGTGCGGCCGCGGGCGAGGATCGTGACCTTGTAGACCGGGTCGATGTCCGGCATCGCCCACGCGGCCAGGGCGTGCCCGGCCTCGTGGTACGCGGTGATCTTCTTCTCCTTCTCGGAGATGATCCGGCTCTTGCGGGCCGGACCGCCGATCACGCGGTCGACCGACTCCTCCAGCGCGGCACCCGTGATGGTGTGGCCGTTCTGGCGGGCGGTGAGCAGCGCGGCCTCGTTGATGACGTTCGCGAGGTCGGCGCCGGAGAACCCGACGGTGCGCTTCGCGAGGCCGTCGAGGTCGGCGTCCGCGGCGAGCGGCTTGCCCTTGGAGTGCACGCGCAGGATCTGCTTGCGGCCCTTCAGGTCCGGTGCGGACACCGGGATCTGGCGGTCGAAGCGGCCGGGGCGCAGCAGGGCCGGGTCGAGGATGTCGGGACGGTTCGTCGCCGCGATCAGGATGATCCCGCCGCGCGAGTCGAAGCCGTCCATCTCCACGAGCAGCTGGTTCAGCGTCTGCTCGCGCTCGTCGTGCCCGCCGCCGAGACCGGCACCGCGGTGGCGGCCCACCGCGTCGATCTCGTCGACGAAGATGATGCACGGCGCGTTCTGCTTGGCCTGCTCGAACAGGTCGCGCACACGCGAGGCACCGACACCGACGAACATCTCGACGAAGTCCGAACCGGAGATCGAGTAGAACGGCACGCCCGCCTCACCGGCGACGGCCCTGGCGAGCAGCGTCTTACCGGTTCCCGGCGGGCCGTACAGCAGCACGCCCTTGGGAATCTTCGCGCCGAGCGCCTGGTAGCGGCCGGGGTTCTGGAGGAAGTCCTTGATCTCTTCCAGTTCCTCGACGGCCTCCTCGGCGCCGGCGACGTCGGCGAACGTCGTCTTGGGCATGTCCTTGGAGAGCTGCTTGGCCTTGGACTTGCCGAAGTTCAGAACGCGGTTACCGCCGCCCTGAGCGTTGTTCATCATCCACATGAGCAGCAGCAACAGCAGGCCGAGCGGCACGAGGTAGATCAAGATCTGCATCAGGATGGACTCCTGGCTGACCTTGGTCTCGACGGTCGGCTTGTTGCTGGCCTGGTCGAGGACGGTGAAGATCTCGTCCGTCGCACTGGCCGGGTACTGCGTGATCAGGCGGTTGCTGCCTTCGAAGGACTTGCCGTCGGCGAGGGTGAGTCGGAGACGCTGCTCCTTGTCCTCGATCGTGGCTTCCTTGACGTTGCCGTCCCTGACCTGTTGCAGTGCTTGGGACGTCTTGACCGGGTGGTACCCCCGTGAGTCGTCAAAGAGCACGGTGAAGACGAAGTAGAGCAGCAACACCGCAGCGATCCACAGCAGCGGGTTGCGAAGCAGGCGCTTGCGGTCCATGCACTTACGGCCGGCGGGCGGCCTCGACCCTCCCTGACTTGCGCGTCGGGCAGTGGAAGACCCACATACCGCGTCCGACCAGCCTACCGCTCGCTGGCCGGGTACTGGACAACCAACGGGCGGCGGCGGTCCGGGGTTCCCACGGGTGACCCCCACCACGCATGTTCACGCACTTTGGTTCATCCGGAACAAATACCGCCGCCCAGACGAGTGACGCAGGTCACGCCGTCTCAGTACGTTTGGCGGTCACATGTCATCCTCATTCATCCCCCGAGTGTTCCCCCGCCACTCGAAAGAGTGAACACGTGACCGAAGGTAAGTAACTGTATGTCAGCACGTCATACGTCCCCCGGATTGTTCCGGCGGGTGGCCGTCCCCGTGGCCGCCCTGCTGGGAGTGGTCGCGGCGGCGGGCGTCACGGTCGTGGCACTGCGTGTCACCAGCGGCGCCGACTGCTCCGGAGCACTGCCGTTGAAGGTCGCCGTCACCCCGGCCGCCCTGGATGTCGTGAACGCCGCCGCGCAGGACTACCAGCGGTCACAGCCGGTCGTGAACGGCCGTTGCGTCCAGGTCCAGGTCGAGTCCCGCAACGCGGCCGACGTGGCGAACGAGCTCCCGACCGCGCAGATCAACCCCCACTCCCTGTGGATCCCCGACTCGTCGATGTGGGCGGCAGAGGCCCAGCGCCAGTCGGCCGAGACCGGCCCGGAGGCCCCGAAACTGGACATCAAGCCGTCCCTGGCCACCAGCCCGCTGGTCATGGCCGGTTCGGAGCAGGCGATGTCCAAGATCGGCTTCCCGGTCACCCCGGTCTCGTGGTCGAAGGTCGTCGACCCGCGCGTCCAGATCTCGATGAGCGACCCGACGATGACCTCGGAGGGTCTCGCCTCGCTCTTCGTGATTCGTACTTTGCTGGGTAATGCGGACGGAACGCCCAAACCGGAATTGGTGGGCACCCTCCTCCGCGTCGGCCGCAGTGCCGTTCCTTCCGTCCGCGACGCTTTCGGCAAAGTCACCACCGACGCCGAAAAGGCCCCGCTCTTCGCCGCGACCGAACAGTCCGTCGTGGCCAACAACAGGGCCGTGAAGGACAACGTCGTGCTGGGCGCCCCGCCGAAGGAAGGCACCCTCTCGTTCGACTACCCCCTGGTCCGGGTCTCCCGCCCGAACGAGCCGGAGGGCCTCGGCGAGGCGGCGGCCGAGTTCGAGAAGGCGCTGCGCTCCTCCGAGACCTCGAAGCGCTTCGGTGAAGCGGGCTTCCGCACGGTCCAGGGCGCCGCCCCGGCCAAGTGGTCGACCGACGTCGAAGGCGTCCAGGCGGGCGACGTGAAGCTGATCGAGACCCCGAACGCGGACCAGGTCTCCGAACTCCTCCGCACCTGGGGCGCCATCAGCCTCGACATGCGCATGCTGACCGTCATCGACGTCTCCGGCTCGATGATCGAGAAGAGCGGCAGCAACGGCAAGACCCGAGTGGAAGCCGCCACCGAGGCCTCCATGACGGCCCTCTCGATGCTCCCGGACACCACCGCCATCGGCCTCTGGGCGTTCTCCACCGACAAGAAGCCGCCGAACGACTGGATCGAACTGGTCCCGATCGGCCCGCTCGGAGAACCCCTGGCAGGCGTCACCCGCCGCAAGCGCCTGGAAGCGGGAGCCTCCCAGCTCCCCGGCCTGGTGGGCGGCGGCACGGCCCTGAACGACACGACGCTGGCGGCCTTCCGCCACGTCAAGCAGGGCTACGACGCCTCGAAGGTCAACTCCGTGGTCCTCATGACCGACGGCGTCAACGACGACATCTCGTCGATCGACACCCAGGCCCTGATCGAGACCCTGAAGCGCGAGTCCGACCCGGCCAAGCCCGTGCCGATCATCATGGTGGGCCTGGGCGACGAGGTGGACATGGACGCCCTGCGCGCCATCTCGGGGGCGACCGGCGGCAAGGCCTACCAGGCCCGCAACCCGGAGGACATCCGTTCCGTGCTCCTGGACGCGGTCTCGCAGCGCCGCTGCCGCCCGAACTGCTGACCCGCCGAACGACGAAGCCGGGCTTCCCGAAGGGGAGGCCCGGCTTTTCTTTGTCTCAACGGCAGGGCGCCAGCGCAAGGCGACCACCACCTTGGCCCGGCGCGAGCACCCAACCGCAGTCGTCAACGCAAGGCGACCACCGTCTTGGCCCGGCGCGCGCTCTCAACCGGCAGCCGTCAACGCAAACCCACCACCTGCGAAACCTGGCACGCGAAGCCGAAGGCGAGCCGAACGGGCTGATCCCCGCCACAGAGCCGGTTACGCCGCTCAAGGCGATTGGGGCTTTACCTTGAGGGGGCGGGATGCCACCCTCTCGGATCGGCCGGGCGCTTTTCAGCCCAGCTTTTCCGGACGACCAGCATCCCGCCAGAGGCTCAAGGTCAAGCCCCAATCGCAACCCCGGGGTCTTTCGTCACGACCCGCGCGAGCACCCTCGCAACCGCAGCCCGACCAGCACAACGCGACCAACCCCGCTGGAACAGGAACCGGCAACGGCAAACCGACCCGCGTAATCAGCTCGAGTAGACCTTCGGGTCCAGCGTGCCGATGTAGGGCAGGTCCCGGTACCGCTCCGCGTAGTCCAGCCCGTACCCCACGACGAACTCGTTAGGGATGTCGAACCCGACGTACTTGACCGGCACCTCCACCTTCACGGCGTCCGGCTTTCGCAGCAGCGTGCACACCTGCAACGACCGCGGCTTCCGCGACTGCAGGTTCTTCAAGAGCCACGACAACGTGAGCCCGGAGTCGATGATGTCCTCGACGATCACCACGTTCCGGTCCGCGATGTCGCGATCCAGGTCCTTCAGAATCCGCACCACGCCCGAGGACGAGGTCGAGGACCCATAGGACGACACTGCCATGAACTCGAGCTGCACCGGGACGGGCAGGGCCCGCGCCAGGTCGGCCATGAACATCACGGCGCCCTTGAGCACCGTGATCAGCACGAGGTCGGAGTCACCTTCTGGGTGATCAGCCGCGACCTGCTTGGCGAGTTCGGTGACCTTGTCGCTGATCTCCTGCTCGGTGATGAGCACGGATGCGATGTCGCCGTCGTACACGGACAGGTCCCCTCTGCTTAAGACTGTGGTTCCACAACGAGCCTGCCATGCGCGCGCCGCACGACAAAGCCGCCAGGTAGCCAGACACCGCCCTGACCGCGCCATTCACTCACCAGTGCGTCGACCCGGCGCAGGTGTGAATCGGACAGTTCAGGCACGCCTTCCTCGATCAGCCACGCCCTGAGCACCCTCCGGCGCAGTGCGACCGGCAGCTCGCAGATGTCATCAACGGCACAGCAGTCGCCGGCGAAGGCCGCGGCCAGCGAGTCGAGTGCGTCGCAGTCCTCCCGCAGCTGGGCCGCGGTCCGCGCCAGCGACGACGCCACCCCGCCCTGCAGCACCGACTCCAGCAACGGCAGGACCTCGGCGCGCAGCCGCACGCGGGTGAACGAGGGGTCGGAGTTGTGCGGGTCCTCCCACACCGAGATCCCCTGGTCCTCACACGCGGCCCTCGTCGTGCTCCGCGACACCCCGAGCAACGGCCGTCCCCAAGGCGCGTCGAACACCCGCATCCCGGCGATCGACCGGGGCCCGGACCCGCGGCCCAGCCCCAGCAGCACGGTCTCGGCCTGGTCGTCCAGCGTGTGGCCCAGCAGCACCACCCCGGCCGCGGGCCTCAGCGCCGCGTAGCGAGCCGCACGGGCCGCGCCCTCAGGCCCACCGGGTCCGGACACCACCACGGGCTCGACACGCGACAGGAGCCCGAATTCGGCGCACTGCGCGGCGGCGCGCAACGCCACGTCGGCGGACCCCGGCTGCAGCTGGTGGTCGACCACCACGGCCGACGCACCGGGCACCAGCCGTCCGACGCACGCGGCCAGTGCCAGCGAGTCGGCCCCGCCGGACACGGCCACGGTCACGGCCTCGGGCCGCACGGCGTCCAGGAACCGCCGGACCGCCGAACGGATCTCGGCGACCGGACCGTTCACGGCGACACGCGGCGCAGCCAGCTCATCGGCTCGGCGATCTCCGCACGCGTCGGCAGGGTGTCGGCGGACGTCCAGATCGCGTTGAAGCCGTCCATGCCCACCCGCTCGACCACGTACGAGGTGAACTCCGCGCCCTCCTCGTACTGCCGCACCTTCGCCTCGACGCCCAGCACGGTGCGCAGCACGCGGTCCAGCAGGCCGCCGCCCTTGCGCCGGGCGCTGAACCGGGTGCGGATGGTCGACACGGACGGCACGACGGACGGGCCCACGGCGTCCATCACGTGGTCGGCGTGGCCTTCGAGCAAAGTGGACAGTGCGATCAGGCGGTCCAGCACGGCCTTCTGCTGCGGCGACTGGATGAGCTCGATCAGGCCCATCGGTCCGTCGCCCGCGCGCAGCTTGGTGCGGAAGTCGCGGATCAGGTCGGTCAGCGGCGCGCGCTCTTCGTCCATAGAGGACAGCAGCGCGGTGACCTGGTCGGAGAAGTACTGCCGCAGCCACGGCACGCCGGTGAACTGCAGCCGGTGCGTGCACTCGTGCAGGCACACCCACATCCGGAAGTCGTCGTCCGGCACGTCGAGAGCCTGTTGCGCCCCAACGATGTTCGGCGCGACCAGCAGCAACCGCCCGGCGAGCTGGTCGTTGGGGCTGAACGGGTCGTACTGCCCGAGCACGCGCGACGACAGGAACGCCATCACGACACCGGCCTGCACGCCCGCGGTCCCGGCGAGAAGGCCGGCCATCGGCCCTGTCTGCCGGGGCATCGCGGGCCCTGTCAGCGCCGCAAGACCCTGCGCGGCAGCGGCCACCCAGGCCGGCCGGTCCACGACCTCGCCCGGCAGCAGGGGCAGCCCCGGTCCGAGCCCGGTCAGCTCGCGGACGTGCACCTCCGCCTGTGGCGCGAGCTCGCGAAGCCTGCCGACGACGTGGTCCGCCTCGTCCTTGCCGATCACCGGGCCGGGCCTGACGAGCCGTGTGGCGGTCGAAACCGCCAGCTCCCAGTCCACCGGGCCGAGCTCTGCCTCCGTCGCGCCGTTCACGCTTCCGACGCTACCTGCGCACGGGCCGCTACGAACAGCCACAACCCCGCAACGCAGCGGCCATCACGTCGAGCGCCGGGCGCACCTCGGTCTCCGGGTTGCGGTTGCTCGCGGACATGAACGAGAACACGAGCACCCGTCCGTCCACGTCGACCACGACGCCCGCGAGCGCGTTGACGCCGGTGAGCGTGCCGGTCTTGGCCCGCACCCAGCCCTTGCCGGACGCCGCGTCGCCGTCGTAGCGACCGGCCAGCGTGCCGCTGCCGCCCGCCACGGGCAGCGCGGTCAGCAACGGCCGCAGCTTCGCGGTGCGCGCGTCGTCGAGCGTGGGCTTGGCCGCCGCGGTCAGCACGTCGGTCAGGAGCTTGGCCGGGATCTTGTTCGAGGCGGACAGTCCACTGCCGTCCACGAGGTTCGCGGCGGTGAGGTCGAAGCCCGCCTTGGTCAGCGTGTCCCGGACGGCCTTCACGCCTCCCGCGAACGACGCCTCGTTGCCCGTCTTGAGAGCGATCTCGCGCGCGACGGCCTCGGTCAGCACGTTGTCCGAGATCTGCATCATGTTGTCGACGAGCTGCTCGATCGGCGCCGACTTGATCTCGCCGAGCACCTGCGCGCCGGCCGGAGCGGCACCGGCCGTGGCACCGGGAGCCCCGATCCGCTGCGCGAACGCGTCCGCCGCCGCCTGGCCGGGGCTCGCCGTGCGGGCGCCGTTGACGTTGGACTGGTCGACCCGCCCGCCGTCGAGCATGAACGGCACGATCGGCGCGACGGACCCGCCCGCGATGTCGGCGGTCTCCCACTGCGGCCCGAGGGCCTCGCCCGCGTACCGGCTGAGGTCGAACTGGACCTTGGTCACCGGCCCCTTGGCCTTGACCTGGTTGACGAGGTCGTCGAGCGTCGCCGCGCCGGGGTAGACCGACTTGCCGGGCACGCCGGAGATCGTCGGGTCACCGCCGCCGACGATCACGACGGTGCCGGGCTCCGCGCCCGCCACGACCTTGGTGGAGAGCTGGTCGGTCTTCTCCAGGCTGAGCAACGCGGCCGCGGCCGTGAGGATCTTCAGGCTGGACGCCGGGGTCGCCGGCGTGGTGTCGCCCTGCTGCCACAGCGCCGTGCCGCTCGCCGGGTCGATCACGCTGCCCGTCAACGTGCCGAGCGCGCTGTTGCCCGCCGGTCCGGTCAGCACGCCCTTCACCCCCGTCGCCGACGGGGCCGGACCACCCGCGGTGACGGCCTTGACCAGCGTCTGGACGTTCGCGGGAGCGGCCGGAGGCTTGGTCTCGACCGCCTTCGTGCCGCCGAACTCCTGCACGGCGTAGATCGTCGCGCCGGCGAGAGCGGCCACCACGACCAGGCTGAGCACGACGACGAGGCCCTTGCGGCTCTTGCGCGGCTCGTCGGCCGAGAGGCGGTCCTCCGGCTCCTCCTCGTAGCCCGTGACGGGCAGGTCCCGCGGTTCCTGCCGCGGCGGCGGAGGCGCCACCGGGCGGGTCTGCTCAGGACGCGGCGGCGCGGGAGGCGGCGGGGCACTCTGCAGCTGGTCGACGCGCTTCGTCGGTTCAGGACGCGGCGGCGCGGACTCCGGTCTCACCGCCTGGTCGAACCAGGACTGTTCGAGGTGCGGCAACTGGTCGACGCGCGCCGTCTTGGCGTTCGGCACGGCCAGCTCGGTCGTGCGCTGGTCGGCCTTGGGCTCGACGCGCACCGGGACGGCCCGAGGTTGGCCGACTTCCGGACCAATCGGGCCGTGAGACTTCCCACCGGCGTTTTCCGCCGAGGGCGCCGGAGCGCCTCCGAAACCGGGCACTGGCACACCCGAGGGGCCGGCACCGGCACCCGGACCGTTCGGCACGGAACGGATCGGCGACGACCGCGGCGGCTCCGGTGTGGACGGCGGCGAAAGCACGGCCGCGAGCGGGAAACGCATCGTCGGCTGATCCACCGACGGGCGGTTGACCTGCACCGTTGGCTGTTGCGCGGCGGCGACCGACCCTGCGTCGTCGTCCTCGGTCGGCCACTGGGGCTCGTCCGGCAAGTGGGCCTCCGCTAGCTCGGTACGGGCAATCTCACACCCACCAACCGCGGCTCCGATGAGGGTTGACAAGGCGTTGTGGTCCACACTAGTGGGCATCACGAATGGGCTACATGAGCGAGGACCAGTGGAATTCGACGTCCTGATCGAGATCCCCAAGGGCGTGCGCAACAAGTACGAGGTGGACCACAAGAGTGGCCGCATCCGCCTCGACCGGACGTTGTTCACGTCGACGCAGTACCCCGCCGACTACGGGTTCATCGAGAACACGCTGGGTGAGGACGGCGACCCGCTGGACGCCCTCGTGCTCGTCCAGGAACCGACGTTCCCCGGCTGCCTGATCGCCGCTCGTGCGATCGGCATGTTCCGCATGACGGACGAGAAGGGCGGCGACGACAAGGTTCTGTGCGTCCCGGCCAACGACCCGCGCCACGAGCACCTGCGCGACATCCACCACCTGGCGGAGTTCGACCGCCTGGAGATCCAGCACTTCTTCGAGGTCTACAAGGACCTCGAGCCGGGCAAGAGCGTCGAGGGCGCTTCCTGGGTCGGCCGCACCGAGGCCGAGGCCGAGATCAAGCGCTCCTACCAGCGCTTGAAGGACGCCGAGGCACGCGGCGAGTCGTTCCACTAGGGACACACGCGAAAAGAGGGGGACTGCTCGGAGCAGTCCCCCTCTTCTTCGTTTCCGCGACTAGACCGCGATGGCCTCGGCGTCCGCGACCCGCTCCAGACCCGACTTGGTCGACAGCGGCTTCTCGCGCAGGAACCACACGAGGACGAACGCGGCGATCATCACGATGCCGCCGGTCAGGAAGACCGTGTCGATCGCGCTGGAGAACCCGTCGAGGAACGGCTTGGCCAGCACCGGGTCGAGCCCGTTGAGGAACTCGGTGTTGTTGATGTCCACACCGGACCCGCCACCGCCCTGCAGCATCTTCGCGAACTCCGGGTTCTGGCCCAGAGCGGCGCGGAAGGCGTCGGTCTGCGCGGCGGCCCGCAGGCCCTCCGCGATCTTGTCGCCGACCGTGCTGAACAGGATCGACAGGAACACCGCGGTGCCGACGGTGCCACCGATCTGGCGGAAGAACGTCGCCGAAGCGGTCGCCACGCCCATGTCACGGGGCTCGGCGTCGTTCTGGATCGCCAGCAGCAGCGTCTGCATGCACTGGCCGAGGCCCGCGCCCATCAGGAACATGTAGCCCATGACGAGCCAGCTCGGCGTGTCCGTGCCGATGGTGCTGAGCAGGAACAACGCGATCGCCATCAGGCCGGCGCCGATGATCGGGAAGATCTTGTAGCGGCCGGTCTTCGAGGTCACGCGACCGGCGATCGCGGTGGCCGACATGATGCCGAACGTCATCGGCAGCAGCATCAGGCCCGACGTGGTCGGCGTGACGCCCTTGACGATCTGCAGGTACAGCGGGATGGAGACCATGCCGCCGAACATGCCGATGCCGAGCACGAAGTTGATCGTGTTGCCGAGCGAGAACGTCTGGTTGCGGAACATCCGGATCGGCAGCAGCGCCTCGTCGCCCATGCGGTTCTCGACCCACACGAACGCCACCAGGCCCAGCACGCCGATCACGTACATCGCGATCGACAGACCCGACGCCCAGCCCCACTCACGGCCCTGTTCGGCCACGATCAGCAGCGGCACCAGGCCGACGGTCAGCGCGATGGCGCCACCGAAGTCGATGCGATGGTTCACCCGCTGGTGCGGGATGTTCAGCACGCGGGCCACGACGAACAGCGCGAGCAGCGCGATCGGCACGTTGACCAGGAACACCCAGCGCCAGCCGGTGACACCCAGGAACGAGCTCATACCGGCGAACACGCCGCCGATGACCGGCCCGAGCACGCTGGCCGAACCGAACACGGCCATGAAGTACGCGGAGTACTTGCTGCGCTCACGCGGCGAGATGATGTCCGCCATGATCGCGAAGGCCAGCGACATCAGACCGCCGGCGCCGAGGCCCTGCACCGCGCGGAACGCGGCCAGCTCGTACATCGACGTCGCGATGCCCGAGAGCAGCGAGCCGACGAGGAACAGCGAGATCGCCGCGAGGTACATCGGCTTGCGCCCGTAGATGTCCGACAGCTTGCCGTACAACGGGGTCGTGATGGTCGCGGTGATCAGGTAGGCGGTGGTCGCCCACGCCTGCAACGTCTGTCCGTGCAACTGGTCCGCGATGGTCTTCATGGCGCTGGCGACGATCATCTGGTCCAGCGCCGCGAGGAACATGCCCAGCAGCAGACCCGACAGGATCGTCATGATCTGGCGATGCGACAGGGAAACCCCTGGCGTGGGTGTCGCCTCGGTTGTCGATGACATTTCTAGTCTTCCCCTTCTGCGCGGGGCCCCGTCCCGCGGTAGGTCAAAAGCGCTGGAATGACGCGCTCGTAGTCCTGCACGAAGCGTTCGAACAGGTCCGCGAAGCCCTTGAAGTCCCCGTCGGCCCAGTCCGCGAACACCTGCTCGATCGCCTCGTTGCGCTGCCGGCGTCGCGTCATGATCAGCTCGCGGCCCGCTTCGGTGACCGCGAGAACACTGGCCCGGCCGTCCGCCGGGTCAGCACGCCTCTCGACGAGCCCGTCCTTCACCAGCGCGGCCACCTGCCGGCTGATCGTGGACGGGTCGGAGAGCACCGCCTCCGCGAGCGCGCTCGAACGGCATTCCCCGAGTCCGGAGAGCGTCGCGAGAAGCACGAAGGCGGACTTGTCCATGCCCTGCTTGGCCATCTGGTGAGTGACCTGGGCGTGCATCTTGTTGAGCCGAACCATCGCCATGCCGACCCGGTCCGCGAGCTCGTGCTCCGGATCGACGTCGAAGACGACGCCTGGACACCTGCCCGGATCGACCATCTGACACCTCGTTGCTTGTATCACCCAACTAGTTGCTCGGTACAAGCATCCATCTCGGTCCACCGGATTGCAAGTGAGTTTCAGGTCTCACTCCACAGTGGAGTGGTACGCACGCTCCGAGTAGCCGCTACTGACGGGTAGCCCACGGGGTTACCCGCCGGTAGCATCCGTCTCATGAGCCAAGACGTGTCGTTCATCGCCGACGCCATGAAGCAGGCAGTGCCGTACGTGAAGACGACCGGCATCGAGTTCGAGGAGGTGTCGGCGAGCCGCATCGTGGCGTCCCTGCCGGACACCCCCGAGCTGCACAACCACATCGGCGGCCCGCACGCCGCGATGATGTTCGGCCTCGGCGAGTCCGCGTCCGGCGCCGTCGTGATGGCCGCGTTCGCCGCGCACCTCGCGAAGGCCACGCCGCTCGCCGTCAGCGCGGAGATCTCCTACAAGAAGATCGCCATGGGCCCGCTGCGCGCGGAGGCCGTGCTCGGGCGGTCCGCGGACGAGGTCCTGGCCGAACTGGAGGCCGGTACGCGGCCCGAGTTCCCCGTCACCATCACGATCAGCAACGCCGAGGGCGTCACCACCGGTGAGATGACCGTCGTCTGGACGCTCAAGCCCGCACGCTGAACTGGGCGTCTCCGTATTTCGGTTGGAAATCGCAATGAACCGAAACTCGCGAAATACGTAACCTTGGCGGCTCTCCGCCCCGCGTGCACCATCGAGGTCATGTCGGGGTGGAGAACTGTGGGCGGGGTCGTGCTGGTCCTGTTCACCGCGGGATGTGCCGCACAGGTGCAGCAGTCGAGGCCGGTCGCCGTCGAGAAACCGGCCCAGGACGACGCGCCGGTGACGGCGTCGTCTTCGGCGTCGGTCCCTCCCGCCCAGCTCGGCATCAGCGTGGCGGCGATCGTGGACGGCCGGTCCGTGATGCTCTCCGACGGCTCGAAAGCCGAGGTCAGCGGCCTTGCGCAGCCCGGCGCGTGCTGGGCGGACGCCGCCACGAGCTTCGCCAAGAGCATGCTGCTGAACCAGCAGGTGCGCTACGACCGGACCACCGGCGTTCTCTCGCTCACCGACGGCACCGACTACGCGTTGCTCGCGCTGGGCAACGGCGCAGGCCGTGCGATCGGCTCCCCCACGCCGGGTCAGAAGGAGGCCGAGGGCGCCGCCCAGCGCGTGCCGATGGGCCTGTGGGGCGTGCCGTGCGGCGGCAAGGACGTCCTGGAGACCTCGACTCCCCCGCCTCCACCACCCCCTCCGGCGACGACGACCACGACCAAGAAGCCGCCGACCACGACCACACCGCCGAAGCCCACCTTCTTCGCGACCTGCGACGACGCGCGCAGGGCCGGTGCCGCGCCGCTCTACTGGGGTCAGCCGGGCTACCGGGTCGAGCTCGACGACAACCGCAACGGCATCGCCTGCGAATCCCGGTACCGCTAATAACCTCAGCGGCATGAAGCTGGACAAGGCCGCTGTCGAGTACAGCCCCGCGAGCGCCGGGGACATCGCGAAGCGAGCGGAAGACGCTGGCTACGACGGGTTCTGGCTCGCCGAGACCAAGCACGACCCGTTCCTCGCGCTGGCCGGGGCCGCCGCGGCGACCGAGCGGATTGAGCTCGGCACGGCGATCGCGGTGGCGTTCGCGCGCAACCCGATGACCGTCGCGACCACGGCGAACGACCTGCGGTTGTTGTCCGAGGGCCGGTTCAACCTCGGCCTGGGCTCGCAGATCGAGGCCCACATCACCAAGCGGTTCGCCATGCCGTGGAGCAAGCCGGCCGCGCGCATGCGCGAGTTCGTACTGGCCCTGCGCGCGATCTGGCACGCCTGGGAGACCGGTGAGCGGCTGGCGTTCCGCGGCGAGTTCTACAAGCACACGCTGATGACGCCGTTCTTCGATCCAGGCACGAACCCGCACGGCCCGGCGCCGATCTACCTCGCGGGCGTCGGCGAGCTGATGACCGAGGTGGCGGGCGAGGTCGCGGACGGCTTCCTGTGCCACAACTTCACGACCGAGCGGTACCTGCGCGAGGTGACGCTGCCGGCGCTGGAACGCGGCCGTGCGAAGGCGGGGAGGTCCTTGGAGGGCTTCGAGATCAGCGGCCCGGTGTTCACCGCGACGAACGACGACGAGATCGCCGACGTCAAGCGGCAGATCGCGTTCTACGGGTCGACGCCCGCGTACAAGCCGGTGCTGGACCTGCACGGCTGGGGCGCGCTGCACGAAGACCTGCACCGCATGTCACGGCGGCAGCAGTGGGCGGAGATGAGCGACCTGATCACGGACGAGGTGCTGGCCGAGTTCTGCGTGCTCGGCACGCCGGAGACCGTCACGGACCTGCTCCTGGAGCGGTACGGCGACGTCGTCACCCGCATCTCTCCGTCGCGGAACGTGCTTCAGCGCCCGGAGAAGTGACTGAGCCCGTGCCGTGCCAGCTCGGCGTGGAACCCGTCGAGCTCGGCGCGCACCCTGGCGACACCCCTCTTGCGGATCCACCTGCGTCTGCCGACGTTGGCGGCGGTCAGGGCGAACGGCAGGGCGAGCAGGGTCAGGACTATCGCGATGGTCATCTCGTCTCCTCAGGGGGTTGCGAACAAGCAACGACCAATCGAGACGTCGCTTACGGTACCGGCTCGAACGCCACCCAGGTGGAGCAAAGTCACCGACAGTCGACTGTGTCTTGACTAATTTTGTTTTCGGTGTGACGCTGGGTCCATGTTCGAAGTGGCGGTGATCGAGGACCCGTCCGCGGCCGAGGTGTCGCTGGACCCGGTGCGGGCGCGACTGCTCGCGGAGCTGGTGGAGCCAGGATCGGCGACGATGCTCGCCGCGAAGGTCGGGCTGCCCAGGCAGAAGGTGAACTACCACCTGCGCACGCTGGAGCAGCACGGCCTGGTGGAGCTCGTCGAGGAACGACGCAAGGGCAACGTGAACGAACGCCTGCTGCAGGCGACCGCCGCGTCCTACGTCATCTCCCCGACGGCGCTCGCGGCCGTGCAGCCCGACCCGGCGCGGTCGCCCGACCGGTTGTCCGCGCGGTGGCTGCTCGCGGTCTCGGCCCGGCTGGTGCGCGACGTCGGCACGTTGATCACGGGGGCGACCAGGGCGAAGAAGCGGCTCGCGACGTTCGCGCTGGACGGCGAGGTCCGCTTCGCCTCCGCGGCCGACCGCGCGGCGTTCGCCGAGGAGCTCGCCGGGTTCATGACGCAGCTCGTCGCGAAGTACCACGACGAACAGTCAGAAGGAGGGCGTCCGCACCGAGTCGTCGTCGCCCTGCACCCGAGCGTGAACGCCGCCGCCAAGGAGGACGAGTCGTGACCCACCAGTTCGAGATCGGCAAGGAGGTCGAGGTCGCGGGAACCCCGGAGCAGGTCTGGGAGGCCATCGCGACCGGGCCCGGCATCGACTCGTGGTTCATGGGCCCGCACACCGTCGACGGTCGCGTGGGCGGCCGCATGACGCTCGACCTGGGCTTCTTCCAGGAGTCCTCGACGATCACCACGTGGGAGCCCGGCAAGCACCTCGCCTACGAGAGCGACAAGGGCGAGGACGGCACGTTCCACGCGATGGAGTACCTGATCGAGGGCCGCGAGCAGGGCACCACCGTGCTGCGGTTCGTGCACAGCGGCATCCTCGCCGACGGCTGGGGCGACGAGTTCGTCGACCAGCAGTCGAAGGGCTGGGACATGTACCTGTCCACGCTGGCGTCGTACGTCGAGCACTTCCCCGGGCAGCCCGGCACGTACGTCTTCGCGCAGTGGCCCGAACAGCCGGAAGGCGCGAACAACTGGCCGGTGCTGCTCGCCGCGCTCGGCGTGCCGCTGGACCCGGAGGTCGGCGACGAGGTCACGTTGCAGCCGTTCGGCATCCACGGCGTCGTGGACTACGTGGTGCGCCACGACCTGCACAACTTCCTCGGCGTGCGCGGGCCTCAGGGCATCTACCGCTTCCACGGCACGAGCGCGTTCGGCCACCACGTCTTCGGTGACGCCTCCGGTGAAGCCGAGCGCTGGCAGGCGTTCCTGACTCAGACCGTCGGCGGGCAGACCTCGTAGACGTAGTCCTCGTGCCCGTACGGCACGACGAGCCGGTCGCGGCGGATGATCGACACCTTGCCGCCGCGATCGGCGCACGACTTGTTGAACCCGGCCTCGGTGTACTCGATCTGGAAGAAGTCGCGGCCGAACGCGTTGGCGTAGGTCCCGCACTCGTTCTGGACCTGGCAGTCCTCGGTGATCGCGAAGTCGAAGCCGATCTCCTTCTTCCCCGCGTCCCCCAGCTCGGCCGTGTTCTTCTGCGCCACCGCGAGCCCCTGCTCGTGCGCGTACCGCACGAACGCCTTCATGAACTCCTTGGTGGCGTTGAGGTCGAACGCGCCCTGTGAGCGTTGGTAGGAGTCGAGGTTGTCCGGCTCTATGCCCTTGAAGAACGACGTCTTGCAGTCCTTGATCCACTTCTTCTGGATCTCCAGGATCTTCGCCCGCTTCTCGCCGGTGGAGATGTCGAGAATCCCCTCCTGCCACTCGGGATCGATCGCCGGCTCACCGTTGCGCTTCACCAGCAGGTCGTCGTGGTTCTTGCGCCACCAGTCGAGCCCGCCCTCGGCCGAGTTCGGCTGCGTCTGCAAGGCGTTGAGGTAGCAGATGTTGTACCGCCGGCCGTCGATGATCTTGCTGCGGTCCCGCACCACGATCTTCACCGGCACGTCGGGCTGGTAGGCGCCCCCGAGCTGGTAGTCGAGCTGCCCACCAGCGGGCGGGTTCTCCCGCGGCGGCATCTCGGGCTCGCTCGCGCACCCGCCGCCGAGCAGGACCAGAACGGCAAGTGCCGCAACAGGTTTGACCAGTGTTCTGAGCTCCACGTGACGACCTTCCCGGTCTCGACGCCCTCAGGCCGTTCACAGCAGCCACTCAGCCTGCTCCACCGCATGTCTCACTGGCGTGAGGATTACGCCGTTGGGCGGCCATCAAGTCGTTGGGGCCGGGTATCACCCGTACATGCGGTGGTTGCTGCTGATCCTCGTCCTGGCGGGCTGTTCCGCGATCCCCCTGTCGCCCTCGGCGCCCTCCGCGGCCCAGGTGGACCGCGTGCCGGAGGGAACGCTCGACGCCGCGGCCGCACGAACCTCGCTCGCCGCCCTGCCCGTCGCGGCACAGGGACGGATGGACGGATACGTGCGCGACTGCGACGACGGCAAGGCGTGCGTCTTCGGACAGCCCTGGTTCGACACCGACGGCGACGGCTGCGACCAGCGCAGCCAGGTGCTGGCCCGCGACCTGGCCGAGGTGACCCGCAAGCCGGGCCGGTGCAGCGTGCAGTCCGGCGTCCTGGACGACCCGTACACCGGGTCCCAGGAGAAGACCGTGTCGAAGATCCAGATCGACCACGTGGTGCCGCTGGCCGAGATGTGGCGCAGCGGAGCGGCTTCCTGGGCTCCCGAGCAACGGCTGGCGGCGGCCAACGACCTCCGCAACCTGGTGGCGGTGGCGGGCAAGGTGAACCAGTCGAAGGGCGACAAGACGCCGGACGAGTGGATGCCGCCGGCCGCCGGGTACGCGTGCTCGTACGGGCGGATCTACGTGACGGTGAAGGCGGCCTACGGGCTGTCGGTGGCGCCGGCGGAGCGTTCGGCGCTGGAGCAGGCCCTCACCACGTGTGGCTGACCTGCTCGCGCGGCCCTAAGGTCCGCGAGAGTGAGTCCGCCCTTCGAGCACGACCTCAACCTCCGGCGCTACCACTGGGCCGGCTACGTCATCCCGGCCGTGCTGATCGTGTCGTCCGTCGCCGCAGTAGTGCGCTACCCGAGCTGGCTGTGGTTGCCGCCCGTCCTCTGCTCCTTCGGCGCCGCGTTCGCGACGTTCCGCATTCGCAGTCGGTCCACCTACGGGCAGGTGTTCGTCTGGGCAATCGCGGCGGGAGTGTTGATCGTGCTGGCGATCGTGGCGGCGAGCCTGGAGATGAAATCCGCGGTACCGCGCTGAGCCTGTGCGGGAAATGCAGAAGGGCCAGGTCACGAATGACCTGGCCCTTCCGTCTCACCGAGCCGCCTATCGGAATCGAACCGATGACCTGCTCATTACGAGTGAGCCGCTCTGGCCGACTGAGCTAAGGCGGCGAGACGCGATAACTATAACCGACACGCAAGCGCGTTACTCACGGGGGTCCCCCTCGTTGTACGGACAGTGACCGAGGTCACCACCTCCCCACCGCCGAGGAGTGGTCCATGCGCCGTTCGTTGTCCGTGCCGCTGGCCGGGTTGCTGCTCGCGCTCGTCGCGATGCCCGCGCTCGCGCAGCCCCCGACCACTCCGGTGCCGGGGCCGCGTGATCCGAACCAGCCGCCGGCGTCGGCGCCGAACGGGCCCCAGCCCCTCGCGCACGCCGTGGGGGACGCGGGGACCGGGTTGAGCGTGCTGCGGCTCGGGCCGCAGGGGGTGCCGACGAACACGATCCTGCCCGGGTTCGGGGATCAGCTGCCGAAGCAGTCGGTGTCCGAGTTCGGCTTGGGGCTCGCGAGTGCGCAGGTCAACACCGAGGCGTTCCTCGCCACCGAGCGGGTGGTGACGCAGGCCAATCCGTTCGGGTTCGCGGTGGCCGGGCGGGCGCCGCAGACGCCGGGGACGTTGGTGCAGACGGCGATTCCGGACAACCCGCAGCCGACGAACGGCGGGCTGCCGATTCCGGAGACGCCGCTCGCGAAGCTCAAGGCGTTGAACGGCAGCGTGCAGGCGCGGTGGGACGAGAAGGTCGGGCCGTGCGTCAGTCCGCTGGCGACTGCCAGGACGTCGCTGGCCGGGCTCGAGGTGCTGAGTGCGTTGCCGGCCGAGGTGCCGTTGCCGGTGAAGACCAGCCTGATCAGCATTCCGGACACGTTCGAGGCGAGCTCGGTGGTCAAGCTCGTCGACCTGCCGGGCAGCAAGAACAAGGCGGTCGAGTCGACGTCGACGATGCGCGCGGTCAGCGTGGAGCTGGCCGGGGGCATCAAGATCGACGTGGCCACGCCGCCGACGCTCACGGCCACGTCGACCGGGGACGAGCGGACGTCGAAGATCACGTACTCCGCGCCGGTGCTGAAGGTCAGCCAGAACGGCAAGGAGCTCGGCACGCTCGACGCCGCGCACCCGACGCTGGACATCCCGTTGTTGCTGGACCTGGTCGTGGTGAAGCTCCAGATCGCCGGGCTCAACGAGAAGAAGGCGGCGTTCTCCGGCAACGGGTTCAGCGGGTTCCAGCTCGGCGCCACGGCCCGGATGCTCGACGTGCAGCTGCTGCCGACGGACAAGCTCAAGCTGCCGACCCTGCCCACGGCGCTCGCGCAGATCTCGCTGGGCGAGCAGATCGTGCGGGCCGCGGCGCCGCAGGGAGGCGTGATCTGCGGGACGTCGCAGCCGCCGCAGACGACCGTGCCGCAGCAGCCTGGTGCGCCGGCCGCACCGCCGAAGGGCGCGCCGCCGCTGGCCTACACCAACGCCGCGTACAACTCGATCCCGTTGTTCTGGACCGGAACGGCGTTGCTGCTCGCGGGTGTCGTGCTCTTCGCCGCGCTGCCGTCCCGGCGGCCGTCCGGGAAGTCCTCCAGTCCCAACTGACGGACGCCCGGGGTTGTTCTGTCTGGCGGAACGTAGTTCCATGCGGGTAGCCATTCCGCCGCCAGATCGGAAGGCACGCACGCAATGCAGGTCAGGCACTCGACCCACCCGGCCCAGCTGCCGGGCTTCGACACGGACGGACTGCGGCAGCACTACCTCGTCGACGACCTCTTCGCACCGGGTGAGGTCCGGACCGTCTACACGCACGAGGACCGCATCGTGCTGGGAGGAGCAACCCCGAAACCGGGCGAGCCGCTCCCGCTGAAGAGCGCTTCTCCCCTGCGGTCGCGGTACTTCCTCGAACGGCGCGAGCTCGCCGTCGTCGCCGTCCGCGGCACCGGGACGATCACCGTCGACGGCACGGAGCACGCACTGGGCACCCGTGACTGCCTCTACATCGGACAGGGCGCTCAGGACGTCGAGTTCCACGCGTCCGATGAGGACACCCGCTTCTACCTGTTCTCCACGCCGTCGCACGCGCAGCACCCCACGGCCGTCGCCCGCTACGACGAGGTCGAGGTGATGAACGCGGGCGACCAGAGCACCGCGAACCGCCGGGAGATCCGCAAGTTCGTGCACGCCGACGGCATCCGCTCGTCGCAGCTGGTGCTCGGCGTGACGTCGCTCGCGCCCGGCAGCGTCTGGAACACCATGCCGCCGCACACCCATGACCGGCGCACGGAGTGCTACCTCTACTTCGACCTGCCGGAGGACCACCGCGTCGTCCACCTGTGCGGCGAACCGCAGAACACGCGGAACATCTTGGTGCGCAACGAGGAAGCGGTGATCTCCCCGTCCTGGTCCGTCCACAGTGGAGCAGGAACGCACTCGTACACGTTCGTGTGGGCGATGGGTGGCGAGAACCAGGCCTACGACGACATGGACCAGGTCGCCGTGACGGAGCTGCGATGAGCTTCTCGTTGGCAGGAAAGACAGCTCTCGTGACGGGCGCACGCACGGGTATCGGCCGGGCCATCGCCCGCGGTCTGCACGAGGCGGGCGCCCAGCTCGTCCTCGTCGGGCGCGGCGACCTGTCCGACGTGGCACCGGCGCTCGCCACGGTCTCGATCGACCTCGCCGAACCGGAGTCCGTCGAACCCGCCCTGGCCCCGATCCTCGACCAGCACCGCGTCGACGTCGTGGTCAACAACGCCGGCACGATCCACCGGGGTGCCGCCGTCGACGTCTCGCTGTCCGACTGGCAGCGGATCATGGCGGTCAACCTCGACTCGGCGTTCGAGATCTCGAAGCTCTGCGGCCGGCAGATGATCGCGAACGGCGGCGGCAAGGTCGTCAACATCGCCTCGATGCTGTCGTTCCAGGGCGGCATCCTCGTCTCCGCCTACACCGCCTCGAAGCACGCCCTGGTCGGCATGACCAAGCTGCTCGCGAACGAGTGGGCCGAGTCGAACGTGCAGGTCAACGCCATCGCGCCGGGCTACATCGCCACCGACAACACCGCACCGCTACGTGCCGACCCCGACCGCGAGCCCGCGATCAGGACCCGCATCCCGGCCGGCCGCTGGGGCACGCCGGAAGATCTGGTGGGTCCGGCGGTGTTCCTTTCCAGCGCCGCGTCCGATTATGTGACCGGACACGTTCTGGTCGTGGACGGAGGCTGGCTGGCGAGATGACCGACACCGCCGTCGAGAAGACGCTCGCCGTGCTGGAGGCCCTGGCCGACCACCCGCGCATCACCGACATCGCGCGGGTGACGGGTCTGCCGAAGTCGACGGTCCACCGCCTCCTGCAGGCGATGGTGGACCGCGGCTTCGCGACCCCGACCGCCGACGGCTACCTCACCGGCCCACGCGTCCTCGCCCTCGCGGGCAAGGTGCTGCGGCCGATGGACACGGTCGAGCGGGCACGACCGGCCCTGCGCGCACTGCAGCAGTCGACGCGCTGCACCGTGCACCTGGCCGTGCTCTTCGGCGACGAACTGGTCTACGTGGACAAGATCGAGGCCGACAAGCCGTACCGCATGGCGTCACGGCTGGGCATGTCCCTGCCCGCCCACGGCACCGCCATCGGCAAGGCCGTGCTGGCCTCGCTCTCCGCCACCGAACTGGACGCTTACCTCGACCGAACCGGCCTCCCCGGCCGGACGCCGCACACGATCACCTCCTCTCCTCGACTGAAGGCGCAGCTCACGCGGGTCAGCAGGTCCCGCTTCGCGCTGGACGACGAGGAGAACGAGGTGGGCGTGCGCTGCGTCGGCGCCGCAGTCCGCGACCACGCGGGCACGGTGATCGGCGGGCTGTCGGCGTCCACGCTCGCGCTGGAGCACTCGCTGCCCGAGCTGATCGCGCTCGGGCCGCGGGTGCTGCGGGCGGCGGACGAGGTGTCAGCCGCGCTGGGGTGGCTCTGACCGCGCGGCGACCGCGTCGAACAGGTCCCAGCCGTCGAGTTCGCGGACCTCGGACCGCCACCCAGCCACGTCGAGCAGCGCGCGGATCACGCCGGGCCGGTTGAGGTTCAGACTGCGGCCGCCAGTGAGCACCTCGCCGGCGTGCATCAGGCCGTCTGCGACGTGGCGCTCTTCGCCGGCCTGGAACACGATCACGAGCCGCCCGGACTCGCCCTCGCGGTGCAGCCGCACGACCTCGCGGCAGCCGTCGCCGCAGGAGTGGCGCACCGACCAGACGAACCGGTCGGTGCCGATCAGCAACGACCTCGCCCCTCGTCTCGCCACCGGATCAGCCGCGCTGGGGTGGCTCTGAGACCTCCGGCAGGAGGTCGAGCAGGCGGGCGATGTCGTGGAACCCCGCCGGGCACGCCTCCACGACGGCCTCGTGTCCCGTGACGGACTTCGCGTACAGCAGCAGGAACCACGGATCGAGCAGGTCCGGGTTGTAGAGGTGCGCCTCGACGGTCACGCCGTCGTCGTCCTCGCACAGGACGTGCGGGTCGTGGTGGTGGAGCCACCACGTCCGCCCGACGGCGAAGACCTCGTCCGAGATGTCGTCGGGGTTCGGCAGCGCGCCGACCAGCGCGTGCGCCAGCGCGCGGAACTCCGCGATCAGCCGTTCCAGGTCCGGCCGGAGCCGCGCCGCCGTCTCCGGCGTCATGGTCACGCCGAAGTCAGCCACGGTGCAGGGTGGTGACCATCGCCTCGACGGCGATCCGCGGCTTCACGTTGACCTCGATCGCCTCGCGGCACGCCAGCACGGCTTCCAGCCGCCGCAGGATCGACTCCGGCGTCCACTGGGCCGCGGCCGTGCGCGAGTCGGCGGCGCGGTCCGGGTGCATCAGGGCCGCCTCGGAGCCGCTGCGCACGACCAGGGCGTCGCGGTAGAAGCCGGCCAGGTCGACCAGGGCCATGTCGAGCGAGTCGCGCTGGGTCCGGGTGGCGCGGGACTTCTGGCGCTTCTCCAGGTCCTTCAACGCGCCCTTCGCGCCTCGGGTGGCGGCGGCGGTGCCCTTGCCGGTGCCGCCCGCGCCCATCGCGGTCTCCAGGGCCTCGCGCTCGGCCTCGTTGCGGGCCTCGTTGGCCGTGGAGGCGTCGTCCTCCGCGGCCTTGATCAGCTCGTCGGCGCAGGTGAAGACGTCGGCGGGGCGGCGCAGGGCCAGTGGGATGCGCAGCACGGACTCGCGGCGCGAGCGCGACTGCTCGTCCGAGGCCAGGCGGCGGGCCCGGCCCACGTGACCGCCGCAGACCGAGGCCGCCCACTGGGCCATCTCGGGCGAGATGCCGTCGACCTCCTCCAACGCCGAGGCGATGGCGGCGGGGCGCGGCGAGCCCAGGGACACCAGGCGGCAGCGGGAGCGGATCGTCACGGACACGTCGTCCGGGTGGTCGGACGGGGCGCAGAGCAGGAAGACGGTGCGCTCCGGGGGTTCCTCGACGGCCTTGAGCAGGGCGTTCGCGGCGCCCTCGGTCAGGCGGTCGGCGTCCTCGATGATCACGACCTGCCAGCGGCCCGAGGTGGGGCGGCGGGCCGAGATCTGGACGAGCGAGCGCATCTCGGCGACCGAGATCGAGAGGCCTTCTGGGGCGACTACGCGCACGTCGGCGTGGGTGCCGTGCAACGTCGTGCGGCAGCCGGTGCACTCGCCGCAGCCCGGACGGTCGTCGGTCACCACGCACTGCAACGCGGCGGCGAACGCGCGGGCGGTGGACGAACGGCCGGAGCCGGGCGGGCCGGTGAAGAGCCAGGCGTGCGTCATCACACCAGGTGCGGGGGTGCCGCCGGAGACGATCGTGGCCGCTGCCTCCGCGGACGCCGACAGGGTCGCCACCGCGTCGGGCTGGCCGACCACCTCGTGCCACACGCTCATGAGTGCAGTCTTCCAGCGGCGGGTCAGACCGCGGGGACCGGGCGCCTGCGGGTCGCGAGCAACGGCACCACGGCGGCGCGGACCCGTTCGGCCACCTCGTCGGTGTCGCCGTCCGCGTCGACCACCAGGTACCGGTCGGGGTCAGCCGCCGCCATCTCGCTCAGCAGCCGCTGCACACGCCAGTGGTGCTCGGGACCGATGCCCTTGCCGTCGGTCACCGGCCGGTCGAGCAGGATCGTGAGGTCGGGACGCAGCCTGCCGGTGGCCCAGTCGACCAGGCCTTCGAGCTCCTGGTGCTCCAGCGTGCTGGTCGCGGTGAAGTGCGCCAAAGGCGAGTCGACGTACCGCTCCATCACCACCACGGAACCCGAGTCGAGCGCGGGGCGCACCTGCCGTTCGACGACATCGGCCCGCACGGCGGCAGCGACCAGAGCCTGCGCGCGGACGCCCGCCAGCTCCGCTGACGACAACATCGTGCGCAACCGGCGTTCGTCGTGCTCGGGGTCGGCGGCCAGCACGACGTCGAGCCCTTCCGCGCGCAACGCGGCGGCCAGGCGCCTGGCCTGCACCGACGTGTCCTCGCGGGTGTCGCCCTCGATCGCGATCAGCATGCCCGTGGTGTGCCGCCGGCCCCGGATCGCCGCGAACAACGACGACAGCACCGGCTCCTCGCGCCGGTCGTCCATCTGCCGGTACGCGACGAGGCCCAGCACGATGGCGATCACCGCGCCGCCGACCATCACCGGACGGCTGGCGTCGACCTCCATCGGGTGGCCGAACACGCTGACCTGCCGCTTCTGCAGCAACGTGAGCAGCAGCGGCGCGCCTGCCGACGCACCGAACAGCACGACCTTCAGCAACGTCTGGATCAACGCGACCGTGCGGCCGCGCATGTCGTCCTGGACCTGCGAGCCCACGATCGTGAGGCCCGTCAGGAACGCCACGCCCGCGCACGCGCCGACCAGCGCCACCGTCAGCAGCGCGATCCACAGGTGCGGGGCCAGCGCGACCAGCGCGAGCGAGATGCCGGCGAGCACGATCGTGACGCCGAAGAGCCGGTTGTAGGCGAGCCGCTGGGCCAGCCGCGGCGCCGTCGCCATGCCGGCCGCGAGCCCGAGGAACACGGCCACGAACAGCAGGCCGAACGTCGAGGCGCCGCCCAGCAGCGACAACGCGTAGGTCTTCGCCGTGCCGATCACGACACCGGCCGCGGCGAACGCGCCGACCATGCCGATGAGCAGGCCGCGGACCAGCGGCGTCCGGCCGGCGAACCGCAGCCCCTCGCGCAGCATCGCGACGAAGCCGGGCTTGTCCCCGGCGTCCTTCGCGGGAGCGGCGGAGACGCGGCCGGACAGCTCCGGCAGGCGGGTCGCGACCAGGATCGCCGAGGTGAAGTACAGCAGGCCGTTGATCACCACCGCGATCGTCGCGATGCTGAACTCCAGGTTCCCGCCCTGCAGGTTCAGGTACGCGGGGATGCCCGAGATCAGCGAGTACAGGCCGAAGCCGCTGATCGTGGAGATGCCGTAGGTCATCACCAGGCCGAGCTGGTTCGCCGACTCCACCTGGTCGGGGCGGCGCAGCAGGTTCGGGACCGCCGACTCCTTGGCCGGGATCCACAGCATTGCGCAGCAGCCGACCAGGAAGTTCGCGATGAAGAGCCAGATCGGCGAGCCGACCAGCGCGATCGAGATGAACAGCGACCCGCGCAGGACGTCGCAGACGACCATGACCTTGCGGCGGTCGAACTTGTCCGCGAGCACGCCGCCGATCGGCGCGAAGAGGATGCCCGGCAGCAGCTGGGTGAGCACGACCAGCGGCAGCGCGAACGACTGCCACTCGTAGCTCTTCATCATCGTGGAGACCAGACCGGTCAACGCGAGCAGTGACAGCCAGTCACCAACGCTGCACAGGTAGGTGACGAGCCAGAGCCGCCGGAACGGCCGGATGGCGAGTACCGATCGAAGCCGGTGAACCGTGGACACGCTGGACTGGGCCTGCCCTGCCTGGCCTGCCTCGGTCGCCGGTGTGTCCGCGTCCTGAATTTCCGTCACCCCTAAGTCGCCACTCCCGTGCGATCAGCGTAACCGGATGTGGTGAGCCAGGATGACGGACTCGGGACACGGCTAGCTGAAGATCGCTCCGAGGATGCTGACCAGGACCAGCACGAAGAACCCGATGACGACCAGGCAGCCGATGAACGCGGCCACGCCACTCGTCTGTTGTGTGGGCTGTTGTTGTTGCTGCGCAGGGTTTTGCGCGGGCATCTGGTAAGCGGGAGCGAACTGTTGCGGAGCGTACTGGTGCTGCGGGCGCGGCGCCCGGCCACGCGGACGCCGTTGCTCGCGCTGCATCTGCTCGTGGATCGCCTGCCGCATCTGCTCGGTCGGCGCCGGAGGTGTCGGCACCGCCACAGGTGAGCTGAAAGCCGTCCACTGAGGAGTGACGTAACTGTCCGCCGTCACCAGTCCTGCGAGGGGGTCCGGGTACAGCCGGGGAGGCGGCGGGGCCTGAGTCCCGTCGGGTCCGAACTCGTTCGTCGGCACCGCCACCACCCCCTGCGACGTGTCAGCTCTTGGTCTTGGCCGGAGCCTTCTTCGGCGCGGCGGGCTTCTTCGCCGCCGGCTTCTTGGCGGGGGCCTTCTTCTTGACCGGCCCCTTCGCGCGCTTCTCGGCCAGCAGCTCGGCCGCGCGCTCGTCGGTGATCGACTCGACGCTGTCGGTCTTGCGCAGCGACGCGTTCGCCTCGCCGTCGGTGACGTACGGGCCGAAGCGGCCCTCCTTGATCACCATCGGCTTGCCGGACACCGGGTCGTTGCCCATCTCGCGCAACGGCGGTGCGGCGGCCGCACGACCACGCTTCTTCGGCTCCGAGTAGATCTTCAGGGCCTCTTCCATCGTGACCGAGAAGATCTGCGCCTCGTCGGTCAGCGACCGCGAGTCCGTGCCCTTCTTCAGGTACGGGCCGTAACGACCGTTCTGCGCGGTGATCTCGGCACCCGTCTCCGGGTCCTTGCCGACCACGCGCGGCAGCGAGAGCAGCTTCAGCGCGTCGTCGATCGTGATCGTGTCGAGCGACATCGACTTGAACAACGAGCCGGTGCGCGGCTTCGGGGCCTTCGCCTTGGACTTCGCGGCGGTGCCGTTCTCGGCCGGTTCCGGCAGCACCTCGGTGACGTACGGACCGAAGCGGCCTTCCTTGGCCACGATCTCGTTGCCCGAGACCGGGTCGGTGCCCAGGGACCGGCCCTCCTGCGGCGTCGAGAAGAGCTTCTCGGCGATCTCGCTGGTCAGCTCGTCGGGCGCCAGGTCGTCCGGCAGGTTCGCGCGCTGCGCGGCCTCGTCGACCTCGCGCTCCAGGTACGGCCCGAAGCGGCCGACGCGGACGACGACCGTGCGGCCCTCGTCGTCGCTGAACAGCGGGATCGAGTTGACCTCACGCGGGTCGATGTCCTCGACACCCGTGCCGACCAGCTTCTTCAGGCCGCCGGAACGGCCGATCGAGCCGTCCGGGCCGACGCTGCCGCCGAAGTAGAACCCGGACAGCCAGTTCGTGCGGCCCTGCCGGCCTGCGGCGATGCCGTCCAGCTCGTCTTCCAGCGCCGCGGTGAAGTCGTAGTCGACCAGGCGGCCGAAGTGCTGCTCCAGCAGCCCGACCACGGCGAACGCGACCCAGGACGGGACCAGCGCCGCGCCCTTCTTCCACACGTAGCCGCGGTCCTGGATGGTGCTGATGATCGACGAGTAGGTGGAGGGGCGGCCGATGCCGAGCTCCTCCATCGTCTTGATCAGCGACGGCTCGGTGTAGCGCGACGGCGGCGAGGTCGTGTGCCCGTCCGCGGACAGCTCCGCGATCGTCAGGTCCTGGTCCTTGACCAGCAACGGCAGGCGCGACTCCGCGTCGTCCGACTCGCCACCGGCCTCGGCGTCGACGGTCTCGACGTAGGCCTTGAGGAAGCCGGCGAACGTGATCGTGCGGCCGGACGCGGCGAACGTGACCTCCTGGCCCGTCGCGGCACGCCCCTGGATGCGGATCGAGGTCGTGTTGCCCCGCGCGTCGGCCATCTGGGACGCGATCGTGCGCTGCCAGATCATCTCGTAGAGCTTGAACTCGTCCGAGTCGAGCTCCGCCGCGACCTGGCCCGGCGTGCGGAAGACCTCTCCCGCCGGCCTGATGGCCTCGTGGGCCTCCTGCGCGTTCTTGACCTTGCGGGTGTACTGGCGCGGCTTGTCGGCGACGTACTGCGCGCCGTACAGGTCCGTGGCCTGCGTGCGGGCCGCGTTGATCGCGGTCTCCGACAGCGTGGTGCTGTCGGTACGCATGTAGGTGATGTAGCCGTTCTCGTACAGCTTCTGGGCCGTGCGCATCGTGCGGTCGGCGGAGAAGCGCAGCTTGCGGCCTGCCTCCTGCTGCAGCGTCGAGGTCATGAACGGCGCGTACGGCTTGCGCGTGTACGGCTTCTCCTCGACCGAGGAGACCTTGACCGGCGCGTTCTGCAGTCCGGCCGCGATGGCGCGGGCCTGCTGCTCGTCCAGCACGGTCACGTCGGCCTTGCCGGTGAGCTTGCCGTCCGAACCGAAGTCACGGCCCGTGGCGAGCCTCGTGCCGTCGACGGCCACGAGACGCGCGCCGAACTGACGCGGCGTGGCCTCGGCACCGGCGTCCATCTGCGCGGAGATGTCCCAGTAGCTCGCCGAGACGAACTTCATCCGCTCGCGTTCGCGCTCCACGACCAGACGCGTCGCCACGGACTGCACGCGGCCTGCCGAGAGCTTCGGCATGACCTTCTTCCACAGCACCGGGCTGACCTCGTAGCCGTAGAGGCGGTCGAGGATGCGGCGGGTCTCCTGCGCGTCGACCAGGTCCTGGTCGAGGTCGCGGGGGTTCGCGGCGGCGGCCTGGATCGCGGACTCGGTGATCTCGTGGAACACCATCCGGCGGACCGGGATCTTCGGCTTCAGGGTCTCGAGGAGGTGCCAGGCGATGGCCTCACCCTCGCGGTCACCGTCTGTCGCGAGGTAGAGCTCGTCGACGTCCTTCAACGCTTCCTTGAGCTCGGTGACCAGCGACTTCTTGTCGGCGGAGACCACGTAGAGGGGTTCGAAGTCGTGGTCGACGTCCACGCCGAGCCTGGCCCAGGCCTGGCCCTTGAACTTCGCGGGGACGTCGGCGGCACCGCGCGGAAGGTCCCGGATGTGTCCCCTGGAGGACTCCACGACGAAGTTGGCGCCGAGGTACGAGGCGATCTTGCGCGCCTTCGTGGGCGACTCGACGATCACCAGTCGTCGGGTGCTGCCCCCGCCTCCGCTGCTCTTTCTCGTCCGTGTCGATCCAGCCACTCGCCGTCCCGCTCTCTTCCAAACCCGGTTCCCAGGCCCGCCAGTGTTGCCCAGCGTCGGCCGAAAAGCACACCTGTCCGTCATGTCTCCGCGACGCCTGTACGACGAGACAGAGTGACACAACCATGCCGGACCGCCCGCTCAGGCCGCCGGCCAGGTGCTCATCGCCACTCCCTGAGGAGGGCTTCCGACCAGCTCAGCGAGCCGCGCCAGCCGTCGCCGGCCGGTCACCCGCAACGCCGGTGCCCCTACCAGGGTGCACGGAAGTCCGGATGCGAGCAGAGCATTTTGCAACGGTAGGTGTGTCTGCGGTGCGTTGGGGTCCAAACCGAGCAGGTACGCGGACTCCATCCAGCTGCCCGCCGCCAGCGCCCAGACGCGCAGCACTGCGCCGTTCAGCTCAAAGTCCGGAGGGACGGTCTTGACCGAACCAGTCAGCCAGCGGGCGGCCAGAGGGGTGAGATCCGTGCGGAACGGCGTGCGGACGAAGTGGGTGCCCGCCTCGTTGACGCACAGCTCCGTGGTCACGCCGCGCTCGGCGCAGGCCTGCTTGAGGGGACTCAGCCGCCAGTCGTCGCGCAGCTCGGTGTACACGCGGGCGGCCGTACCGCGCGCGAAGCTGACGGCCTGACCCGGCCCGCAGAGGAAGCCGGCGAGGTCCGCCTTGGCCGGCGTGCGCGCTTCGGCCGAGAAGAAGGACAGCTGCCCAACCACGGCCCACAGGGTAGAACAGACGTTCGACTGTGACCAGTGGTGCGGCTGTGACACCCCGGTCGGACTACCCGGCCTTCAGTTCGTCGCACGCCTGCGCCTTGCCGATAGCGTCCGAGTACTTCGGCGACTTCTCGAGCGTGTCGAACGTCGCCCGCAGTTGCTCGGGGTTGCTCACCTGCGAGGTGTCGGTGAGCGCCTTCTCCGCCGCGTCCCAGAAGCCGTCGTTCGCCTCCAGGGCCGTGACCGGCGCTTTCGCCGCCTCGTAGGACCTGGCCGACTCGCCGACGTAGGTGACGAGCCGGTCGTGCAGGTCCTTGAGGTCGTCGGACGGCGGCCCGAGCTCCTTGAGCTTCTTCTCGGCGTCGGTGAACGCCGCCGCGTTGTCGTTCACGAGCTTCAGGTAGGCCGTCTTGACCGCCGCCGGGTTCGCCGCGTCCGACGCCTGGAGCGCCTTGCCGGCCTTCAGACCGGGCACGAACGCGCCGCAGAAGGCGTCCACCCAGCGGCCCTGCGCGTCGGTGAGCGGCTTCTCCTCGTCGGACGCGCACGCGCTGGTCAGAACGGTCGTTGCGGCCAGCACGGCGGCGATCAGGCGTGTCCTCACGCCGCTAGTTTCCCCTGGCCAGTTCCTGCCACCCCGAGCACACCTTGTTGGCGCGGAACGCCTCGGTGTACGCGGGGATCTTCACGATCTGCTCGAACAGCGCCGCCACCCCGTCGGAGTTGCCCCCGCGGGTGGCGGTGACCTGCTGGAACCGCTCTGGGAACTTGGCGTCGGCCGCGAGCCCCTGCAGGCGGCCAGCCACGTCGTCCCAGCCGGTCGCCTCCAGCCGCAACGACTTCACCAGACGATCGTGCAGGTTCTGCACGTCGGAGCTCATCGCACCGACCTTCTCCAGGTCGTCCGCCATCTTGCGGTCCGACGCGGCGGCTGTCGAAGCCCACCGCACCGCGGCCGCCTTCATGGCTTCGGCTCCCCGCGCGCCGTCGGCTCCGATGGCCACGCGGGCGATCTCGGTCACGCCCATCGGGCCGCAGTACGCGTCGAACCAGGCCGCCGGGTCGGCGCCCGGCACGTCGGCCGTCGTGGTGGTCGTGGGTGCGGCCTGCGGCACTGGCGAGGCAGGCGGCGGGGTGCCGCAAGCGGTCAACGCGGCCGCGCTCAGCACGGCCGCGATCAGGCGAGACCTGGTCACTGACCGATCAGCTTGCCGAGCTTCGTGCGCATCTCGGTGCACTCGGGCGCCTTGGCGATGGCGTCCTTGAGCTTCGGGTCGGCGTCGAGCTTCTTGATCTGGTCGGAGAGCTTCGACGGGTCGGCGGAGTCGCCACCGATCTTCTCGACCTGGCCCAGGAAGTCGGGCGCGGTCGCGTCGATCTTGCTGATCTGCTCGTGGACGGACTTGTACTCCTTGGCACCGTCGCCGAACATCTTGAGCAGCTCGTCGTGCATGGCCTGGTGCTCGGGGCCGGGCGCGCCGGCCTCCTTGAGCTTGGCCTCGGTGTCGGCCATCGCCTTGGCGCCGGTGTCGAGCAGCTTGAGCATGCCCTCCTTGATGGCGGCCGGGTTCTCGGCGTTGGCCGCGACGACGGTGATGAGCTCGACCGCGCCCGTCAGGACCGGCGTCGTGCCGGCGCAGAACGCGCCCGCCCACTTGACCGGGTCGGCCGCGGCGGCCGTCGTGGTGGTGGTCGTGGGCGCGGTGCTCTGCGCGGACGGCGCGGCGCTGGTGCCACAGCCGGTGAGGACCAGAGCGGCCCCGGCGCAGGCAGCAGCGATCGACAAACGTGCGTTCATTGGTGAATCCCCCAGAAAGGTCTAACCGGACCGCCGAACAGTACACGTTCGGGCGATCCGGTCAGACGTGATTCGAGCTCGTCAGGTGGTGGGCGGAGAGGTCTGCAACTCCTTGCAGTTGGCCGCTTTCGCAGCGGCGCCGCCGAGGCCCGTCTCGTCGAACTTCTTCTGCACGTCGGCGCCCGCCTTCTCCATCTCACCGGCCTTCGAGGCCATCTCGGTGAAGGCGGCGACGACCTGGTTGACGTCGGTCGACGAGTCGAGCTTCGACTTGGTGTCGGCGAGCAACGTCCTGATCTGCCCCATGCCGTCCTCGGCAGCGGTGGCGAGCTCCTTCGACTTCGGGTGCGGACCGTCTTCCAGGCTCTTGAGGTCCGCGATCGACTTGTCGACGGCGGCCACCTTCGTGCCGAGCCACTCGGACATGCCGGTCTTGAGCGTGGACGGGTCGCTCATGTTGATCGGGGGCTCGTCGGACAGGGACTTCACGGTGCCGCCGACGGCACCGCAGACCTTGTCCATCCACGCCACGACGTCGGCCTCGCTCGGGGTGGCCTGCGTGGACGTGGACGACCCTCCACTGCTGCACGCGGAGACCACGAGCAGACAGGTCGTCACAACGGCGATGACTGTGCGGCGCATGGGGCGGAAGTTACTCCGGACGGCCGCGCTCAGCTCGTCGGCGTGACGTTGAGGCGTTGCATCTCCTGGCACTTCTCCGCGGTCTGCGTGGCCTTCTGCAGCTCGGGAACGCCCTGGAGGTCGCGCAGCGGGTCGGCGAGCTCGGAGAGCTTCGCGATGGCCTCACCGGCGGCCTGGATGCCGCCCGTGGCGTCGTTCGCGTTCGCCTGCTCGATCTTGGTCTTGGCCTCGGTGAACACCGTGCCGAGGGAGGTGAACGTCTCGGCCATCTTGTTCACGGCCTCCTCGCCACCCGCGACGGGCGACGGGCCGACGTTCTTGAGGCCCTCCGCCGACTTGGCGAAGGCGTCGGCGAGCTGGCCCATGTAGGCGGCCATCTCGGCCTTGAGCTTGGACGTGTCCGCGGGATCGACCTTCGGGGCGGTCTTCTCGATCTTGGCGAACTCGGAGGCGGCGGAGCACACCTTGTTCATGTACTCGACGGCGGCCGCGTTGTTGACGCCGCTGGTGGGCGTCGGGGAACTGCCGGAGTTGCCGCCGGTGGTGCACCCGGTCAACGCCAGGGCGGCCACAGCGGCAGTGGCGACGAGGCTGCGCCTCATGTCGGAAACTCCTCGGTCGGGGTACGTCGGGGGAAGACCCGAACGTACCCCGACCGGAGGCGCTGGACCTACGCGGCGCCGTTGCTCACGGTCTCCGCGGGAGTGTCCGTGATCGACGTGCCGCGGCGCTTGGACACGACCACCGCACCCACGATGATCAGCACCGCGACCACGGCGATCGCGACGCGGATCGGCGCGGACGCGTTGTCACCGATGGAGAAGGTGATGATGGCGGGCGCGATCAGCACCGAGACCAGGTTCATCACCTTGATCAGCGGGTTGATGGCCGGGCCGGCGGTGTCCTTGAACGGGTCGCCGACGGTGTCGCCGATGACCGTCGCGGCGTGGGCGTCGGAGCCCTTGCCACCGTGGTTGCCGTCCTCGACCAGCTTCTTGGCGTTGTCCCAGGCACCACCGGAGTTGGCCAGGAAGACCGCCATGAGCGTGCCGGTCGCGATCGCACCGGCGAGGTAGCCCGCCAGCGGGCCGACGCCGAGGCCGAAGCCGACGGCGATCGGGGCGAGCACGGCCATCAGACCGGGGGTCGCGAGCTCGCGCAGCGAGTCCCTGGTGCAGATGTCGACGACGCGGCCGTACTCGGGCTTCACCGAGTAGTCCATGATGCCGGGGTTGTCGCGGAACTGACGGCGCACCTCGAACACGATGGCACCGGCGGCGCGCGTCACGGCGTTGACCGCGAGGCCCGAGAACATGAACACGACGGCCGCACCGATCACGATGCCGACCAGGACGTTCGGCGAGAACACCACGAAGTCCGTGAAGTCCAGCGCGGTCTGCCCGGCCTTCGCCAGCGCCTGGGAGATGGCGTCCTGGTAGGAGCCGAACAGCGCCGTCGCGGCGAGCACGGCCGTCGCGATCGCGATGCCCTTGGTGATGGCCTTGGTGGTGTTGCCCACCGCGTCGAGCTCGGTGAGGATCTGCGCGCCCTCGCCGTGCACGTCACCGGACATCTCGGCGATGCCCTGCGCGTTGTCGGAGACCGGGCCGAAGGTGTCCATGGCCACGATGACGCCGACGGTCGTGAGCAGACCACAACCGGCGAGCGCGATCGAGAACAGCGCGACGACGACCGAGCCGGACAGCAGGAACGCGCCGTAGACGGCGGCACCGATGACCAGTGCGGTGTAGACGGCCGACTCGAAACCGACCGAGATGCCGGACAGGATGACCGTGGCCGCACCGGTCCGCGAGGTCTCGCCGACCTCCTTCACCGGCTTGTGGTCGGTGCCGGTGTAGTAGCCGGTCAGCCAGAGGATGATGCCCGCCAGCACGATGCCGATGATCACCGCGACGGACGCGATGAGCGCCGGGTTGCCGCTGTCGCCCTTGAGCGAGTCGCTGATGCCGTTGAGGTCCGAGAAGGAGCTCGGCAGGTACGTGAACGCCGCGATGGTGCACAGCACCGCGGAGATGACCGCAGAGATGTAGAAGGCGCGGTTGATGGCCGCGAGGCCGTTCTCGCCCGCCTTCGCCCTGGTCGTGTAGACGCCGATGACCGCGGTGAGCACGCCGATCGCCGGGACGATCAGCGGGAACAGCAGGCCCTGCACGCCGAACGCGGCGGTGCCCAGGATCAGCGACGCCACGAGCGTCACGGCGTAGGACTCGAAGAGGTCCGCCGCCATGCCGGCGCAGTCACCGACGTTGTCGCCCACGTTGTCCGCGATGGTCGCGGCGTTGCGCGGGTCGTCCTCGGGGATGCCCTGCTCGACCTTGCCGACGAGGTCCGCGCCGACGTCCGCCGCCTTGGTGAAGATGCCGCCACCGACGCGCATGAACATCGCGAGCAGCGCGGCACCGAAACCGAAGCCCTCCAGGACCTTCGGGGCCTGGCCGGCGTAGACGAGCACGACGAGCGCCGCACCGAAGAGGCCGAGACCGACCGTGGTCATGCCGACCACGCCGCCCGTGCGGAACGCGATGCGCGTCGCCTTTTCCCGGCCGCCTTCTTCGTTCGCGGCGGCGGCGACACGCACGTTGGCGCGCGTGGACAACCACATGCCCAGGTAGCCGATAGTCGCCGAGAACGCGGCACCGACGAGGAAGAACAATGATCGACCGATTCGCTCGGCCAAATCGTCTGCCGGAAGCGCGAACAGCAGAACGAACACGATCACGACAAAAATGCCGAGCGTGCGGAACTGCCGGTTGAGGTAGGCCGCTGCGCCCTCCTGAACCGCCTTGGCGATGTCCTGCATCTTGTCGGTGCCCTGGCCGGCGGCCAGCACCTCCTTGAGCAGCACGTACCCGACGGCGAGAGCAGCCAGGGCGACCACGGCGACCACGGCTACGACGCCGCGATCACCCCCGGAGAGCTCGAGGCTCTCCGCGAGGAATTGCCGGGACATCCGTCCTCCTGGTGAGTTGCCATGTGCAGCGCCAAGGCAGACCAGCCGCCCAGCGCGACGTGACGCATCCCTCATTGGATGCGATGAGCGGGGAGTCTAGGGGCTGGTTGCAAGGAGGCAACGAAACGTCCCGATCCGTGCACACACCGTTATCTGCGCAGGAAGTCGAGTGCGGCCCGGTCAAGACTGTCGGTGGTGTATGCGAAGCTCGATCCCGTGGTGGATCAGGGACGCCGGCTGCTGGACCGCGTGCTGGCGGGGGTTCCCGCCGGGGAGTCGCCCCTCACGCACGCGCGCGATCTCCCGTTGCGGCAGGCAGATCACGTGGACTGGCCTGCGTGGACGGCCCCCGCGGTCGTCGAGGCGTTCGTGGAGACGGGCGTGCGCGAGCCGTGGCGGCACCAGGCCGAGGCGGCGTCGCTGGCGTGGTCCGGGCAGCACGTGGTCCTCGCGACGGGCACGGCGTCGGGCAAGTCACTTGCCTACCAGTTGCCCGTGCTTTCCACTCTTTTGGCGGACACGAAGGCCACCGCGCTGTACCTGTCCCCGACCAAAGCCCTTGGGGCGGACCAGCTCCGGTCGCTCGAGGAGCTGGGGATCAAGGGTGTGCGCGCGTCGGCCTACGACGGTGACACCCCGATGGCCGAACGCGACTGGGTCAAGGCGCACGCCAACTGGGTCTTCACCAATCCGGACATGCTGCACCGCGGAATCCTTCCGCAGCACCCGAAATGGCTGCGCTTCTTCCGCAGGCTGAAGTACGTGGTGATCGACGAGTGCCATTCCTACCGGGGCGTTTTCGGGTCGCACGTCGCGTTGTTGATGCGGCGTCTCCGCCGGGTCGCCCGGAAATACGGCGCGGACCCGATCTTCGTTTTGGCATCGGCCACTGTGGCTGATCCTTCTGGTTCGGCGGAGCGATTGCTCGGCGTGCCCGTTTCCGCTGTCGTGGACGACTTTTCGCCGCGCGCGTCGCGCACGGTCGCGTTGTGGGAACCCCCACTGACCTCTCTGGAGGGTGAGAACGGCGCGCCCGTCCGGCGGTCGGCGGGCGCGGAGACGTCGCGCATCCTGGCCGACCTGGTGGTCGAAGGCGCACGTTCGCTCGCCTTCGTGCGCTCCCGCCGCGGCGCCGAGCTGACCGCGCTGGGCACCCAGCGCATCCTGTCCGAAGTGGACAGTGAGCTGCCGCCGCGTGTCGCCGCGTACCGGGGAGGCTTCCTGCCGGAGGAGCGCCGGGCGTTGGAGAAGGCGCTGTCCACCGGCGACCTGCTCGGCGTCGCGACGACCAACGCCCTGGAGCTCGGCGTCGACATCGCGGGCCTGGACGCCGTGGTGGTGGCCGGTTTCCCCGGCACGCTGGCGTCGTTCTGGCAGCAGGCGGGCCGCGCGGGCCGTTCCGGTGACAGCGCCCTGGTGGTGTTCGTCGCGCGCGACGACCCGTTGGACACCTACCTCGTGCACAACCCGGCCGCCGTCCTGGACCGCCCGGTCGAGGCCACCGTGCTCGACCCCCTGAACCCGTACGTGCTGGGCCCGCAACTGGCCTGCGCGGCCTCCGAGATGCCGCTGACCCCGGCGTGCCTGGACGACTTCGGCGGCCCGCTCGCCGAAGCCGTGCTGGCCGACCTGGTGGCGGAGAAACTGCTGCGCCGGCGTCCGGCGGGCTGGTACTGGGCCTCGCACGACCGCCCGCACGCCGGCGTCGACATCCGCGGCTCCGGCGGCGACCAGGTGGCCGTCGTGGAGTCCGACTCGGGCCGCATGCTCGGCACCGTCGACCCCGGATCCGCCTGCTGGCAGGTGCACCCCGGCGCCGTGTACCTGCACCAGGGCCGCGCCTACGTGGTCGACGAGCTCGACCTGGACAGCGGCCTCGCGATGGTGCACCGCGAGGACCCGGAGTGGACCACCCAGCCCCGCGACTGCGTCGACATCACCGTGATCGGCGAGGTCGAGCGCTCGTCGTTCGACGGCGTCACGGTGTCCCTGGGCGAGGTCGAGGTGACCACCCAGGTCGTCGGCTACCTGCGGCGCCTGCCGTCGGGCGTGGTCCTGGACCAGATCCCGCTCGACCTGCCGGAACAGTCCCTGCAGACCCGTGCCGTCTGGTACACGGTCGACGAGTCGCTGCTGGTGGCCGCGGGCGTCGAACCCAAGCGCATCCCGGGCGCCCTGCACGCCGCCGAACACGCCGCGATCGGCCTGCTGCCGCTCTTCGCGACGTGCGACAGGTGGGACATCGGCGGCGTGTCGACGGCCGTGCACCCCGACACCGGCATGCCGACGGTCTTCGTGCACGACGGCCACCCCGGCGGAGCGGGCTTCGCGGACCGGGGCCACTCGGCGTTGCGGGCGTGGCTGACGGCGACCCGTGCGGCGATCACCGCCTGCGCGTGCCCGATGGGCTGCCCGTCGTGCGTGCAGTCGCCCAAGTGCGGCAACGGCAACGACCCGCTCGACAAGGCCGGCGCCGTGCTGGTGCTGGACGTGGTGCTGGGCAAAATCGCCTGACCGGTGTCAGGCCGCCCGGTTACGGTGGTGGCGTGAACGCCTGCAGCTGCAACGCCACCGACCGGACCCGTCGCCTCTAGCGCGGCGAGCCGGACGCCTGTCGCGCCACCGAGCGCGGCCGGCAGCCCGTCGCGCCTGGCGTGGTCGGGCCGAATCCCGCTGCGCCTCCGCGCGGCTGACGTCGATCGCTCCGCCGCGCCCTTCCGCACCTTCCGGCCACGGGTTCATTGGAGTCTGCCTTGTTCACGCCCTTTTCCGACCTGAACGCCCTTCTCGCCGACCTCGTCGCGTCCCAGCGCGAGATCCTCGGCCCCACCTACGTCGGCACGTACCTCCAGGGTTCGTTCGCCCTGGGCGCCGGCGACGTCCACAGCGACTGCGACTTCATCGTCGCCTGCACCGAACTCCCGTCCGGCGACCGCGAAGCCGGTCTCCGCGCCCTGCACGCCGAGATCCCGACCCGGCCCGGCCGCTGGTCGACGGAGATCGAGGGTTCCTACGCCGACCTGGATTCCCTCCGCTCGGTGGCGGGCCTGGGGGTTCCGTGGCTGTTCAACGACCACGGCACGCGCACCCTGGCGTGGGACCTGCACTGCAACAGCCCGCACGCCCGCTGGATCCTGCGCCACCACGGCATCGCGCTGGCCGGGCCGCCGATCACGTCGCTGGTCGACGAGGTGCCCGCGTCCGTGCTGCGGGAGTCGATGCGGGCTGAGCTGCCGCACGTGTTGTCCGGCATCGAGGAGTGGGCGCCGATGGGCAACGCCTGGGCGCAGCGCTACATCGTCTCGGCCTACTGCCGCACGCTCTACACCATCCACACGGGAGAGGTGGAGTCCAAGCGCGGCGCCCTGGTGTGGGCGAAGAAAATGCTCGATCAGCGGTGGCACCCGCTGATCGAGCAGGTCCTGCAGGACCGGGACCTCGGCTGGGACGCCGACGCGGTACCGCGGCCCGGATCAATGGAGGAGACCTTCGCCTTCGCGGTCTACGCGGAGGGGCTGAAGTTCTAGCTCCGGCAATGCTTTCGTGGGCGCGGCGGGGGCTCACGGGTACCCCCGCCGCGCTCTCCACGTGCCGAACACTGTTTTCCCGCCTGCTACCGCTTCGTGACCGGATTCCGCAGAACATCGGTGGAATCAGGTTCGTTCGTCTCGACAGGACACGCGGGAGGCGACGGTGTCGACTGTCTGCTGACGAACTCCGGGGAGGAGCCGGCTTCACCGACCGCGGCGGAGCTGGTGCTCCGCCACTAACGTTCCTCGGTCCGGTCACTACAACGGGAGGCTGTCCTTCGGGGTGCGTGTTCGGCTTTTCACCCGTTCCTCTGCGGCCCCCGACGTGCGGGGTGCGGAGGCCGACCATCGGATCGGGCTTGGTGGAACGGCCGCGCAGGGCATCGTCTTCGGGGTTGTCGGGGAGAGTCCACGACGACACCCAGCGCGGCCGGGCTTTGTTCCTTTAGTTTGTGGGTCAGACGGTTTCGAGCTGGAAGCGCGACGGGGCGTGCACGGCCTCGACGAGCGCGTCCTGCACGACGTGTGCGTCCGGCAGGTTCCAGCCGCAGACCTGCGGCTTGACCCGCCAGTGCACGACACCGTGCGCCATCGTGGTGGGGGGCAGCGGGATGTACTCGCCCTTGCCGTACAGGTGGACGTCCGCGTTGTTCGCGAGCTCGGCGTTGAGCTTCGAGCCGGACTTCACGAGGAACATCCACCGGCCGGACGGGGTCGCGGCGATCGGCACGGGAACACCGATCTGCCGCAGGGCGACGGCCGCGCGACGGCCGAGGTCGGTGCCGACCTCGATCGCGTCCACCACGTGGCCGGTGGCGACGAGAAGGCTGTACGAACGGCCCGCCCACCACGTGGCGACCTGCTCGGGACGCGTCCCGATCCGGTCGACCCAGTCGCGGTGCACGGGGATGGGGCCGTGGAGCTCAAGGCCGCTGCGGCCCGCCCACTGGGTGACGCCGTTCTCCGAACCGGCCGGGTACGTGCCGGGCAGTACGGGCCAACCGCGGTACGCGAGGCTGATGGCCTCGGCACGCAGTTCGATGCGGAAGGCCCCGCGCCAGCTGTCCGACCAATCCATCTTCCGTCGCCTTCTTCCTAGGCTCTGACTCGACATCGACGTGGTGCCGGTTTCCGTAGGGACACCGCGTCGGTGCCGCCACTACAACTAACGACACCGGCACCGGCCTCCGTAACCCCCGCTCGACAACTGGTAGCTACGGGACGGCGAACGTCCTTTGCCAGAACGGGCCACTGAACTCCGCGCGTTTGGTTCGATCACCGTTCAGCATGTCCCGGCGCGGGTGTGAGTCCGCTCACCGCTGTGAGCCGACCGCTCGTCGTGCTCCAAACGCTTCGATCTTCGGCCGGACCTGCCCTGGCCCGGGCGTTCGCCGGGCCGAACGGCGTAATCGCCGACACCTCGACAACCACCTCCTCTCCGCTCACCGTGCAGCTCGTCAACTCGGCCCTGTTCTCCAGCGCCACGCGTTTTGCCTGCTCACAAGCACTTTCGTCGCCATCGGCAAGCCGAGCGGCCGCCGCGAGCGCCGCCAGATCGGCCGCACCGGTCACCCGATGCCGCGCGACGACCGCCGAACCGACCTGCGCACCGGCCACCACGACGATGATCAGCAACAACATGGCCACCACACCGCTCACCGCGGCCGAACCCCGCTCGCAACCCGACCGTTCACCGCTCATCGCGGCTCCGGCACGGCGAACGCCCGAGCGCTGAGCGGTAAGCCCAGCGGCCCCCGTTTGCTGACGACGACCGAGATCGCATCGCCTTGGACGTCAACCAAGACCTGGGCACCACCCACGATCCGCCCGGCCGCCTCCTCACCGCGCTCCCGTTCACCGCGAGCCGTGAGCCGGGCGGCCTCCCGGGCCGCGTCCGCGCACCGCATCTGCTCGGTGACGGCCGCCAGCCCGTTCGCCCCGAGCCACAGGACCACCAGCAACGCGCTGACCGCGATGGCGGCCTCGACCGTGACCATCCCGCGATCGTCAGACGCTCTCCAGCGCACCCTGTATCAGCTCCTGCAGCTGGTTCCGCAGACCGTCACTCGTCACGATCACGTACATCAACGCGGCGAGGGCGGCCGCGGCCAACGTCCCGATCGCGTACTCCACGGTGCTCATGCCGCTGTCGTCCTTGAGCAGTTCCATCTCTTCTCCTATCCGAGGAATTGATCGGCCAGTCCCAGCACCACCGGCGCGACGCCGAGGCACAGGAACGCCGGCAGGAAACACAGTGCGAGCGGCGCGGCCACCGTGACGGCGGCCTGCTGCGCCTTGGCCTCGGCCTCGTCGGCCGCCTGTTCTCTGGTCCGCGCGGCGAGTTCGGCCGTCTGCCTGGCCAGCGCCGCTCCGGACCGCGCGGTCCTGCGCGCCGCCCTGGCCAGCAGGGCGGTGGACGGCTGGTCGAGCGCGGACGCCCACGCCGTGACCGGGTCGGCGCCCAGCCGCAGCAGCTCCGCGACCCGCGCGAGCTCCTCGATCTCCACCGCCTGGATCGCCGTGGGCACCGGCAACCCGGCCTTCAGGCACGCGGCCAGCAGATCCCAGGCCGCGGCCCGTTCGAACGGCCCGTGCGGCTTGTTCTTTGCGGGAGGCGGATCGTGCCCCCTCGGCCTGAGCCGCTCGATCGCCCTCGGTGGCTTCGGCAGGACGAGCAAGGCCAGCGCCAGCAGCAGGAACGTCACGGCCGCACCTCCGTGATCCGCTGCGTCCACCACACCCCGGCCGCCACGAACACCGCCCCGGTGGCCAGCAGAACCTGCCCCGCCACCGTCGCCGTGAGCACGTGGACCGGCCCGGCACCGCTCAACTCCCCCAGCAGCACCCCGACGACCGGCAACACGGCCAGCACCGCCGCACTGGCCCGAGGCCCCGCCATCCGCGCGTGCACCTGCCGTGCGAACGCCGCCCGCTGATCGAGATCCCGCCTGGTGGCGTCCAGCACGTCCGCCAACGCCACCCCGTGCCGCGCCGACACCCGCCAAGCCCTGGCCAACTGCTCCACCGCGGTGCCCAGCAGGGGTTGTTCCAGCTCGCGCAACGTCCGCTCGACGTCACCACCGAGCCTCGACGCCACCGCAACCGCTCTCAGCACCTCCTTGGCCGGCGCCGGCGTGTCCTCGGCCGCACCCTCCGCCGCGTGCGCCGGATGCGCACCGGCCCGCAGTTCGTCGATCACCCCGCCCAGCCCACTGCTGAGCGCCTCGGCCGCCTCCCTCTGCGCCTTGTCCTTCTTGCGCTGCTTGCGAATCCTCCGCGTGGTGATGGCCAGCACGGCCGCCGCGACGAGTCCGCCCACACCTGCCGCCAGGTAGGTCGCCGTGGCCACCGCCGCCAGCCAGATGTACGGCGGCACAACGATTTCTCGCTTGCCCTGCGGCCTCAGCCGCCGGATCGACCTGACGTGCGGCCACACGAGCAAGGCCGCCGCTGTCAGGAGAAGGCTCACCACAGCAACTCCTTCTCCCGCCACCCGTGCTCCCGCGTCCAGACAGGACGCACTTCGAGTCCGTTGTGGCTCTCGATGACGCCGATCTCGTTGAGGTAGCGGGCATTTCCGTCGCGACGCATGTGCAACACGACCCTGATGGCCGCCGCGACCTGACTGCGCAACGCCCGCGGCTCCAGCCCGCCCAACGCACCCAGCGCCTCCAGCCGCGCAGGCACCTCACTCGCCGAGTTGGCGTGCAACGTCCCCGCGCCACCTTCGTGCCCGGTGTTCAACGAGGTCAGCAACTCCCTGACCTCAGCCCCGCGCACCTCCCCGACCACGATCCGGTCGGGCCGCATCCGCAACGCCTCCCGCACCAACTGCCGGGTGGTGATCTCGCCGGCCCCTTCGACGTTGGCGGGCCGCGCCGTGAGTCGCACGAACTGCGGATGGTCGGGATTCAGCTCGCTCGCGTCCTCGACGCACACGATCCGTTCGTGCGTCGGCACGCAGCCCAGCAACGCCGACAGCAACGACGTCTTGCCCGAGCCGGTGCCGCCGATGACGAGGAACGCCATGCGGCGCTTGACGATCGCGCGCAGGGTGTCGGCGATCTCTTCGTCGAACGTGCCGAGTTGCTGGAGGGCCGGCAGGTCGTGCGTTGCGGGTCTGAGGACGCGCAGGGAGAGGCAGGTCTGGTCGGCGATCGGGGGCAGGACGGCGTGCAGGCGCACTCCGCTGCCGGGGAGCCAGCCGTCCACACAGGGCGAGGCGTCGTCGAGTCTTCGGCCCGCTGCCACGGCCAAGCGCTGAGCGAGGCGTCTGACGGCGTCCTCGTCGGGGAACGCGACGGTGGTGCGGTGCAGGCCGTTCGCGCCGTCCGCCCAGACCTGGTCCGGTGCGGTGACGAGGACGTCGGTCGTGCCGGGGTCGGCGAGCAGCGGGTCGAGGGGGCCGGTGCCGCTGAACTCCTGGCGGAGGACTTGGAGTGCGTCCAGGACGTCGGAGTCGGCCAGGACGCCGCCTGCTTCGGAGCGGACCGCGTGGGCCACTACGGCCGCGGTCATCTCGACGTCGGTGGCGGTGCCGGCAAGGCGATGCCGGACTCGGTCGATGAGGGTGGAGGTCATGGCGGATACCTCGCGGAAGTGGTTGCTGTGGTTGAGGTTCGGGGCGGAGTGAGGGCTGCGGGAGGCAGGAGGGGTTGAGGTGTGGGCGGTGGGGTGAGGTGGGTTCGAGGCGAGGTGGGGTGTGGGGGATGAGGTGCGGCGGAAGGTTCGAGAGGAGGGGTGGGGTGGGTTCAAGGCGAGGTGAGTGCCGGAGGGGTGGGGTGAAGGCTGCGGGGGTTAGAGGGGCGCGGGCGGTTCGGACGCGGAGCGGGATGGAGGCAGGGCGGAGTGCGGGGCAGGGCGAGGTGGGGTGCGGAGTGAGGCGGGGTGCGGCGGAAGGGGTGAGCGGTCAGGGCTCAGGAAGAAGGTTCGGGCGGAGGCGCCGATGGGTGGTGGGAGCGCGAGAGTGGGTCGGGTTGAAGAGGGCTGGGGCTCGGCGGGGTTCGAGGTGCGCGACGGGACTGGAAAGGGTTGGGGCTGGGCGGAGTTCGTTGGTTGGCGGTCAGGTTGCGGGCGTTGGGCGGCGGGCGTGGCGGCCTCGGGTGGGCTCGCGGCCTTGAAGGCGTTGCCAGGTTTCGTGGCACCAGGCGAGGAAGCGGGTCATTTCGGCTCCTTCTTGAAGACGTACTCCGGTGGGAAGAGGCGGCGGTAGCGCACCAGGTTGCGGGCCATGCCCCACAGGATCTGGAGGACGATCACGGCTCGAGTTCCTTTCGCGCCAACGGGATCTCCGGGCCCGGTTCGCCGTAGAAGGTCGGGACGCAGCCGCAGGCTTGCCAGGTGGGCGGCGGGAGTTCCTCCAGGGTCGCCAGGCACTCGGCCTCTTCGGTCTCCGCGGCCACTTCTGTCCAGGCGGCCGGGGTCATGGGCGCAGCTCCTTCAGGACCGCTCTTGCCGCTGTTGCCAGCGGGCCCTTGGGGTTGCGGGGGAAGCGGCCCCGTTCGAGGACTTCGGCCAGACCTGGTTCTGCTCGCATCGAGGTGAGCAGGGGGATGCCGATCACGTCCGCCATCTCGGCGGGGCGGAGGTTGCCTGGGGACGGGCCTCGGACTACCAGGCGGAGGTTGCGGCCGTTGGTGAGGAGGTGGGTGGCCACTCGGCTGGCTGCCGCTGTGGCTCGCACTTCGGCCGGGACCACCAGGATCGTCAGGTCTGTGCGGTCCAGGGCTGCCGAGGCTGACGAGGTGGGGAAGCGGGGGAGGTCGCAGATCACCGTGCAGCCTGCTCGGCGGCCTGCGTCGAGGACGGCCGCGACGGCTGCCGGGTCTGGGTCCGGGGCTGCTCGGTCGCAGGCCAGGACGCTCAGGTTGCCGGAGGTCGGGAGGGCTGCTCGCAGGGCTGACATCGGGACTCTGCCGCCGGTGGCGTGGACGCCTGGCCAGCGGGCGCCCTGGTCGGATTCGGTGCCCAGGGCCAGGTCTATGCCGCCGCCCAGCGGGTCGCAGTCGACCAGCATGGCCTCGCCGCCGGTCTGGACCGCCTCCCGGCCGCAGGCCACGGCCAGGGTCGAGGCGCCCGCTCCGCCTCGGCCGCCGATGAAGGAGACGACCCGGCCTCGGTCCGAGGGCGGGCCTTCGCCCAGGTCGGTCAGGGCTGTCACCAGGGCGCGGGCCTCCACCGGGAGTTCCAGGACGCCGTCTGCTCCCAGGGCCACCGCCGGGGACCAGGGAGGGTCGCCGCCGTGGACCACCAGGACGCCCGGGCGGCGCGGGAGGCCCGCGTCCAGGCAGGCGATGACCGCTGCCGGGTCCAGGACGACGAGAGGAGCGGTGTGCCAGGCGGCTCGCAGCGCGGTGACGTCCGGGGCGCAGGTCAGGTGGCAGTCGGCTGCGGCGGCCACGCGGAGGACCTCGTCGAGGAGGTCCTGGTCGGTGAGCAGGGCGGTGGGGTGGGTCATGGGATCGAACCTGGTCGGTCGTGATGAACGACACAACGGGGTGAAGATCCACATGTGGACAAACCAGCGGCTGTGGACAAGTCGCGATCTTGAAAGCCTTGCCAGCGCGGAACTGTCGGGGGTGCGTGCGACTCTGGAGGGTTGGGCGCACGGCGCGCGGACACAGGCCGCGAGAGAGGCAGAGGTCCAGTCCCACCCCGCTGGAAACGGGGTCTGGATATGGGACGACCCCCGCCAGGGGGGAGGGACGGGGGTCGTCAATGGTTCAGTCCCGGGGGGTCGGACTGAACCCGTCCGTCGAACCGGACTCTCCTACTGTATCCCCATGCGCCAGTGCCGCGCGCAACTTCCGCAACAGCTGAGGGCCAAGTTTCGGTAACCGTGCAGCGCAACGGTTTCGTACACGAACGAAATGCCGCCCGAACGGCCTACTGGCGAGTACACCTAAGCTGAGCCCCATGAGCCGGATCGCCGCCTTCTTCGACCTCGACAAGACCGTGATCGCGAAGTCGAGCACGCTGGCGTTCAGCCGACCCTTCTTCCAGGAGGGACTGATCAACCGCCGCGCGGTGCTGAAGAGCGCATATGCGCAGTTCGTCTTCATGCTCGCAGGCGCGGACGCGGATCAGATGGACCGGATGCGGGCGCACATCACGGCGCTGGCCGCCGGCTGGGACGTCGAACAGATCCGCAGCATCGTCAGCGAGACGCTGCACGACATCGTCGACCCGCTCGTCTACAAAGAAGCGACACAGTTGATCGCCGACCACAAGGCCGAGGGCCACGACGTGGTCATCGTGAGCGCGTCGGGCGAGGAACTGGTCGCCCCCATCGCCCAGATGATCGGGGCGGACTACAGCGTCGGCACGAAGATGGTGATCCAGGACGGCCGCTACACCGGCGACGTCGAGTTCTACTGCGCCGCCGACAACAAGGCCGTCGCGATCAAGCAGCTCGCCGCCGAGCACGGCTACGACCTCGCGAAGAGCTATGCCTATTCGGACAGCGTCACGGACCTCCCGATGCTGGAGGTCGTCGGCCACCCGACGGTCGTGAACCCGGACCGGGGCCTGCGCCGCGTCGCCGCCGAGAAGGACTGGCCGATCCAGCAGTTCGTCGACCCGGTCAGCCTGCGCGCCCGCATCCCCACCCCGTCGGGCAAGGCGGTCGCGGTCACGGCCATCAGCCTCGGTGCCGTCGCCGCCGCGGGGGCCGCCTGGTACGGCCTGCGCCGCCGCCGCAACAGCTGAAAGTCAAGCCCTCACAACCACATGCACCGGGAAGTGGCGGGTACTGACGAGTAGCGGCGACGCACTGCGCACGTGGTGCCCGCGTGAGTGTCCCAAGCCGCCCGGCCAGCGGTACCCGAACACGAACACGAGCTCACAAATCCAGAAACGCCAGTACTTTCCTTACTGAACGTGGCTTGAACGGTGCACCCGTCCGAGCCCTTGCCGTGACCTGGCCCACGCACTTAAATAGGTGGTGCGGAACTCGGGTCGGCCAGGGACCTGGCGAAGAGAAGCCAGAATCCACCCCGGCAGGGCTCCGTGCGCGGACTTCGAGTACCCACGCGCAGCACGCCGCGGGAGGCTTGTCGTCTAGGGCCTGCGTACCGGGACGCCGGACGCCGAGGCCAGGGTTGTACGACTGGAGTTGCACGCTTGGTAACTCGCAAGCCCGCGCTGAAGACGGGGCACCCTTCCGGGGGTGCCCCGTCTGCTTGTTCGGTCAAAAGTTGGCACCGAACGGCAGAATGTGCGCCCGTTGACCCACCACGCAGCCGTGAGTAACTTGCGAAATGCGCCAGTTACCTGTGGGAACATCACCGGGAGGCACGGACAAGTGCGGAAGTTCGCCGCGTTGACGCTGGTCACAGCCATGGTCGCCCTCACGCCGGTGGCGAGAGCGGACGCCGCCGTGACCACCCTGCGCGGGATGTCGCTGGAACAGAAGGTCGGCCAGCTCTTCGTCACGTACGTCAACGGCCAGGCCGCCGACGTCCCGCACCCCAAGAACCAGACCGACTTCGGAGTGGCCACGCCCGCGGACATGGTGCGCAAGTACCAGCCCGGCGGCGTCATCTACTTCAACAACTCGAGCCGCGACAACATCGACACCCCCAAGCAGATCGCGAAACTCTCCAACGGCCTGCAGAAGGCCAGCAAGATCCCGCTCCTCATCTCGACCGACCAGGAGATGGGTCTCGTCACGCGCATCGGCCCGCCGGCCACCCAGCTGCCGGGCAACATGGCCCTCGGCGCGGGTCGCAGCACGGCAGACGCCGAGGAGGCCGCCCGCATCACGGGCCAGGAGCTCCGCGCGATGGGCATCAACCAGAACTTCGCGCCGGACGCCGACGTCAACTCCAACCCGGCCAACCCGATCATCGGCGTGCGCAGCTTCAGCAGCGACCCGAAGCTCGCCGCCGACATGGTGCGGGCCCAGGTCCAGGGCTACGAGGGCCGCCGCTGGTTCGACATGACCTCGGTGACCTCGACCGCCAAGCACTTCCCCGGCCACGGCGACACCTCCGAGGACAGCCACACGGCCCTGCCGGTCTCGAACCGCAGCCTCGAGCAGTGGCGCACGATCGACGCGCCCCCGTTCCAGGCCGCCATCGCCGCCAAGATCGACTCGATCATGACCGCGCACATCCAGGTGCCGCAGATCGACCCGTCGGGCAACCCGGCCACGCTCAGCCCGAAGATCATCACCGGCCTGCTGCGCGACGAGCTGAAGTACGACGGCGTCGTCGTCACGGACTCGCTGGAGATGGCGGGCGTCCGCAAGCTGCACTCCGACGCCGAGATCCCCGTGCTGGCCATCAAGGCGGGCGTCGACCAGCTGCTGATGCCCCCGAACCTCGGCCTCGCGATCGACAGCGTCGTGAAGGCGGTCAAGGCCGGTGAGATCACCGAGCAGCGCATCGACCAGAGCGTCCTGCGCATCCTCAAGATGAAGCTGCTGCGCGGCGTCATGCTCACCGCCGAGGTCGACGAGAACAAGGTCGACCAGGTCGTCGGCTCCAACACCGAGCAGGCGCAGAAGATCGCCGACCGCACCATCACGGTCGTCCGCAACGACGGCCAGGCGCTCCCCCTCAACGCCACCGCGCCCCTGGTCGTCGGCACCAGCGACGCCCAGGCGTCCGCACTGGCCACGCGCCTCAAGGGCACCAAGGTCGTCACGGCGACGAGTCCCACGCCGGCGCAGATCCAGCAGGCCGTGGCAGCCGCCGCGAACGCCGACAAGATCGTCGTGCTGACCAACAACGCGAGCACCAGGCCGGCCCAGGTCGACCTGATCAACCAGCTCGTCGCCACCGGCAAGCCCGTCGTCGCGGCCGCCACCGCCAACCCCTACGACGTCGCCCACAGCAACGCCAAGACCTGGCTCGCCACCTACTCGACGACCACGGTGTCGATCGAGGCGCTGGCGAGGATCCTGCTCGGTGAGGCGAAGCCGCAGGGCAAGCTGCCGGTCGACGTCCCCGGCCCGACCCCCTACCCGTTCGGCCACGGGGTGACGTGGTGAGGCGACGGAGCTTCCTCGCAGCAGGCGCCCTGTCCGTTCCTCTCGCCAGCACCGCAACGGCCGAAGCGGCCCCGAAACTCGCCACCGCCTCCGAACAACTCGCCCAACAGGGCTGGCGCAAGTTCAAGGGCCGCAAGGTCGGCGTGCTCACGAACCCGACGGGCATCCTCGAAGACCAGACCCACATCGTCGACTCGATGGTCGCCCAGAACGCCAAGCCGACGGCCGTCTTCGGCCCGGAGCACGGCTTCCGCGGCACCGCCCAGGCAGGCGGTTCCGAGGGCGACTACGCCGACCCGCGCACCGGAATCCCGGTCTACGACACGTATCAGGCCACTCCCGCGAAGATCCAGGCGATGTTCGAGAAGGCGGGCATCGACACGGTCGTGTTCGACATCGCGGACGTGGGCGCGCGTTTCTACACCTACATCTGGTCGCTGTACCAGGCGATGGAGGCCGCGCAGAACCTCGACTTCATCGTCCTCGACCGCCCGAACCCCATCGGCGGCACGGCGAACGGCCCGCAGCTCGACCCGGCCTACGCCACGTTCGTGGGCCTGAAACCGATCGTGCAGCAGCACGGCATGACGGTCGGCGAACTGGCGAGGCTCTTCAAGGGCGAGTTCGGCCTCAAGACGAACCTGGAAGTCGTCAACGTCCGCAACTGGCGCCGCACCCAGCTCGACACGGGCCTCCCGTGGGTTCCGCCGAGCCCGAACATGCCCACCCAGGACACCGCGCTGGTCTACCCCGGCACGTGCCTGTTCGAGGGCACGGTCCTGTCCGAGGGCCGCGGCACCACCCGCCCGTTCGAGACGGTCGGCGCCCCCGGCATCGACTGGCGCTGGGCCGAAGCGCTGAACGCCCTGAACCTCAGGGGTGTCCGGTTCCGCGAGACCTACTTCTCGCCCACCTTCAACAAGTTCCAGGGCAAGACCTGCGGCGGCGTCACCCTGCACGTCACCGACGCGGCGAAGTTCGACGCGATCCAGGCGGCCGTCGCCATGCTGATCACCGCGAAGTCGTTGTACCCCGGCGTCTTCGCGTGGCGTCCCGACAACTGGATCGACAAGCTCAGCGGCTCCGACCGGCTGCGCAGGATGATCGACGCCCAGGCGCCGCTGGCGGAGATCACCGGCGCGTGGCAGCAGGAGCTCCAGCAGTTCCGCCGCACCCGCCTGCCCTACCTGCGCTACCGGTGAGGACGCCATGCTCATCCCTGCCCTGGCCGTCGCACTCGTGACGACCGCGCTCCCCGGCCACTTCGACCAGCCCCAGGACGGTTTCGCGCAGCCCTGGACGACCCTGCGCGAGTCGAACCCGTACTGGGCGAACCTCGACCCCGAGCCGATCAACACCGCCCTGCGCCAGCTCCGCGACTTCCAGAAACCGCAGGCCAACGGCAAACCGCTGTTCGCCGGCGCCGTCACGATGTACGTGCACGACGGCAAGATCGTCACGCACGACCGCACGGGCTACGCGGTGCTCTACAAGGATCAGCAAACCCAGCTGCCAGAAGAAGAACGCGTCCCGATGAAGAAGGACACGATCTTCGACTTCGCCTCCATCTCCAAGCTCTTCACGTCGATCGCGGTGATCCAGCAGGTCGAGCAGGGCCGGGTGAGCATCGACGAGAAGGTCGCCACCTACCTGCCCGAGTTCGGCGTGAACGGCAAGGAGAACATCACCGTCAAGCAGCTGCTCACACACACGAGCGGCCTCGAACCGTTCATCCCGTTGTGGCAGAAGTACCCGGACGTCCCGTCACGCATCAAAGCCGTGATGGACGTGACGCCGAAGTCCACGCCCGGCACCACGTACGTCTACTCGGACCTGAACCTGATCACGCTCGGCGAGCTGGTCCTCAAGGTGAGCGGCAAGCGTCTCGACCAGGCGGTCAAGGACGGCATCACCAGGCCCCTCAACATGAAGGACACCGGCTACAACCCGACGGCGAAGGACCGCACGGCCGCCACGGAGTTCCAGTCCGCACCACCACGCGGCATCGTCCGCGGTGAGGTGCACGACGAGAACGCGTGGTCCCTCGGAGGAGTAGCGGGCCACGCCGGTGTGTTCGGCACGGCCAAGGACCTCGCGATCCTCGGCCAGACGATCCTCAACGGCGGCACCTACAACGGCCGCCGGATCCTCAGCGAGCACTCCGTCGAGCTGATGCTCACGAACTTCAACCAGCAGTTCCCCGACAACGCCCACGGCCTCGGCTTCGAGCTCGACCAACGCTGGTACATGGGTGCGTTGAGCGGCCAGGGAACCGCAGGTCACACGGGGTACACCGGCACGTCGTTCGTGATCGACAAGGCCTCGCGCTCGATCGCGATCCTGCTGACCAACCGCGTCCACCCGAGCCGTGACTGGGGCAGCGTCAACCCGGCCCGCCGCGCAGTGGCCGACGGCCTCGCCAACGCGCTTGCCGTGAAGTCACACGGAAAGCAGTGGCGTGCAACGACTTCCGGCGCGACCCTGACCGCCGAACGCCCGGTCGAGGTCTTCGTCGACGTCGACAAGGGCGACAAACTCACCATCCAGCACTGGAACGGCACGGACTGGCAGGACGCCCGCACCGTCACGACGACCGGACGTCGTTGGCTGCCAACGGAATCCGTGAAGTCGAGGTTCGTCTACACCAAGGCCGGCCAGTACAACGGACGCGGCGTCTACGTGCACGCCCGTGGTGACGTCACGGCCGACGGCTGGTCAGTGGCACGCCGCTAGCGCCTCGGCGAAGCCTGGCAGCGCCCGTGGGAACGCGGGCGCTCCAAAGCTCACCACGATCCCCGTCCGGTCGTCGTCGCTCAGCTCGTGCCGGAACCACGAGAGCGGACTGACCTCGATGCCACGCTCACGCGCCGTGCGCACGACCTCCTCCTCGTGAGGCGTCTCCAGCACGGCGTGCATCCCCGCCGCAATGCCCGACACCGAGACGTAAGGCGACACGGCCTGCACGAGCTGGTCCCGCCGCCGTTGGTACTTCAACCGCATCCGGCGCACGTGGCTGTCGTACGCGCCCGACGACAGGAAGTCCGCCAACGTGAGCTGGTCGATCATGCTGATGTGCTGCTCACGGTCGGTCTTCAAAGCCAGCACGGGATCCACGAACCGGTCCGGCACCACCATCCACGCGATCCGCAACGCCGGTGACAACGCCTTGCTGGACGTGCCGAGGTACACGACGTGCTCCGGATCGAGCCCCTGCACCGCACCGACGGGCTGCCGGTCGTAACGGAACTCCCCGTCGTAGTCGTCTTCCAGCACAACGCCACCCACGCGCCGTGCCCACGCCACCGCCGCCGCGCGCCTCCTCGGGTGCAGAGGGCCGCCCAACGGGAACTGGTGTGCGGGCGTCAACACGCACGCACGCCGGTGATCGGGCAACTGCTCGGTGTTCGCCCCGTGGTCGTCCACCGCCAACGGCACGGTCGACGTCCACATCGACCGGTGGAAGCCCAGCCCGTACTCCTCCACGACCACCGGCGGTTTCAGCAGCCGGTCGAACATCTTGATCGCGCCGCCGAAACCGGAGCACAGCACGATCCGTTCGGGATCGGCCCGCACCCCGCGGGCCCGCGCCAGGTACTCGGCCAACGCTTCCCGCAGCTCGATCCGGCCCTGCGGATCGCCCGGCCCGAACGCCTCCGACGGCGCCGCCATCACCGCCCGCCGCGTCGACCGCACCCACTCCGCACGCGGGAACTCGGTGACGTCCGGCGTCGACACCGACAGGTCGAACCGCACGGCCTCCGCCGCCCGGCGCGTCACCGGCGGAGGCGGCTCGACCCGTTGCGCGACAACGGTTCCCGAACCCTGGCGCGCGGTCAGCCACCCCTCGGCGACGAGCTCCGCGTACGCGTCGGCGACGGTGTTGCGCGCGATCCCCAGGTCGGCGGCGAGCGAGCGCGAGGCGGGCAACCGGGTCCCGGCCGGCAGCCGCGCCGACCGGACCGCCTCGCGCAACGACGCCGTCAACCGCTGCCGCAACCCACCCGGACCGGACAGATCCAGGTGGAAGTCAAGATTGGCCCACGATTCCACCAGGAGATTGCACCATGCCCGGGGCCAATCCGCGGCATAACTTCGTAGTCATGACGAACCGCATCAACTTCCCCAAGAAGGCCCCGAAGGTCTACCGCGCGATGATCGCGCTGGACGCCGCCGCACGCGAAGGCCTCGACGAGAACCTCGCCGAACTGGTCCGCGTCCGCGCGTCGCAGCTCAACCACTGCGCCCACTGCATCGCCATGCACACCGCCGACGCCCGCAAGCTCGGCGAGTCCGAAGCCCGCATCTACCTCCTCAACGCCTGGGAGGAGGCGGGCGACGTCTACACCGAGAAGGAGCGGGCCGCGTTGCTCCTCACCGAGGCCATCACGGTCCTGAGCAGCCACGAGTTCGTCAGCGACGACGTGTACGCGCAGGCCGAGAAGCACTTCGGGGAGGAGGAACTGGCGCAGCTCATCGCGTTGATCTTCACCATCAACGCGTGGAATCGGATCGCCGTGTCCACCCGGATGAAGCCGGACGTCCACTAGACCGCTCGCGAGAGAGTGACTTTCGGACACAGTCCGTTGACCGTCGGTGTTGCGGTTAGTAAGTTTCCCACGTGTCCACTGAGAGCAGTGCCGAGTCCAGCCCGCTGGTGCGGATCCGGTCGTTGTTGCCGGGTCTCGCGCGCGCCGAGCAGCGCGTCGCGAAGGTGGTGCTGGAGAACCCGGGGACGGTCGCGCACCGCAGCATCACCGAGGTCGCCGAGCAGGCGGGCACCAGCGAGACGACGGTGACGCGGTTCTGCAAGGCCATCGGCGTCGGTGGGTACCCCGAACTGCGGATCGCGCTGGCTGCCGACACCGCGCGCAGCCAGGCACGGGCCAACCACGACATGGGCGGCGACATCGGCCCCGGCGACGACCTCAAGCAGGTCGTCGGCAAGGTCGCGTTCGCCGACGCCCGCGCCGTCGAGGAGACCGCGGAGCAGCTCGACGTCGAGTCGCTCGACAAGGTCGTCCAGGCCGTCGCGGGCGCCCGCCGCGTGGACGTCTACGGCTTCGGCGCCAGCGCGTTCGTGGCGTTCGACCTCCAGCAGAAGCTGCACCGCATAGGGCTCACCTGCTTCGCGTGGAACGACACGCACATCGCGCTCACGTCGGCCGCCGTGCTGACCGAGGCGGACGTCGCCGTCGGCATCTCGCACACCGGCTCGACCGCGGAGACCGTCGAGGCGCTGCGGGTGGCCCGCGAGTCCGGCGCCACCACCGTCGCGCTGACGAACTTCCCGCGCTCGCCGATCACCGAGGTCGCCGACCACGTGCTGACCACGGCCGCGCGCGAGACCACGTTCCGCTCCGGCGCGATGGCGAGCCGGATCGCCCAGCTCACGGTGATCGACTGCCTGTTCATCGGAGTCGCCCAGCACCACGTGGACACGGCGAAGACGGCACTCGAAGCGACCTACGAGGCGGTCTCCGGCCACCGGCTGGGCGCGAGACCAGACGGCCGGCGGCGGCCGCGGGAGACGTCTAAATGACCTCCCCCCGGAACGGTGTGGTGGTGCGCGTGGAATCTCCGACCGAGCAACGGAACCCGCGCACCGCGGACATCGACCGGGTCCCCACGATCGACGTGCTCCGCATGATCAACGACGAGGACCGCACGGTCCCGGCCGCCGTCGCCCAGGCCCTGCCGGACCTGGCCCGCGCGGTGGACCTGGGCGTCGCGGCGATCATGTCCGGCGGCCGCGTGCACTACGTCGGCGCGGGCACCTCCGGGCGGCTCGCCACCCTGGACGCCGCTGAGCTCGTCCCCACGTTCAACGCCCCGGCGGACTGGTTCGTCGCCCACCACGCAGGCGGTCCGGAAGCCCTCGTCCGTGCCGTCGAAGAGGTGGAGGACCACTCCGGCGCCGCCCAGATCCGCCGTCACGCCACGTCGAAAGACCTGGTCGTGGGCGTGGCAGCCTCCGGGCGCACGCCGTTCGTGATCGGCGCTCTGGAAGAGGCGCAAGCGCTTGGCGCCCACACCGTCCTGGTCTCGAACAACACCTCGGTGCCGTTCACGCCGGATGTCCTGGTCGTCCTCGACACCGGCCCGGAAGCCATCGCCGGCTCCACCCGGATGAAGGCGGGCTCGGCCCAGAAACTCGTCCTGACCTCGTTCTCCACGGCGGTGATGGTCAAGCTCGGCCGCACCTACTCGAACCTGATGGTCAGCATGCGCGCCACCAACGCCAAGCTGCGCGGCCGCACGATCCGCATCCTCCACGAGGCCACCGGCCAGCCGGAGACGGCCTGCGAACAGGCGCTCGCGGACGCGTCCGGTGACCTCAAGGTGGCCCTGGTCCACCTGCTCGCGGGCGTGACGGCCGAACGTGCGGCCGCCGCGCTGGAGGACACCAAGGGCCACGTCCGCAACGCGCTGGACCGCCTAGCGGGTTAGGTCGGGCCCGAACACCTCGTAGTGGATGTCCGTGACGCCCGCTTCGAGCAACTGGGCCCGCATGGCCTTGAGGAACGGCGTGGGCCCGCACAGGTACGCCGTGGCGTTCGCGGGCACTTCCACTTCGGCGAGGTCGACGTACCCGGTCCGTTCCGCAGGCCACTCCCCGACTGGCCGCTCGTAGAACACGTGCGCCTGCGCGTCGTCGAGCTTCGCCACGAGCTGGGCGAACTCGGCGCGGAACGGGTGCGTGAACTGGTCGCGGTCACCGTGGATCGCGACGACCCGGCGAGGCGAGTCGACGGCCGCCAGCTCGGCGAGCATCGCCACCATCGGCGTGCACCCGATCCCGGCCGACGCGAGGATCACCGGCCCGTCCCCCGGCAGCAGCGTCACGTCCCCGGACGGCTGACTGACGCTGATCGTGGCGCCCGCCGACGCGAAGTCGTGCAGGTGGTTCGACACCTCGCCGTCCCGCTTGACCGAGAACTGCACCGCGTCGTCGGTCCGCCCGGACAGGCTGTACTGCCGGATCTGCCGAGCCCCGTCCGGCAACTCGACCTGCACCGACACGTACTGCCCCGGCTTGCTGGCGGGCACCGGTCCGTCCAGCGGCCGCACCACGAACGTCACCACGTCCTCGGTCTCCTGGAACCGCGCGATGACCCGGTGCTCCTCCCAGCCGCGCGGCAGGAACCTCTCCATCCCGATCAACGTGTCGGCCATCAACCAGTAGACCTCGCTCCAGGCCGCGCCCACCTCCTCCGACACCTGGAGAACGTCCGCCACCGCTCCGAGCAAGTGCTTGTGCACCACCGCGTACTGCCCCGGCGTGACACCGACGGAAACATGCTTGTGCGCGATCCGCCGCAACATCGCATCGGGCGTCTGCCCGGCCATCAACCCGGTCGCGAAGACCGCGATCGACCCGGCCAACGCCTGCGGCTGCGTGCCGTTCGCCTGGTTGCCGCGGTTGAACAGATCCCGTTGCAACACGGGGTGTTCCTCGAACATGCGCGCGTAGAACAACTGACTGATCTCGCCGATCGCGGCAGCGACCGCGGGCAGGGTGGCCTCGACCAGCTCCGCCGACTTCGGGGACAGCATCGTCTTCCTCACTTCAGCTGCAGGGTGAGCAGCACGGGTCCGGTGGGATCAGCGACGAGGTCCTCGACGCTCAGTGGATCGAGCGAGGCGTAAAAGGCTTCCTGCGCCCGGCGCAACGCACCCCGCAACCGGCAGGCGGCGGCCAACGGACACGGCACGTCGCCCTCGCAGTCGACGACGTCGCCGACACCTTCCAGCTCCCGCACCAGGTACCCGATCGAGCTCGCCCGGCCGGTGGCGGTGAGCGAGAGCCCGCCCCCACGACCGCGCCGCGCTTCGACGACCCCAAGATGCTGGAGCTGGGCAACGACTTTGGCCGCGTGGGTGTACTGCACGCCCATGACCTCGGCGACTTCGCGGGTGGTCGGGTTCGCCTCGTCGGCGACGGCCAGCCGCATCACGATCCGCAGCGCGATGTCGGTGCTCTTGGTCAGCCTCACGAGATCGAGACTAACTTAATTGGTATCTCAGATGCATGTTATCCAGGCCACGCACCGCAGTCGCGAACGCAAGGCGACCACCGTCTTGGCCCGGCGCGCGCTCCCAACCGGCAGCCGTCAACGCAGGCCAACCACCTACGAGGCCTGGCACGCGAAGCCGAAGGCGAGCCCGAACGGGCTGATGCCCCATCGGGAACCGGTTCCGCCCGCGCATGGCGATTGGGGCTTGACTTTGGGTGCGAGGTGCTAGCTTCTCGAGCTCGGCCGGGCGCTTTTCAGCCCGGCCTTTTCCGGCCGACCAGCGCCTCGCAAGGGCCCCGAAGTCAAGCCCCAATCGCACACCCCAGGTCTTTCGTCGAGACCCACGCAACCAACCCTCGCAACCGCAACCCAACCAACAAAACGCGACCAACCCCGCTGGAACGCAACCAACGCACGCAGCCTCACCCAGGCAACACCGGACGCCACGGGATCGGCGTCGACAACACCATCGCGCTGGACGTCTCCCCATGAGCCGCCAACCGCACCAGCAACCGCTCCAACTCCACGATCGACGTGGTCACGACCTTGACCACAGAACAGATGTCCCCGGTCAACCGCACGACCTCGACCACCTCGGGCAGGTCGTCCAGCAACTCCGGATGCACCGTGATGCACCGCGGCCCGTAACACTTCATCCGCACCAGCGCCACGACCGGCCGCCCCACCACCGTCGGATCGACCACGGCCCGGTACCCGGTGATGGCCCCCATGTTCTCCAGCCGCCGCACCCGTTGAGCCACGGTCGGCGGCGACACGTGGACCCGGCGCGCCAGCTCGTTGTACGACAGCCGCGCATCCTCTTGGAGGGCCTCCAACAGGGCCTTGTCCACCTCGTCCAACATGAACGCAAAGCTACGCGCCGAGATGCCTCACGATCGAAAGAAGTTCGGCCCGAACGCCTTCAGACGCCCATTCAGGTGACGGGAGCCAGCAGCGACGATTAGCACCATGAGCTGCCCCGTGTCCCCCAAGCTGGATTTCGGCGGCACCACGCCGTACGAGGACTACGTGCACGCGTCGGTGTTGCACACCCTTCAACAGCAGTGGTCCAAAGATCCCCGCGAGATGTCGTTCCTGGTCATCACGCAGGTGATGGAGCTGTACTTCGGCCTGCTCTGCTTCGAGTGGCGGCAGGCCCAGAACGAACTCCGCACCGACGACATCCGCGCGGCCGTGCGGACCCTCCGCCGGTCCGACCTGCACCTGCAGGCGTTGTCGGCGGCCTGGCGTCCGATCGCCAGGATGACCCCGACCGAGTTCAACTCGTTCCGCGACGCCCTGGGCGAGGGCTCGGGCTTCCAGTCCGGCATGTACCGCGAGATGGAGTTCCTGCTCGGCGAGAAGTCCGCCTCGATGCTCGTGCCGCACCGGGCGGTGCCGGCGATGCACGACCAGCTGGAGAAGTCGCTCTCCCTCCCCTCCCTCTACGACGACGTCCTCGCGGCGCTGCAGCGCAAGGGTTTCGACATCCCTCAGAGCGTCCTCGACCGCGACCTGACGAAGGCCTACGAGCCGTCGCCCGAGGTCGAGCAGGTGTGGGCGGCGATCTACCGCGGCGACGACCGGGACCTGCTCGAGCTCGGTGAGGCGTTGACGGACATCGCCGAGGAGTTCGCGCGGTGGCGGTACGACCACCTGCTGGCGACCCGCAGGTCGATGGGGTCGAAGGTCGGCACGGGCGGGTCGGCTGGTGTTGCATGGCTGGAGAAGCGCACCCAGCGTGCGGTGTTCCCGGAACTGTGGACCGCGAGGAGTTACGTGTGAGGCGGGAGCTGTTCGACATCCCCGAAGGTGTCATCTACCTGGACGGCAATTCGCTTGGCGCACCACCGAAGCACGTCGCGCAACGCATGCAGGAGGTCGTGCGGCACCAGTGGGGCGAGCGGCTGATCCGGTCGTGGAGCGAGGGCTGGTGGGAGACGCCGCAACGGGTCGGCGACCGCATCGGCCGGCTGATCGGCGCCGCACCGGGGCAGGTCGTGGTCGGCGACTCCACGTCGGTCAACGTCTTCAAGGCGCTGATGGGCGCGACCAAGGGCACCACGCGCACCGAGATCGTGTGCGACGAGTCGACGTTCCCGACCGACGGCTACATCGCGCAGTCGGTGGCCGGGCTCAGGAACCTCGACCTCCGCCTCGCCGACCCGTCTGCTTCGGACCTGACGGAGCACACCGCCGTGGTGCTGCTCAACCACGTCGACTACCGGACGGGCCGGCTGCACGACATGGCGCGGCTGACCAACGAGGCTCACGCCGTTGGGGCACAAGTGGTCTGGGACCTCTGCCACAGCGCGGGCGTGCTGCCGATCGAGCTCGACGCGCTGCGGATCGACTACGCCATCGGGTGCAGCTACAAGTTCCTCAACGGCGGACCAGGCGCACCGGCGTTCATCTACGTCCCGAAGCACAAGCAGGAAACGTTCGACAACCCGCTCTCGGGCTGGAACGGCCACAGCGAGCCGTTCGGCATGAAGCCGCACTACGAACCGGACCCCGGCATCGCCAGGGCCCGCGTCGGCACGCCGGACATCCTGTCGATGCTGGCGCTCGACGCCGCCCTCGACGTGTGGGACGACGTCGACCTCGCCGAACTGCGCGAGCGCGGCCTCGAACTGACGGCCCTGTTCCGCACGCACGTCGAGAAGCTCACCAGCCTCGAGGTGATCACCCCGGAGCACCGCGGCAACCAGATCTCGGTCCGCTGCGACAACGCAGAACACGTCATGGACGAACTGATCAGCCGGGGTGTCATCGGCGACCACCGGCCGCCCGACATCCTCCGGTTCGGCTTCGCCCCGCTCTACGTCACCGACGACGACGCGATCAGGGCGGCCGAAGCACTGGCGGAGATCGTCAACTAGCGAGAGCGGCGTCCGCGATGCTGCGCGCCTCGCGGGCGCCCGCCTCCAACGACGAGCACACGAACAGGATCCACTCGGCCAGGCCCTCCAACGACCCGGACGCGAACGCCACCGAGGCCGCCTCGTACTCCGCCGAACGGCGCAGGCACGCCACCTCGGGCACGCCGAGGCCCTTGGGGTCGAGCCCGGTCGAGATCGACGTCATCCGCGCGGCCGCCCGCGCGACCACACCGTTGGCGACGTCGAACGGGGCGAGCCCGAGCAGTTCCCCGTGCACCACCGCGACGACGACGGGCGCCGGCACGGACGTCCCGCCGGTGACCAGCGACCCGAGCATGTCGAGCCGTCCCGACACGTCCTCGGACACGCGCGGACGGCCGACCTCGGTGGTCAGGTCCGCGGCGGCCAGCACGTGCAACCGCGCGAGAGCCTGCAACGGCGCGCGCTGCCACGTGGCCACCAGCCCGCCCAGCGCCTCGGCCACCCGCAAGGACCCGGCCAGCACGGGGTCCGACACCTCGCCGGACGACGGAATCTCGGTCGGACCGCCCTCCAGGGCCGCCGACGCACGGGCCGCGCGGACGGACGCCTCCGCCGCCGTCGTGGCCCAGCCGCGCAGGTTCACCCGATGGCGGTGCACCTGGAAGACGGCGTCCTTGGCGGCGTTCGCGGCGTCTGCCACACCAGGCAAGGAAAGCAGCGGAGCGAGAGGATCGGTCACGGTCGCGCAGAGTACCTGACCAGGTGAAACGGGTGACCCAGCTCACGGAGAAGACCGTTGAGCGCGCAACTTCGCCCGTTCAACGCGCCACACGTGCCCGGACCAGACAAAACGGGTTACACAATGACAGCCGTGTAACCGACCTCCCCAGATTGGTCTGAACCTTTTTGGGGAGGAACCTGTTGGAAGTGAACTGGCTCGCACTACGGTCAGTACCCGCATCCCCAACCGGTCTGGACTTTCCAGGAGGTCTCGCACCATGACGCAGTCGCCAGGCCAGGGCAACGCTCTGGACAACCTGCTCACGGAGAGCAGGACGTTCCCGCCTTCCGACGAGTTCGCGGCACAGGCGAACGCACAGCCCGCGCTGTACAAGGAGGCGAAGGCCGACCGCGAGGCGTTCTGGGCGAAGCAGGCGGAGAGGCTGCACTGGGACACCAAGTGGGACCAGGTGCTCGACTGGTCGGACGCGCCCTTCGCGAAGTGGTTCGTCGGCGGCAAGCTCAACGTCGCCTACAACTGCGTCGACCGCCACGTCGAGTCCGGCCACGGTGACCAGGTCGCCATCCACTGGGAGGGCGAGCCCGGCGACAGCCGCGCCATCACCTACGCCGAACTGCAGCGCGAGGTCTCCAAGGCCGCGAACGCGTTGACGTCGCTGGGCATCGGCGCCGAGGACCGCGTCGCGATCTACATGCCGATGGTCCCCGAGGCGATCTTCGCGATGCTGGCCTGCGCCCGCGTCGGCGCGATGCACAGCGTCGTGTTCGGCGGGTTCTCCGCCGAGGCGCTGCGCACCCGCATCGAGGACTCCTCGTGCCGTCTCGTGATCACGACCGACGGCCAGTTCCGCCGCGGCAACCCGTTCCCGCTCAAGCCCGCCGTCGACGAGGCCGTCGCCAACGCGCCGTCGGTCGAGAAGGTCATCGTCGTCAAGCGCACCGACACCGAGGTCGCGTGGACCGACAAGGACGTGTGGTGGCACGAGCTCGTCGACTCGCAGTCGGACCAGCACACCCCGCAGGCGTTCGACTCGGAGCACCCGCTCTTCATCCTCTACACCTCGGGCACGACGGGTAAGCCGAAGGGCATCCTGCACACGTCCGGCGGCTACCTCACGCAGGCGTCGTACACGCACAACTACGTGTTCGACCTCAAGCCGGACACCGACGTCTACTGGTGCACCGCGGACATCGGCTGGGTCACCGGCCACAGCTACATCGTCTACGGCCCGCTGTCGAACCGCGTGACGCAGGTCGTCTACGAAGGCACGCCGAACACCCCGCACGAGGGCCGCCACTGGGAGATCGTGCAGAAGTACGGCGTCTCGATCTACTACACGGCGCCGACGCTGATCCGCACCTTCATGAAGTGGGGCGCGGACATCCCGGCCAAGTACGACCTCAGCTCGCTGCGGGTCCTGGGTTCGGTCGGCGAGCCGATCAACCCCGAGGCGTGGATCTGGTACCGCGAGAACGTCGGTGGCGGCTCCGCCCCGATCGTCGACACGTGGTGGCAGACCGAGACCGGCGCGATCATGATCTCGCCGCTGCCCGGCGTGGTGTCGACCAAGCCCGGTTCGGCGCAGCGCCCGCTGCCCGGCATCGGCGCGAAGGTCGTCAACGACGAGGGCGTCGAGGTCCCGCACGGCGGCGGTGGCTACCTGGTGCTGGACGAGCCGTGGCCGTCGATGCTGCGCGGCATCTGGGGCGACGAGGAGCGCTACCGCGACACGTACTGGTCGCGCTTCGGCGAGCAGGGCTTCTACTTCGCCGGTGACGGCGCGAAGTACGACGCCGACGGCGACATCTGGCTGCTCGGCCGCGTCGACGACGTGATGAACGTGTCGGGTCACCGCATCTCGACCACCGAGGTCGAGTCGGCGCTCGTGTCGCACCCGACCGTGGCCGAGGCCGCTGTCGTGGGCGCGTCCGACGAGACGACGGGCCAGGGCATCGTGGCGTTCGTGATCCTGCGCGGTGGCGCGGGTGCGGACGCCGGTGGCGCCGAGGCGATCAAGGCGCTGCGCGACCACGTGGCCAAGGAGATCGGCCCGATCGCGAAGCCGCGGCAGATCATGGTCGTGCCGGAGCTGCCGAAGACGCGCTCGGGCAAGATCATGCGCCGCCTGCTGCGCGACGTCGCGGAGAACCGCACCGTCGGTGACGTGACGACGCTGGCCGACTCGTCGGTCATGGACCTGATCTCGGCCGGCCTGCAGTCGGGCAAGTCCGAGGACTGATCAGCTGCGAAACGTGACGGGCGTCCTCACGCGAGGGCGCCCGTTGGCGTTAAGATCGCATCTAGGTGAGCCGGGAAGTCTGGTCGGCACGAGTATTCGTGTACCTCGACCGCCCCGGGAGCGCTGTGTCCAGCAAGATCGCCGACTTCGCCCGTTACCTCCGCACCGAGACCGTCGGTGGCACCGTTCTGCTCGGCGCCACGGCCATCGCGTTGCTGTGGGCCAACTCCCCGCTCTCGTCCGCCTATTTCGGACTGCGGGACCTCCACCTGGGCCCGTTGAGCGTCGGCGACTGGGCCAAGGACGGTCTGCTCGCGATCTTCTTCTTCGTCGCCGGGCTGGAGCTCAAACGCGAGCTCGTCGTCGGCGAGCTGTCGAACTTCAAGGCCGCGGTGCTGCCGATCATCGCGGCGATCGGCGGGATGATCGTGCCCGCGCTGATCGCCCTCGGTGTCGGCTGGGGCCAGCCGGGGATCGAGAAGGCGTGGGCGATCCCGGTCGCGACGGACATCGCGTTCGCGCTCGGGGTGCTGGCGCTGACGGCGTCCGGGCTGCCGTCGAGCCTGCGGGTGTTCCTGCTCAGCCTGGCCGTCGTGGACGACCTGGGGGCGATCATCGTGATCGCGATCCTGTTCACCGCGAAGTTCAACCTGCTCGCGGCGGGCGCGGTCGTGCTGCTGCTGGCGCTCTACTGGTTCCTCCAGCACAAGAGGATCACCAGCCCGTTCCTCTACGTGCCCATCGCGCTCGCCACCTGGTGGTTCATGCACGAGTCGGGCATCCACGCCACGATCGCGGGCGTCGCGCTGGCGCTGCTGACGCGGGTGCGGCGCGACCCGTACGAGGCCGAGGCGCCCGCCGTGCGGCTGGAGCACCGGTTGCAGCCGTTCTCGGCCGGGGTGGCGGTGCCGGTGTTCGCGCTGTTCGCGGCGGGTGTGCCGGTGGGCGCGGAGGCGTTCGGGAAGCTGTTCTCGGACAAGATCGCGCTGGGCGTGATGGCCGGGTTGATCATCGGCAAGGTGATCGGGATCGTCGGGGCGTCCGCGCTCGCCGTGTGGTTCAAGGCGGCCGTGTGGCCGTCCGGGGCGGGGCCGCGCGACATCGTGGCGGTGGCGACGCTGGGCGGCGTCGGGTTCACCGTCAGCCTGCTGATCGCCGATCTCTCGCTCGAAACCCCGGAGACCGCGAAAGCCGCTGTGTTGCTCGCCTCGATGATCGCGTCGCTGCTCGCCGCGGTGTTGCTCATTCGTCGCAGCCGGGCACATGGCACCATGTCCGAGTGACCACCAGGGAGCACATCGCGTCGATTCCGCTGACCGCAGACGACCCCACCGCCGAGGCCTCGATCGGCGGCCTCGTCCGCGACGCGACCGCGCACGTGTCGACCTTGGTCAGAGCGGAGGTCGAGCTCGCCAAGGGTGAGCTCGTCGGCGAGCTGAAGAAGGGCGCCAAGGGCAGTGCGTTCCTCGTCGTCGCCCTCGCCGTCGTCTCGTTCAGCATGTTCTTCTTCTTCATGGCCCTCGGCTTCGGCTTCTCCGAGTGGTGGGGCTGGCCGCGGTGGGCGGGCTTCGGCCTCGTCTTCCTCGTGATGCTGCTGACCGCGGGTGCGATGGTCTGGCTCGGCATCCGGAAGCTGAAGAAGATCAAGGCGCCGGAGAAGTCGATCGCGGCCGCGAAGGACACCGTCGCGGCCCTCACGCGCAGGGGCGACGACAACTGAGCCGCAAACCCGACCCGTCCGTCGTGCGGGTCGCGGGTCCGTGGACGCACCGCGACGTGTCGGCGAACGGCATCCGCCTGCACGTCGCCGAGCTCGGTGAGGGACCGCTCGTGCTGCTCCTGCACGGGTTCCCCGAGTTCTGGTGGTCGTGGCGGCACCAGCTGACCGCGCTGGCCGAGGCCGGCTACCGCGCGGTGGCCGTCGACCTGCGCGGCTACGGCGACTCGGACAAACCCCCGCGCGGCTACGACGGCTTCACCCTCGCGGGTGACATCGCGGGCCTGATCAAGGCGCTCGGCGCCCAACGCGCACACCTGGTGGGACACGCGTGGGGTGGCGCCACGGCGTGGACGGTCGGCGCCCTGCACCCGCGCCTGGTCTCGTCGGTCTCCGTGCTGTCCGCACCGCACCCGCTGGTCACGCGCCGGGCGTTCCGCAGGCATCCGCGCCGGAACTCGCACGTGCTGCGGTTCCAGCTGCCGGTCTACCCCGAACGCTGGCTGACCGGCGAGAACGGCCTGCAGGTCGCCAAGCTGATCTCGGCCTGGGCAGGCCCGAAGTGGCGGTCCGCGCCGGAGTTCGACGAGGTCATCCGCCGCTGCCGGCAGGCCATGACGGTGCCGGGCGTCGCCCACAGCGCGCTGGAGTACTACCGCTGGGCGGTGCGCTCGCAGCTGCGCAGCGACGGCCGGCGGTTCGCCGAGGCCGTCGACAAGCCGATGCAGGTGCCGGTGCTGCAGATCCACGGCTCGGTGGACCCGATCGTGCCCGAGTCGGCCGCACGCGACTCGCTGCCGTGGCTCGGGCCGTCGTCGGAGTTCCGCTACCTGCCCGGGGTGGGCCACTTCCCCAACCAGGAGGCGTCCCACACCACGAGCAGGCTGATCACCGAGTTCCTGCAGAAACTGAGCTGAACGCGGCCTTGAGCGCACCGGCCGGGTCGTCCGGCAGGTCGGTCGACCGCCAGGCGACGTAGCCGTCGGGCCTGACCAGCGACGCGCCCTTGGCGGACAGTCCGAACAGGTCCAGGTGCTCGATCCGTTCGCAGTGGACGGTCAGGCCCTCCGCGGCCTCCTGCCACTGCGGGTGGTCGGCCACGAGCACCCAGCCGCGGCCGAAGAGGTCCACAGTGGACCGGCCTGGCTCGACCCACGCGTGCGGGGCGCGTGTGCCCGGCTGGCCGTTCCACTCCTCCGGGAGCGCGGCGGGCGGGAGCTCTGGTCCTGCGCCGAGCACGGCCGACGAGCGGTAGAGCACGCCGTAGTGCATGGCGTTGTTGTCGTAGAGCGTGGCGTCCTCGGCCTCGCCGTCGCGGTTGTGGCCGTCGTTGCGGGCGAAGATCTGCTGGTGGCAGAGGGTGGCGACGGGCCGCCGCTCCTCGTCGTAGGTGTCCAGCAGGGACGGTGCCGACTCGCCGCCGATCACCGCGGCGAGCTTCCAGGCGAGGTTGTGGGCGTCCTCGATGCCGACGTTCGCCCCGAACCCGCCGCGGCTCGGCGGCAACGTGTGCGCCGCGTCGCCGGCGAGGAAGATCCGGCCCTCGGAGAACCGGTCGGCGACCGAGGCGGAGATCGTCCACCGGCCCGTGGTGATGATCTCGATCGGCAGGTCGTCGCGGCCGATGGCCTGGGTGATCTTGTCGATCAGCTCCGGCTCGGTGTACTCGCGGTCGTCGAGCATCAGGACCCAGCGGCCGTCGCCGTAGGTGGTCAGGAAGCCGACGCCCTCGACGGCGAACTGGCCGACGCCGTCCTTGAGGTACTCCTCCAGCGGCGCGCGGAACAGCACGCTGCGGGAGGTGTGCATGTACCCGCGGCCGGTGCGGGTGATGCCGAGCTGCTCGCGCACCGGGCTGCGGTGGCCGTCCGCCGCGACCAGGTAGTCCGCGCGGATCTCGTACGGCTCGCCGTCGCCCTGGACGAGTGCCGTAACGCCCTCGTCGTCCTGCGCGAACTCCAGCATCCGGGTGCTCATCCGGATGTCCGCGCCGAGCTCGCGGGCCTTGTCGCGCAGCAGCGGTTCCATCCGGTCCTGCGCCACGCCGACCCCCGCCGTCGGCGAGTACTCGACGTCCGAGAGCTGCGCCGGAGGCGTCCAGAACGTCTCCTCGAACCTCTCCCCGACGAGGCTCGCGCACCGCACGCGCCGGATGCCGAACCCCTTCGCCATCCGGCTCGCCGGCAGCGCGCCCTCCAGGCCGACCGCCCGCAGCAACTCGCCGACGCGGCCGTTGAACCCGACCGCTCGCGGGTGCGGTGAGCTGCCCGGATGCTTCTCCACCAGGATCACGTCCACCCCGCGCCACGCCAGGAACAGCGCGGCCGACGTGCCCGCCAGGCCTCCCCCGACCACCAGTACCGAAGTCCTCATCGCATCCTCCCAATACGCTGTATCGCTCAATACACTGTATCGCGATGAGACGCTGTATTGTCCAGCCCGATGTCGAACGAAGCCGTGTGGGACCGCCCAGAGCCGCCCAGCAAGCCGTCCCCGACCCCGCTGAGCAGGGACCTGATCGTGAGCGCCGCGATCAGGCTCGCCGACGAGGGCGGGCTCGACGAGGTGTCGTTCCGCAAGGTCGCGGCGGCTCTCGGCGCCGGCCCGATGCGCCTGTACGGCTACGTCGAGACCAAGGACGAACTGCTGGACCTGATGGTCGACGAGGTCTACGGCGAGATCACGCCACCGCCGCCGTCAGCGGACTGGCGCGCGGGTCTGCGGCACGTCGCGCACGGCGTCCGGGACGCGGCGAAGCGGCACGAGTGGTTCATCGACCTGCTGAGCAACCGCCCGCACCAGGGCCCGCACGCGCTCACCCACATGGAGACCACGCTCGCCACGGTCCGGTTCGAGGACATCGACCAGGTGCTCGGCGTGGTCGGCGCGGTGATGGCGTACGTCTTCGGCGCGGTCCGCGGCGAGATCACCGAACTGCGCGCGGAACGGTCGTCGGGCCTGACCGAGGAGCAGTGGCAGCGAGCCTCCGGTCCGTACATGCAACGGATGCTCGCCACCGGCCGCTTCCCGACGCTGGCCAGGGTCATGCACGAGTCCAGCGACACCGACCCGGCGCACAGGTTCGAGATCGGCCTCGACTACGTGCTCGCCGGCGTCGCTACGAAGCACAACCTTGGGTAGAGGCCCTCCGGGTCAGCGTCGGCGCCTTCTGCACCATCGACTGCACCTGCTGGGCCGTGAGCACGAAGCCCGTCTCCGGGTCGTCCACCGCGGCACCGAAGACCACGCCCATCACGCGCCCGTTCGGGTCGACCAGCGGGCCGCCGGAGTTGCCCGAGCGGACCTCCGCGCGCACCGTGTAGACGTCACGCGTGACCGTCTGGGCGTCGTAGATGTCCGGGCCGCGCAGCAGAGGGATCCGCTCGCGAACGCGGGCGGGAGACGACTTGTACGGGCCGTCGAGGGGGTAGCCGAGCACGATGCCGTCCTCGCCCGGCTGCACCTCGTCGCTGCGGAACTGCAGCGGCGTGGCCTCCAGGTCCGGCACCGCGAGCACGGCGACGTCGGTGCGCGGGTCGTAGGAGACGACTGTCGCGTCGAACTGGCCGCGGCCGACCTCGACCGTCACCTCGTTCGTGCCGGCGACGACGTGCGCGTTCGTCATGACCCGCTCGGGCGCGATGACGAAACCGGTGCCTTCCAGCGCACGGGAGCACGACGGCGCCCGGCCGCGGACCTTGAGCACGCTCGCCTGGAGCCGCTTCGCGACCGGGGAGTCGGCGAGCTGGCTGTTCGGCGGCTCGACCTCCTTGAGCGGCGTGCGGTTGAACGGGTCCATCGCCTGCGGGAAGCCCGACACGTCGAAGAGCTTCTGCAGGTCGTTGGACAGCACCCTGGCGGCCTGCGGCATGGTCTCGTCGACCTTGCCGAGGATCACCGACTGCTTGAGCGACGACGTGAGGTCGGGAAGGCCGACGACCGAGGTCAGCGGCAGCGCGATCATCCACGCCACGATGAAGACGACGAAGCCCTGCACGATCGCGCCCAGGGCGTTGTCCGCGCCCTTCAACGGCGACGCGTTGACCCTCGCCTTGATGGTCCGCCCGATGTAGACGCCGATGGTCTCGCCGAGCGCCACGAGCAGCACGACGATGCCGACCGCGAACACGACCTTGGTGACGACGTTCTCGAACTGGGACACCAGCAGCGGTGCGATCTGCGTGCCCAGGATCAGGCCGACGAGCACACCGACGAACGCGGGCAGCGCGACGACCATGCCTTGCCTGGCCCCGGACACCGCGGCGATCGCGGCAAGGCCCAGCACGAGCAGGTCAACCCAGTTCAACCCGAAACCTCCGCCTCACTGTGTAGCGCGCAACGCTAGTTCAAGGTCACGCACATCGGTCGCGTCCCACGGCTGTTCCCAGCCGCCGAGTGCGATCAGGCCGTTGATCAACCCCGCGGTGAAACCCCACACCAGCATGCCCGGCGCGGAGAACGCCGCCGCGACGTAGCCCGAGGGGTGACGCACGCGGAACCTGTTGGCGGGATCCGCGAGATGCGCCACGGGCACACGCGCGACCGCGGCGGTCTCCGCCGGATCGACCGGTGCGACGGGGCTCGGCTGTTCCCAGTAGGCGAGCACGGGCGTGACCACGAACCCCGACACCGGCACGTACAGCTCCGGCAGCAAAGCCAGTGGTCTCACTCCTGACTCAAGTACACCGGTCTCCTCGTAAGCCTCGCGTAATGCCGTGCCCACCGGGCCGTCGTCCGTGTCGTCCTGCGCTCCGCCGGGGAACGCCACCTGACCCGGATGCGAGCCCAACGTGTCCGCCCTGCGCAGCAGCAGCACGTCCGGCCCGTGGTCCTCGGACTCGCCGAACAGCATCAGCACGGCCGCCTTGCGGTAGGCCCGCTGCGAGGTGCGCGGGTCCCGCATGAACGTTCGTGCGTCGATCTCCTCGGTAGCTTTGGCCAGGCGCCGCATCCAGTCGGGTGGCTCTGCCGCCTCCGTCATCGAACCGCCTTCTCCACCTGGTCCGGAGCGGTGAAGTACGGCGGATCGGTGATCTGCCGGACTTGACCGTCCGCTGATACGTAATACGTGGCGGGGAGCGACTTCGGCGCCTTGACTTGCTTGCGCAGCCCGTCGGCCTCGTCGTGGACGGACGGCAGCCGCACGCCGAGCCGGGCGAGCAGCTCCAGGCCGTCCGCCTCCCTGCTCTCCACAAGAACTGGGACGACCGGCACGGCACCTGGTTGCTTCGCGTAGGAATCCAGCACGGGCAGCTCCTCCTGGCACGGCTGGCACCAGGTCGCCCAGAAGTTGATCAGGAGCGGGCCCTTGAGCGCGAGGGCCGTCCGGGTGCCGTCACCGAGGCACGTCACACCAATGCCTTCTTGCGCACCGGGCACGCACGGCCGTAGCTGGGCCTGCACGCGCAACGCCGCGATGTCCTGCGTCGGGCGGGAGGGCGTGGGCGGCGGCGGTGACTCGTCACGCGGCCACAGCGCGACCACGCCCGCCACGCCGAGGACGAGCACGACGACGAGCCAGCGCGTGCGGTTGTTCACCCTCCCAGCTTCTCACCCGCCCGAACCCGCTCGGCGAGCTCGATCAGGTGTGGTTTCTCATCGCCCTTGACGAGCTTGGCGGCCTTGTCCGGGTCCTCCGGGCCGAGGCCGTACGACGGGCAGTCCTTCATGAGCAGACAGGCACCACAAGCAGGGGTTTTGGCGTGGCAGACGCGGCGGCCGTGGAAGACGATCCAGTGCGAGGCCATGGTCCAGTCGCGCTTCTCGATCAGCTCGCCGATGGCGTGCTCGACCTTCACGGCGTCCTCGAGATCGGTCCAGCCCCAGCGGCGCACGAGCCGGCCGAAGTGGGTGTCGACTGTGAGCCCGGGCACATCGAACGCGTTGCCGAGAACCACGTTGGCCGTCTTGCGTCCTACACCAGGGAGCTTGACCAGCTCCTCCATGTTTCCCGGCACCACACCGTCGTGCTGCTCCACAAGGGCGGCACCGAGACCGAGCAGAGACGTCGCCTTGTTCCGGAAGAAACCGGTGGGGCGGAGCATCTCTTCGAGTTCCGTCCGATCGGCACCGGCGTAGTCGGCGGCCGTCGGATACCTCTTGAAGAGCGCGGGGGTGACCTCGTTGACCTTCTTGTCGGTGCACTGCGCGGAGAGGATGACCGCCACGACCAGCTCGAGCGGCGTGGTGAAGTCCAGCTCGCAGTGCGCGTCGGGGTAGCCCTCGGCCAGCACGCGCACCATCCGGCGGGCCCTGCGCGTCAGACCTAGTTTGGTTTCCGGCTTCTTGGTAGCGGGCACTGATCCAGAGTAGTCAACACGCCGGAACCGACCCCTAGATCCGCACTCGAATCCCTCATGCGCCACACTTCGGAGCATCATGACTGCCTGGCTTGTGATCGTCGTTCCGATCGTGATCATGTTCTTCGCGCTCTTCATGGAGCGGGTTGAAGCGAAGCTCCGGCACGTTGCCGTGCAGGAGAACGAGGTCGAGGAGTTCCTGGAGTCCGCCAGGCCCGAAGAGGTCAAGGCGCTCTACGGACACGGCATCGGTCGCGCACTCGACATGTTCCGCCTGCGTCGCCGCGGCCGCGGTGGTGCCCGCAAGCGCGTCCGCTAGGTACCGGCACGGTCGCCGGCCTTCGCGAACCGGACATATGCGCCGGTCGCAGGTGGCCCCGTGCTGACCAGCACCCGAATGGCGTAGACTGATTCGTTGGGCTCTGGATCGAGTCAGTCGCGTTGTTCCTACTAAGACGGCGAGCCGAGCGGCGATCCACAAGAGAGCCCTTAGACTGCAACGCAGTGATCGGCGGCACGGCGCTGACTCCACCAAAGATGGTGGTAGGCGTGCCGTCGCGTCGATTAGGAGGGACGAGGTGGACGAGACCCTGGCGCGAGCGGGCATCTTCCAAGGTGTTGACCCGGCAGCTGCAGAGGCGCTGGCGACGACTCTTGAGACGGTGGAGTTCCCGCGTGGCCACGTGATCTTCGCGGAGGGTGAGCCGGGCGATCGCCTGTACATCATCCAGTCCGGCAAGGTGAAGATCGGCCGCAAGTCGCCGGACGGCCGCGAGAATCTGTTGGGGATCTTCGGGCCCTCCGACATGTTCGGCGAACTGTCCATTTTCGATCCCGGCCCCCGCACGTCGACCGCGACGACGGTGACCGAGGTGCGCGCGGTGTCCATGGACCGCCCCGCGCTCCGTCAGTGGATCACCAACCGGCCGGAGATCGCGGAGCAGCTCCTGAGGGCGTTGGCCCGCAGGCTGCGCCGGACGAACTCGATGCTGGCCGACCTGATCTTCACGGACGTGCCCGGCCGCGTCGCCAAGGCGTTGTTGCAGCTCGCACAGCGCTTCGGCTCGCAGGAGGCCGGCCTGCTCCGCGTCACGCACGACCTGACGCAGGAGGAGATCGCCCAGTTCGTGGGCGCGTCCCGCGAGACCGTGAACAAGGCTCTGGCCGACTTCGCGCACCGCGGCTGGCTGCGGCTCGAAGGCAAGAGCGTGCTGATCCTGGACCCGGAGCGCCTCGCGCGCCGCGCCCGCTAGCTGTATTCGGGCTCGTCGGTCTTCACCGACGAGCCCGTTCGCTTTTCCTGGAGTACACAAAGGACCGGGCGCCACCCCCGACGTGGCGCACCGGTCCTTTGTGGTGCACGGCCCATCCCCCGACGAACCGTGCCTTCCATCCCTCTGGCGCGTAGGCCCCGACCCTCAAGCCAGAGGTTGGTCTCGGTGGATGAGTCAACTTTCGCATGTCTCCACCCCGACCGCTCAAGCCCTTTCACCCTCAAGGACCTCGTCCGAGGCCTATTCGTTGCATGTTTCACCCGGTCATCCCATTCCCGTGACCCAATCGCAACCTTGGTGACCCTGCGCACCTGATCTGGTACATCCGTACCAGGTTTGGCATACTGGTACACATGTCCCACTCTGCTCGCCTGTCCGACTACCGTGCTGCCCTGACGACCCCCGGCATGCGCGGCCCTGTTGTCGCGTCTCTGCTCGCCCGCCTGCCCATCGCGATGGTCGGGCTCTCGCTGCTGCTCTACGTGGAGCGCGCGACGGGGTCGTTCGCGGTCGCCGGCATGGTCTCGGCGGCGGCACTGGTGGGCGTGGCGCTCGGGTCGGTGATCCAGGGCCGGCTGATGGACCGCTTCGGCCCGACCCGTCCCCTGCTGTACGTGACGGGCTTGTTCGCGCTGTTCGTGCTGGTCTCGGTGCTGGCCGTCGAGGCGCGCGCGTCGGTGTTCGTGCTGGTGCCGCTGGCTCTGGGCGTCGGCGCGACCGAACCGATGGTGGGCTCGGCCTCCCGCGCGCTGTGGGAGCGCATGGTGCCGGCCGGTCCGACGCGGATGGCGGGCTACGCCTACGAGGCGATCTCGATGGAGGTCTTCTTCATCCTCGGCCCCGGTCTCGCCGGTCTGTTGCTGGCGGCTCCGTGGGCGGGCACCGGCGTGGTCGTCGGTGGCGTGCTGATGGTCATCGGCGCCCTGTGGTTCGCCTTCAACCCGGTGGTCCGCGCGTGGGGCCCGGTCGAACAGGTTCCTCGTCCGCTGCTCGGTGCGTTCGCCTACCCCGGCATGCGCACGGTGGCGCTGGCCGCCCTGGGCTTCGGTGTGACGATCGGTTTCGTCGAGGTGGCCGTGCCGGCGTTCGCCAAGGCCGCGGGCCACGCCTCGATGGGCGGGCTGATGCTGTCGCTGTGGTCGATCAGCTCGGTGATCTTCGGCGTGCTCTACGGCATGCGCCCGTGGCCGCGCCCGATGCACCTGCGGCTGCCGGTGCTGCTGGGCGGGTTCGCGCTGCTGGCGTTCCTGCTGGCCATCCCGGCGACGCTCGTCGGCCTGGCGGTGGCGCTGTTCCTGGTGGGCACGCTGATCACGCCGCAGTCGACCGCGCACTCCGCGGCGATCGAGCAGGTCACGCCCAACGGCATGGCCGCGGAGGCGTTCGGCTGGGTGATCACCTCGGTGACCGTCGGCCTCGCCATCGGGCAGGGCCTGTCCGGGCAGCTGATCGAGCACTTCGGCACGCGGCCGGCGTTCGTCGCCTCCGGTGTGGCGGGGCTGCTGATCGCCGCCGCGGTGTGGCTGCTGCGCGGGACGGTTCGGCGCGGGGTGCCGGCCGAGGTGCCGGCGCGGTCGGAGATGGAGCTCGCCTCGCGCTGAGGTGGATGAGCCCACCTCGCGTGAGGGTGGGTGGGCTCACGCTGAGGTGAGCGAAGTTCCGCTCGCGCTGAGGTAGGTGAGCTTGCGCTGAGTTCGGCTTGTGCGAGGTGGATGTGTTCAGCTCGCGTGAGTAGGTGAGCTTGCGCTGAGATAGCTGGGCTCGCCTCGTGTCGACGCTGCCTTGCAGGGCCGGTCCGGTTTCGGGCCGGCCCTTTGCGTGCAGGCCGGTCAGGCCACCGAGCGCATCGGCACGACGAGGTACGTGAGCTCGACGCCGTCCTCACCTGGCTCCGAGGTGAGCACGGTCGAGCGCAGGCCGTCCTGGATCTTCAGCTCGATCCGGCGGCCGGCGAACGCCTTCAGCGCGTCCGCGAGGTAGCGGGCCTGGAAGGTCTTGGTCAGGTGGTCGCCCTCGACCGTGGCCTTGACGAACTCCTCCGACTCGCCCTGCTGCGGGTCGTTGCCCTTGACTCTGACCTCGGAGTCCTCGACCTGGATGGTCACGGCCTGGTGAGGTCCGCCGTAGGGCGTGGCTCGGCGGACGGCGCGCGCCAGCGCGTCGGCGTCCACGAGCACCGTGCTGTCGATGACTGCCTCCAGGAGTCGGCGCGCGCGGTCGTCCGGGAACGGAGCGGCCAGGAGCGCGGTGGAGATCGAGTTGTTTCCCCAGGCAAGACCGAGTCGGTCTTCGTTCGCGTGCAGGGCGACACGGCCTTGGGCCTGCCGGGCTGCTTCGACAATTGCCTTCGCAGGTACCAACAGGTCGAGTTGACCTTCTTGTTCCCACGGCACCGTGCCGTGGGCCATCCGGTAGCGATCGGTGGCCAGAAAGTGCAACCTGCCCGCGTCCGACCAGACCCGGATGCCGGTGAAGATCGGCAACGCGTCGTCCCGGCTGGCTGCGCCGGCCACCGCCGCGATGATCTTCAGCTTATCGGCCTCGACGTGACCCCGGAGCACCGGTAGCTGCGGCACCCCGGGGTGGTGGTCCAGGTCGAGCAGCGGGATGGCGAACCTTGAGGTGGGCGTGCGGACGGCCAGCCGCTGGCCCTCGACCTTCAGCCTGACCTGAGGGTCGTCCAGGGCCTGGAGGGTGGCGGCCAGTGGCTTCGCCGGGACCAGGACCTCGCCCTCGGTGTGGACGGTGGCGTTGATGGTGAGGCGCACGCCGTGTTCCTGGTCGCTGCCCGCTACCTCCACGTCGGTGCCGGCGCGGAGGCGGAGGCCTGCGAGGACCGGGTCGAGCACGCGCGTGGGGAGCAGGCGCGCCACCTCGGCGGCGGCTGCGGCCAAGGCGCTGGTCGTGGCGGTTAGGTCCATGGTTCTGGACGCTAGCGGGCACCCCTGACAATTTTTGGGGTCCGCGGGTGGAGTTTTGTGGTCGGGTTCCTGTTCCAGCGGGGTGGGTTGCGTTGGGTTGCTTGGGCTGCGGTTGCGAGAGTTGGTTGCGCGGGTCTCGACGAAAGACCTGGGGTGTGCGATTGGGGCTTGACTTCGGGGCCCTTGCGAGGCGCTGGTCGGCCGGAAAAGGCCGGGCTGAAAAGCGCCCGGCCGAGCTCGAGAAGCTAGCACCTCGCACCCAAAGTCAAGCCCCAATCGCCATGCGCGGGTGGAACCGGCTCTGTGGCGGGCATCAGCCCGTTCGGGCTCGCCTTCGGCATCGCGTGCCAGGTTCCGTAAGTGGTTGGCCTGCGTCGACGGCTATCCGGTTGGCACCGCGCGCCGGGCCTGCGTAGGTGGTTGGCCTGCGTTGACGACTGCGGCTGAGGGCGCGCGCCTGGTTTGCGTGCGTGGTTGGCCTGCGTTGACGACTGCGGTTGCGTGCGTGCGTGGTGGTCAGGAAGTGCTTTCTGCCTTGCGACGGGCCTGGTCGATGATTCGTTGCAGGTGCAGGCCTCGGCGTGCGTCGCACTCGTGCGTGACGGTGCCGCTGTGCACCATGGCCACGAAGTCGTCGAGCAGGTTCGTGAAGCACTCGGCGGCCGGGGTGTCGCGGTTGGTCAGGGTGCGGTGGCCGTTCTCGCCGAAGACGGTGAAGTCGGCGAAAGGTGGCTGCACCGGCAAGGAGAGGCACAAGGAGACGGTGCTGGTGGCGCCGCCGGAGTGTTGCAGGATCACCTGCCAGAGGCCGGTGTCGGTGACGTTGGCGGCGAGGACGTCGGTGATCTCGCCCAGGGCCGCGTCCAGCAGGTCGAAGGCGTGCGGGCCCACGTCGTCGAGGGCGCCCTTGTCGTGGCGCCACGGGGAGTCGGAGAACGGGCCGGATAGAAGGGCTCCGGAGATCCAGCGGCTGTCGGCGCCGGTCCAGCCGCCGGTGCGGTGGAGTTGCGCGAGCATCTCCTTGGTTTCCGGGGCGTAGCGGCGGGTCAGGACGACCAGGGACGCGACGCCTGCTGCTTCTACGGCGGAGACCAGGGCCTCGGCCTCCTCGACGGAGGAGGCGATCGGCTTTTCCAGGATCAGGTGTTTGCCTGCCTGTGCGGCCTTCAGGGCCATCGGGCCCTGGACGCCCGGAGGTACGCAGAACGCCACTGCGTCCACAGTGGACAGCATTGCGTCGTAGTCCGCGAAGGCCTCGGCGCCGTAGGAGGACGCCAGGGAGGTGGCGGCTTCCGGGCGGCGGGCCCAGACTCCGGTCAGGGAGGTGCCGGGGTGGTTCGCGATGCCCGGGGCGTGGATCATCTCCGCCCACGGTCCGGCGCCGACAAGTCCTACGCGCAGCTGTTCGTCCACTCGCCCATCCTGCCTCAGGAGTAACTGGCCTTGGGGACGAAGATCTCCCCGCCGTTGCCGAACTTCAGGCGCATGCCGTCGGAGGACGACTCGCGCCTCGGGTCGTGGTCCCAGCCGGTGGGCACCGTCACGACGTGGCCGCGGTCCTCGGTCGGGCCCAGCCAGATCTCGTAGTAGGTGCCGCCGACTAGCCGCGAGACCTCCTTGACGTACACGCCGGGGGTGTCGGCCGTCGGATCCACCCTGATCACGGTCGTGCGGTCGGGCACGAACATCACCACGCCCGCCACCGCCGTCAGGCCGGTGGCCAGCACCGCCCCCAGGAGGAACAGCAGCACCTGCACCAGACAACCGGAGACCTTCGTCGCCATCACACCATCCTCGGGTTAGCGCGGTCGTACGCTCGGAGGATGCCCGACGACATGACCTTGCCGGGAAACCTGGTACCCGCGAAGCCGGTCTCCCAACCCGCCGAAGCCAAGGACGCCGTCACCGTCGTGCTGCTGCGCGACGGCGCCGAGGGCCTGGAGGCCTTCCTGTTGCGCCGCGTGAAGGGCATGGCGTTCGCGGGCGGCATGTCGGTCTTCCCCGGTGGCGGGGTCGACCGGCGTGACGCCGACACGTCCGTCGCGTGGACCGGGCCGGAGCCGAAGTGGTGGGCCGACGTGTTCAACGTCGACGAGGGAACGGCCAGGGCGTTCGTGTGCGCGGCCGTGCGCGAGACGTTCGAGGAGTCGGGCGTGCTGCTCGCGGGCCCGGACGCCGGCTCGGTCGTCGCCGACACGAGCCAGTACGCGCAGGCGCGGCAGCAGCTGGTCGACCGCGAGATCTCGCTCGCCCAGTTCCTCAGTCAGAACAACCTCGTGCTGCGCGCCGACCTGCTGCGCCCGTGGGCCAACTGGGTCACCCCGTACGAGGAGCCGCGCCGGTACGACACCAGGTTCTTCGTCGCCGCGCTGCCGCAGGGCCAGAACGCGGACGGCGAGACCACCGAGGCGTCGGACGCGGCCTGGCAGACGCCTGGGAACGCGATCCAGGACGCCCAGGAGGGCCGACGGATGCTCATGCCGCCCACCTGGCGCACGCTCGACGAGGTGGGCGCGCTCGGCAGCGTCGGCAAGGTCATGGCCGAGGAACGCAGCGTCGAGAAGATCATCCCCAAGCTGATCCGCGACGGCGACGTCATCCGGGTGGTGTTCCAGTGAGCGGCTCCCCGCTGATCGGCGCCCGCGCCGCGCACCCGCTCTACGGTGAGCTCCGCCAGGTCACCGAACACGCCGCCGTGCTGCTCGCGGACAACCCGTCGCCGATGACCCTCGACGGCACCAACACGTGGCTGCTCAAGGCCCCGGACGCCGAGTCGTACGTGGTGATCGACCCCGGCCCGCTCGACGAGACGCACCTCGGTCGCGTGGCGCAGCACGGCCCGGTCTCCGAGATCCTGCTGACCCACGGCCACCCGGACCACTCCGAAGGCGCCAAGCGGTTCGGCGAACTCGTCAACGCTCCGGTGCGCGCGCTCGACCCGACGTTCACCTACGGGTCGGAAGGCCTCACGCACGGGAACGTCATCACCAGCTCAGGCCTGGAACTGCGGGTCCTCGGCACGCCCGGCCACACCAGCGACTCGCTGTGCTTCGTGATCGACGGCGAGGCGGTGCTGACCGGCGACACGGTGCTGGGCCGCGGCACGACGATCGTGGCCCACCCGGACGGCAGGCTGGGCGACTACTTCGAGTCGCTCAAGCTGCTGGCCGAACTGCCCGAGAACACCGCGGTGCTCCCCGGCCACGGCCCGGAGCTCGCCGACGCCGGCGAGGCCGCGCGGATGTACCTCGCCCACCGCACCCAGCGCCTGGAGCAGGTCCGCCAGGCCGTCGAACGGCTCGGCGGCGCCCCGACCCCGCGTCAGGTCGTCGAGGTCGTCTACGCGGACGTGGACAGGGTGCTGTGGCCCGCCGCCGAGTGGTCGGTGCGGGCCCAGCTCGAATACCTGAAGAGCGGTTACTGAGGCTGGTGGCCGTTGTTCGTGGCCCCGAACGCGGACTGGCGCGTCGAGGACCTGTCGATCTGCCACCGGCCGCTGTCGGGCCCCTGCGGCCCTGACTGCTCCCGCTGCGCCAGCTCCTCGTGCAGCTGCTGCAGCAGGGCTCGTTCGCGCTCGCTGAGGTTCGCGTCCACCGAGGAGGGCTCGGCGGGCTCGGCGAGTGCGGCCTGCAGTGCCGCGAGCTCGTCTGCCTTGAGCTCGGTGGTCACCTCGGCCCTGTTGATCGGAACGGGCTCGGGAAGCGTCTCGATCTCGGGCTCCTTGGAGGCCATCGGGATGCGCTTCACGGGCTTCGGCGGGAAGGGTTGCGAGCCCTCCAGGGCCGGGGTGGAACGTGTGCGTCGTGAGCCGGTCTCTTCCCGTTGCTCCGGCGCCGGTGTCGGCTCGGCCACCGGCGCCGGAGCGGGAAGCTCCTCGACCGGCTGGTCGAACCACGCTTGCTGTTGCTGCGCCACGTGGTCGGCCACCGGGACGGGTGCCCCGGAGATCGGTATGGCACGCGACGACGTGACCGCGGCCGCGTGGTAGTCGCTGAGCTGCACGCCGGTCGTCAGGACCTCGACGGCCGCGCGCACGCCCGCCTTGCGCAGCACCGCGTCGACCCGGTACGCGGTCGCGGGCGGGAAGCCCTGCGGACCGACGTCCACGAGCACGACGCGCTGCGGCAGCGGGCCGGGCGTCGACCCGGTCGGCGACGAACGCCAGACGCACCGCACCGAGCGGATGTCGGGCAGCACCGAGACCGCGCGGATCAGGTGACCGGCGATGTCCGAGGCCGGGTCGGTCTCGGAGGTGAAGCGGTGCCGCAGGAACGGCAGCATCTCGACCACCGGCAGGCGGTCGGTCAGCGACGCGTCCGAGCGGACCTCGTGGAGGATCCACGTGATCGCCGCGCGCTCGTCGGGCAGCACCGGGATGGCGCCCGCGAGGAGCGTCCCGAGGAGCAGCTCGATCGAGCGGTCCAGTTCTCCGACCGCGAGGAACTCGCGGGCCTGCGACAGGGCGTCGTCGTCCACGCGCCCGGCCATCGACAGCAGGAGATCGTGGAGACGGACCGGCAGGCCGACACCGTCGTTCGTCACGTCAGCTCTCCTTAGCTGAGCACGAGGTGCTCATCGGACTCGGCGCCGGCGCACACCAGCTCCGATGCCGCCAGAGCCGCCCGGTGGTAGGGCGGCAGGTCCAGACCGGACGGCACGACCTCGACGCACGGGTCGTGTTCGCCCAGCGCCCGCAGCACGCGCTGCAACTCGCCGGTCAGCCGGGCGTGGCCGGTCGTGGCCGCCACCAGCAGGACGCGGTTGATCCCCTCGGGACCGATGCGCCAGCAGGAGCGGACCTCGCCGACCCCGTTCCGGCCACGGAGGGTGGCACCGAGAACGACGGACGCGGAATCTCCCATCGGCACCCGATCGGGTGATTCCGGGGAAAAGGTGTAGTCGGTGGGCGGCAGTTCGTCCAGTCCTTTGACCGAACTGAGGGAACCGGGATCCGCCCCGTAGGGCACCAGCGCGTCCTGCAAAAGGCGTAGTTCGTGATCGGTCAGAGGGATGCGTCCGTGCAGCAGCGTGCGCGGTAACGACCGCGCGAGCACCGCGTACGCGTCCGACGAGGCCCAGTCCCGGTACCGCCACAGCAGGTCGTCCGGGACGCGCCCGGCCAGCCTGAAGAGCAGTTCGTGGCACGTGTCCGACATGTCACACCTCGACGATCAGTTCGATCTCCACTGGAGCGCCGATCGGCAGCTCTGCGACCCCCACGGCCGACCGGGCGTGCTTGCCCAGGTCCCCGAAGATCTCGCCGAGCAGCTCGGAGGCACCGTTGATGACGCCCGGCTGCCCCGTGAAGCCCTCGGCGGAGGCCACGAACCCGACAACTTTCACGACTCGCTTGATCGAGTCAATCCCCACGAGCGCGTGCACGGCCGCGAGGGCGTTGAGAATGCACGTCGCGGCGTACTGCTTCGCCTCCTCCGGGGACACCTCGGAGCCGACCTTGCCGGTGGCGGGCAGCTGGCCGTCGACGAACGGCAGCTGGCCGGAGGTGAACACCCACGGGCCGCTCTGGGTGGCCGGGACGTAGGCGGCGAGCGGGGCGGCGACGCCCGGCAGCTCGATGCCGAGTTCCTTCAGGCGGGTGGACCAGTCGCTCATGCCTTCACCCGCTTCAGGTACGCGACGTGCTGCTCACCGGTCGGGTTCGTGAGCACCGTGACCAGCTCCCAGCCGTCCTCGCCCCACTGGTCGAGGATCTGCTTCGTGGCGTGGATCAACAACGGCACGGTCGCGTACTCCCACTTCGTCATGCGCGGAGCCTAACTTGCCACCCGAGCGGCGCCTGCGCGGTTCTCGTCGTTGGAGCTACCTTGATCACATGGAGACCTGGCGGATCATCGCCACCGGCCTGTTCGCGGTGGGTGGGCTGGTGATGGTGCTCGTCGCCATGGCGCAGGTGCGTGATCGCAAGCACAGCCAGCGCACCCAGGTGGTCCAGGCGGGGCTCATCGGGCTCGTGGTCGTGGTCGTCATCACGGCGAGCATCGCGTTGTTCCTGCCGTCGGTCGTGGCGTGGGGGCTGGTGGCCGCAACCGCGATGGCCGTTCTCTTCCTCACCATGGCCGATTGACCGACCAGTCCACCTTCGACCGATTTCACACATAGTCTGGACGTGTGACGTCGTGGACCGAGGAGCTGACCCGAGCCCGTCTGCACGTTGTCTCCGGCAAGGGCGGCACGGGCAAGACCACGGTCGCGGCCGCCCTGGCGCTCGCGCTCGCCACCGGTGGCCGCCGGGTGCTGCTGGTCGAGGTCGAGGGCAGGCAGGGCGTCGCCCAGCTCTTCGACCGCGCGCCGCTGCCGTACTCGGAGGAGCGGATCGCGTCCGCGCCGGGCGGCGGTGAGGTGCACGCGCTGGCCGTCGACGCCGAGGCCGCGCTGCTGGAGTACCTGGCGATGTTCTACAACCTCGGCTTCGCGGGCCGCACGCTGCGCAAGATGGGCGCGATCGAGTTCGCGACCACGCTCGCGCCCGGCCTGCGCGACGTCCTGCTGACGGGCAAGGTCAAGGAGTGCGTGAACCGGGTCGGGCCGGACGGCCGCCACCTCTACGACGCGGTCGTGCTGGACGCGCCGCCGACCGGCCGCGTGGTCAAGTTCCTCGACGTCACGAAGGCCATGGCCGACCTCGCGAAGGTCGGTCCGATCAAGGGGCAGAGCGAGGGCGTCGTGCGGTTGCTCCACTCGGGTGACACGGCGGTGCACCTGGTGGCGTTGCTGGAGGAGATGCCGGTGCGCGAGACCCTGGACGCGGTGGCCGAGCTGGACGGCGCCGACCTGCGGCCGGGCGCGGTGTTCGTGAACCGGGTGCAGCCGGCACGTCTGCCCGCGCGGTCCGTGCCGGTCGCCGCCCAGGGCAGGCTGGACGAGTCACGGGTGCGCACGGGGTTGCAGGCCGCCGGGCTGGACCTGGACGAGTTCACGCTCGAAGGCCTGGTCGACGAGACCGTGGAGCACGCGATCCGCGTTCAGTCGCAGGAGGAGGCGAAGGAGCTGCTGTCGCACTCCGACCTGCCGACGCTGGACCTGCCGGACCTGACCGACGGGGTGGACGTGGCCGCGCTGTACGAGCTGGCCGAGGTGCTGGTCGCGGCGGGAGTCCGATGAACAAGCTCGAGTTCGACCCGCTGCTCGACGACCTGGAGACGCGCGTTCTCGTCTGCTGCGGCTCCGGCGGCGTCGGCAAGACGACGACGGCGGCGGCCTTGGCGGTGCGCGCGGCCGAACGCGGCAGGCGCGTGGTCGTGCTGACGATCGACCCGGCGCGGCGGCTCGCCCAGTCGCTGGGTCTGCGGGAGCTCGACAACCACCCGCGCGAGGTGGTCGTGGACGGCTTCGAGCCCAAGGGCGAGCTGTTCGCGATGATGCTCGACATGCGTCGCACGTTCGACGACATGGTGCTCACCCACGCGGGCCGCGACCGGGCCGACCAGATCCTGTCGAACCCCTTCTACCAGACCATTTCCTCGTCGTTCTCCGGCACGCAGGAGTACATGGCGATGGAGAAGCTGGGCCAGCTGGTGGCGCAGGACGAGTGGGACCTGATCATCGTCGACACCCCGCCGTCGCGGTCGGCGCTCGACTTCCTGGACGCGCCGCAGCGGCTCTCGACCGTGCTCGACGGCAAGTTCATCAGGATGCTCTCGGCGCCCGCGCGGGCGTCCGGCCGCGGGTTGTTGAAGATCGTTGGAACCGGTTTCAGCCTTTTCACGCGGGCCGTGTCCACGATCGTCGGCGGCCAGCTGTTGCAGGACGCTTCAACTTTTGTTCAGGCTTTCGACAGCATGTTCGGAGGATTCCGCGAGCGCGCCCAGCGGACGTACGAACTCCTCCGCTCGCCCGGAACCGGTTTCGTGGTCGTGGCGGCGGCGGAACCGGACGCGTTGCGCGAAGCGAGCTATTTCGTGGAACGGCTCAGCGCCGAGAACATGCCGTTGTGCGGACTCGTCGCGAACCGGACGCATCCGGTGCTCGCGGCGGACCTGCCCGCGGCGAAGGCGCTGGCAGCGGCCGATGACCTCGACCGCTCCGGTGACGCGCCCCTCGCCGCGGCAGTGCTCCGGCTGCACGCGGACCGGGTGGCAGTCGCCGATCGAGAGAAGCGACTGCTGGCCCGGTTCACGCGTGCTCACCCCGGTGTCGCGCTGGTCGGCGTGCCTGCGTTGCCCGCCGACGTGCACGACCTCGACGGCCTCCGGGAGATAGGTCGCCGGCTGGCCGGTGAGTGACTAACCGACTCGTGAGTCCTCGACGTGTTCCTGACGTGCGTTGTCGAGCAACTCGTGCCAAGAGTCCACGTCCGGACGGCGGCGCAGCAGAGCACGGCGTTCGCGCTCGGTCATGCCTCCCCAGACCCCGAACTCGATCTTGTTGTCCAGCGCTTCGGCCAGGCATTCCATGCGCACCGGGCATCCCAGGCACACGAGCTTCGCCTTGCGCTGCTCCGCGCCACGAACGAAGAGCTGGTCCGGCTCTTCGTCACGACACGAAGCGTTGATACGCCAATCCCCCTGGTTCATATCCCCCACTCCTCAGTGCTGTCCAAATGTGGAAATCCGCCACACCCCTGCCACGGATGCCGTAGCGTTCGAGCTACGGCTGCATTCCTTGGACGTTGACGGACTGTAGTGCCGTTCGGTTCCCTGTCCAAGCCTGGGTCACCCGACTGTTACCTGTCGTGCGTATCTCTACTCATGCTGAGTAACGGCACTTACTGATCACCTTCACCCGTTCGTGTACGGCGTACGCTGAGGCGCGTGCGAGTCAGGAATGGCGTGCTCAAGATGCTCGGCCTGTGCCTGCTGGCTGGGGTTCTCCTCGCCGGCATGCTGTTCCCCGTCGTGGGCTCGACAGGTCTCGTCTCGAACAGAGCCAGCGACACCGTGGACAGCATCTCCGCAGACCTGGTGACGACGGACCCTCCGTTGATCACCACGGTCACCGACAAGGACGGGGCGCCGATCGCCTACCTGTTCGACCAGTACCGGGTGCTCACACCACCCGAGAAGATCTCGCCGACTATGAAGGCCGCGCTGATCTCGGTCGAGGACAGGCGGTTCTACGAGCACCAGGGCGTCGACTGGAAGGGCACGATCCGCGCGGGCCTGACGAACCAGGTCAGCGGCTCGGTCTCGCAGGGCGCCTCGACCCTCACCCAGCAGTACGTCAAGAACTACCTGGTCCACGTGGTCGCCAGGAACAACAAGCTGGAGCAGGCCAAGGCCCAGGAGCAGACCATCGCGCGCAAGATGCGCGAGGCCCGGATCTCGCTGCAGCTGGAGCGAAAGCTAGGCAAGGAGGAGATCCTCGCCCGGTACCTCAACGTCGTTCCTTTTGGTTCGACCATTTACGGCATCGCGGCGGCCGCCCAGGCTTACTTCGGCACGACTCCGGACAAGTTGACGGTTCCGCAGGCGGCGATGCTCGCGGGAATGGTGAACAGTCCGTCAGCACTCGACCCCGAAGCGTATCCGGACAAAGCTTTGGACCGGCGCAACAAAGTGATCGACAGGATGGTCGAGAACGACAAGCTGTCGCGCGACGCGGGTGAGGCGGCGAAGAAGGAAGGCCTCGGTCTGCAGACCCCGGTGCGCACGCCGCCGAACGGCTGCGTCGGCGCCGGGCCGGAGAACGGCTTCTTCTGCTCATACGTCGTGAACTACCTGCAGCGCGCGGGCTTCAGCGAGGAGCAGCTGCGCACCGGCGGCTACACCGTTCAGACCACTTTGGACCGGGGCGTCACCTCGCAGGCGAAGGCCGCGGCCGAGGCGGGCGTCGGCAAGACCGTCGACGGCATCGCGAACACCATGGCCGTCGTGAAGCCCGGCAAGGAGCGCCACGAGGTGCTCGCGCTGGTGGCGAACCGCGACTACGGCCTGAAGGCGGACCTGCGCCAGACGACGTACGACCTGCCGAGCGGGGTCGAGAACAAGTTCGGCGCCGGCTCCATCTACAAGGTGTTCACGGCCGCGGCGGCGCTGGAGAAGGGCCTCGGCATCGAGAACGTCATCCCGACGCCGACCTCGCACGTCTCGCGCGTGTTCAAGGGTGGCGCCCAGCGCTGCCCGAGCACCGGCGAGCCCGGCACCCGCTGGTACTGCCTGTCGAACTTCGACTCCAGCTACCCGTCCTCCATGTCGTTGCAGCAGGCGCTCGCGACGTCGCCGAACACCGGCTTCGTCATCCTGGAGGAGCAGACCGGCATGGACGCGGTCGTCGACATGGCCTCGCGGCTCGGCATGCGCGAGACGATGGCGACGAACCTGCAGGGCACGCGGCCGGACCCGAAGGCCAAGGACAAGCAGAACCGCATCTCGCAGACCGAGTTCTACAAGCAGAACGGCGGCAACGCGTCGTTCACGCTCTCGCCCGCGCCGGTGTCCACGCTGGAGCTCGCGAACGTCGCGGCGACCATCGTGAGCGGCGGCAAGTGGTGCCCGCCCACGCCGATCGCGAAGGTGCTGGACCGCAACGGCAAGGCCGTGCAGGTGAACGAGGCGCCCTGCGAACAGGTCGTCGCCGAGGGCCTCGCGAACGGCCTCGCGGTCGGCATGAGCAAGGACGACGTCGGCAACGGCACCGCGGCCCAGGCGGCCCGCAACGCCAAGTGGACCCGCCCGATGATCGCGAAGACGGGCACCACCGAGGAGTACAAGTCGGCGGCGTTCATCGGCGCGACCCCGGACTTCGCGGGCGCCGTGCAGACGTTCAACGACGGCACCTCGCCGCGGCCGATCTGCCTGGGCGCGCAGCCCCGGTTGTGCGGCAACGGCAACATCTTCGGCGGCACGATCCCCGCCAAGACGTGGTTCGAGACGATGACGAAGGTGCACGGCTCGTTGCCCGCCTCGCCGTTGCCGCAGGTGGAGCAGCGGTACCTCAAGGGCGGCCGCGAGATCCAGGTCCCGGACGTGGTGGGCAGGCAGGTCAACGACGCCACCCGGATCCTGGAGCAGGCGGGCTACAAGGTGAGCCAGCAGTCGGTGAACTCGGAGAAGTCGAAGGGCACCGTGGTGAGCCAGTCGCCGCGCGGCAACGCGTTGCGCGGCACGGTGATCACGCTGTCGGTGAGCTCGGGGTACGTGCCGCCACCGGTCGCGTCGGAGCCGCCGGCACCGCCGCCCAATCCCGGCAACCCGAACGAGCCGCCACCGATCACGCTGCCGACCGAACCGAACCGTTAGCTGCCGAGTTTCGCTTTGAGGCGCTGGACGCTCGTGTCGATGTGAGCACGGACCTCGGCGACCGCCTTCTCGCGGTCGCCGAGGCGGATCGGGTCGAGGATGGCCCGGTGCTCCGCGATCACCTGGTCCGGCGTCTCTTCTTTTGAGAGCACCGTGAGGTAGAAGCGCAGCTCCTGGGTGAGTCCGGCGAAGAACTCGTCCAGCCTGGCGCTGTCGAGCAGCGCGACGATCTGCTGGTGGAACGCCAGGTCGAGGTCGACGATCTGTTGCAGGTCGTCTTTGTCGGCTGCTTCTTCGAGCGCTTCGAACGCCTCGGTGAGGGCCTGGAGCTGCTCGGGGCGGGGCGCGCGGGCGAGCGCGGCGGTCTCCAGGCGTTCGCGGGCGGTGTAGAGCGCGTCGATCTTCTCCGGCGTCGGGGCGATGACGACGGCGCCGCGGTTGACCTCGTAGCGGACCAGGCCGGTCAGCTCCAGGATGCGCACGGCCTCGCGGATGGTGTTGCGGGCGACCCCGAGCTCGGCGGCGATCGCGCTCTCCCTGAGCCTGTCCCCAGGGCCGAAGGCACCGGCCATGATCCGTTCGGACAGGCCGTCGGCGAGCTGCTGGGCCGTGGTGGTGCGCCGGACTTCGAGGCCGTCGAGGGCTGACATGTGACCAGCCTAATACGGTTGCCCTACAGTTGAACTGTACTACAGTTTGTCGTCATGGACCTGACGACGTTCAAGGCTTTGAGCTTCGACTGCTACGGCACCCTCATCGACTGGGAGGCGGGGATCGCCGCCGTGCTCTCGCCGTGGGCGCGGTCGGCCGGCCTTTCGGTTTCAGACGAGGAACTGCTGCTGGCCTACGGCCGGGCGGAGTCCGCGGTGCAGGCTGCGACGCCGGGCGCGCTGTACCCGGAGGTGCTGGCGGCCGCGTTCCGGCGCACGGGTGAGGCGCTGGGCGCCGAGGTGAGCGACTCGTGGGCCGCGCGGCTCGGGGCGTCCGTGCCGGACTGGCCCGCGTTCGCCGACTCCGCGGATGCGTTGGCGCGCTTGGCTTCCCACTACCAGCTGATCATCCTGTCCAACGTGCACCGGGACGGGTTCGCGGGCAGCAACCGGCAGTTGCGCGGGGAGTTCGCGGCGATCGTCACCGCGGAGGACGTCGGCGCGTACAAGCCCGCCGAGAACCACTTCCGGGCGTTGGACCGCACGCTGGAGTCGTTGGGGATCGAGCGGTCGGAACTGCTGCACGTGGCGCAGAGCCTGTTCCACGACCACGTTCCGGCGAGGCGCGAGGGCCTGCGGTCGGTGTGGATCAACCGGAGGCACGACAGGCCGGGCTGGGGCGCGACGCCCGAGCCGTCCGGGGAGTTCTCCTACGACCTGGAGTTCGGCTCGATGGGCGAGTTCGCGGACGCGGTCGACAAGGCGTTCTGACTCGTGGTGCCGCAGCGGTTTCCGGGCCGCTGCGGCACTCGTTCGTTCAGCCGGCGAGCTTGGCCTTCACCGCGGCGGCCACCCGGCCACCGTCGGCGCGGCCCGCGACCTCGGCGTTGACGGCCTTCATGACCTGGCCCATCTGCTTCTGCCCCGGCGCCTCACCGAGCTGCGCGGCGACGGCGTCGTACGCCTTGTCCACAATGGACTTGAGCTCGGCCTCGTCGAGCTGCTTGGGCAGGTAGATCTCCAGCACGGCGAGCTCCTGGCGCTCCAGCTCGGCCTTCTCGGCCCGGCCGGCACCGTCGAAGGCCTCCGCGGCCTCCTTGCGCTTCTTCGCCTCGCGCGAGAGGACCTTCACGACCTCGTCGTCGCTGAGCTCACGGGCGGACTTGCCCGAGACCTCCTCGTTCGTGACAGCCGTGAGAGCCATCCGCAGCGCGCCGGCCGTGACCGTCTCACGCGCCTTCATCGCCGCGGTCAGGTCGTTCTTCAGCCGCGTCTTCAACTCCGCCATGAGGCAGAACGGTACCGCCCGCCGGATGCCGCGCCGATCGAGTTAACGCCCTTCCGTACCCTTGACACGTGAACAAGCTGGGCCGCGCACTCCTCGCCACGACCGCCCTCGGCGCCGCGACCATCGCGTACGCGGCCGGAATCGAGAGAAGGCACTGGACCCTGCGCACCGCCACGGTGCCGGTCCTGTCCCCCGGCGCCAAGCCGATCCGGGTGCTGCACATCTCGGACCTGCACATGACCCCGAACCAGGTCTCGAAGCAGCGCTGGGTGGCCGCCCTGGCCGACCTGAACCCCGACTTCGTGGTCAACACGGGCGACAACCTGGCCCACAAGGACGCCGTACCAGGCACGTTGCGCGCACTGGGCCCGCTCCTCGACAAGCCGGGCGTCTTCGTCTTCGGCAGCAACGACTACTACGCCCCGAGGCTCAAGAACCCGGCCCGCTACCTCCTGCCGTCCGCCAAGACGAAGCGCATCCACGGCGTGACCCTCCCGTGGCGCGACCTGCGGGCCGGCATGATCGAACGGGGCTGGGAAGACCTCACCCACCTCCGCAAGACCATCATGGTGGCGGGCCAGCCGATCTTCTGCGCGGGCCTCGACGACCCGCACCTGAAGCGCGACCGCTACGCCGACATCGCGGGCACCCCGGACCCCACCGCCGCCCTGAGGCTGGGCGTCACCCACTCGCCGGAGCCGCGCGTCCTGGACCCGTTCGCCGCGGACGGCTACGACTTCGTGATGGCCGGCCACACCCACGGCGGCCAGCTCCGCATCCCGTTCTACGGCGCCGTTGTCACCAACTGCGAACTGGACCGAGGCCGCGCCCGCGGCGTTTCCCGTTGGGGCTCGCACATGTGGATGAACGTGTCGGCCGGCATGGGCACTTCGCCGTACGCCCCGGTGCGCTTCTGCTGCCCTCCGGAGGCATCACTGCTGACCCTCGTTCCCCGGCCCGTTACGCCTGGTCAGGGGCGAAATGAGGGGGTCCGATTCGGAGCTGGGGCGGACATGATGTAGAGTTCTACATGTTCCCAGCCGGGGTGTGGCGCAGCTTGGTAGCGCGCTTCGTTCGGGACGAAGAGGTCGCAGGTTCAAATCCTGTCACCCCGATTGAAATAACACGGGTCAGCCCCTGTTCGCAGAAATGCGGACAGGGGCTGATTCGTTTTTGCGCTTTCTGGAAATCCGGCGACAACGACCGGTGCGCCGAAACCGTCACGGACGAGTTGACTACTGCACGCCGACGAGTGACAGACGCTGCGTGATGACCGAATTCGGGATGAGCGCCCCGACACTCCTCGACTGAGACCTGTCATTCCGGCAGATCTCAGAACCGAGGAGGACAGACATGCGCGCCACCGCCATCCTGCGAGCCGGACTGGTCGGCACACTGCTGGTGACCGGTGGGGCGTTCGCCGGCGCTGGTGCGGCCCACGCGTCCAACCCGCCGGGTGAGGCATCGCTCGGCAGCGCCGCGTTCACCAAGGGCAACTCCGCACCCATCTCGATCACTTCGATCGCCGGCTGCTCGATCGAGGGGCCGACCACCAGCTCGTCGGAGACGATCTCCCAGACCGGGATCACGTTCGGCGGCGGCGAGACCACGTGCGAGACCACTACGGTCGACCCCGAAGAGGACGTCACCACGACCAAGTCGATGGCCAGCGGGAAGAACTTCGAACTCTCCGCGCTCGTCAGCGCCAGGGGCCCCCGGATCAGGATCGGGAGTTACACCGTCACCTGCACTGCGACGCAGAAGCTGACCGAAGCGACGTGGAAGTACGAAGACGCGAGCGGCCTCGGAACCCTGCCCTCACCGGTGCCCGCGGGCTACGTCAAGCCCCTCACCAAGTCCGACGGCACGCTGCTCGCCCAGGCGATCTTCAACGAACGGCACCTTCCCGGCGACGGCAGCATCGGGCTCACCATGCTGCGGATCAAGTTCGCCCCGGCGTCGGGCATCACGGGCGAGGTGGTCGTCGGTCGCGCCGCCTGCTCGCCGACGCCGTAGAGGGACACCCGCGCCAGGTCGCCGGCGGCCTCGCCGGTCAACTCCCGCATAGTCCATTCGAGTACGAATTGGCCATTCGCAACTTGCATCCCGCACTTCGATCAGAGGCCACGCCTGGCCACAGAGTCGAAAGTCCTTTTCGGTCACGGAAAAGGACATCGGAGTTCCCGATAAGCCACCCGATCGTGTGATGCGTCTCGACACGGGCAGCCGCAGACGGGACCGTACTTCTATGACACTGCGCCATCGTTCCCGACCAAATGATACGGAACGACCACGTAGCGTTAACCCTTACGAGTGAAGGTTGACGGTTCCACTTACGTTGCGTAACGGCTAACTAGATCCAAACGACGTAGGCAGTGGTTCATGCCTCGTTGAATAAATCGGGAGATGCTTGTGATGGACTCCGCCTCCGCCGCCAATCCCTCTCACAGGTCGTGGGTCGTCCTAGCGGCCAAGGCAATTGTGGTGTTGCAGTCCCTGGGGATCGTTTACATGCTGACTTCTGCTTGGGTCACCCTGATGGTGGCCGGTGGGTTCGCCGTCGTGTTCCTGGCGGTCCGGTCGTTGTCGCGCGCCTCGCGGACCGTCGACCGGATCTTCGAGGAGGAGCTCGGCCGGTCCTAAGCTCTTGTCCGTGCTGACGCGTGTGTCCGAGGCCCTGGTGAAGCCGGGGCGGGAGCAGGAGTTCGTGGCTCGGGTGCGGGATCTCGTCCGGACGTTCCCCGAGACCTTCGACGGGCTGGTGGGGCACGAGGTGCTCGTGGACCTCGACGACCCGCTGGTCGTGCGGTACGTGAGCCGGTGGCGCGACGAGCAGGCCCTCGAGAACTACGCGGGTCCTGGGTGGCGCACCGACGCGGTGACCTTCCCCGACGAGGACGAGTACCTCCAGCAACCGTTGGTGCTGCGGCACTTCCGGCACGTCAGCTGATGAAGCCCCGTGCGGGCAGGCCTTCCGGGAAGCGTTCCAGTGCGTCGCCGGCGGCGAGGGCCAGTGACTCGAGCGTCTCGGTCTCGGCCTCGGTCGCGGTGTGCGGGACGGCCCAGTAGCAGCCGATGGCGCCGATGGGTTCCGGGCGCAGGATCGGAGCCATCAGCAGGCTCCGCACAAATGTCGGTCGATACGCTTCTTGAGGAATCCTCGAATCGAAGCGGATGTCCCTGATCGCCACGGTTTGACGATTAATCATCGCCCACCCGCTGATGCAGTTGACCGCAGGGAAGCGCTGGCCCTTCCACAGCGGGCTCATCGAGTCCTCGTCGGCGTAATAACAGAGGTCGCCGTCGAGCAGCACCAGCGTCGCACCGTGCGCTACCAGGGCGGATCGGGCCGTGGTGCGGACGACCCGCTGCACTTCCTCCAACGTGGCCGCCCCGGCGAGGCGTTCCGTCGTCGTTTCGGACATGCCTCAACGTTAACGCTCGCGGGGCCGCACACCTAGCATTTCTGGCTCGATCAACCAATCAGCGGCGCGCTCTCGGTCGGTGGCCCTGCGACAAAGACAGCTGGTGCCTCGCAACAATCCACGGCCGCGCCGTCGGGATGGCCTCCGCGGCCACGGCCGGCGCGGCGATGCCCCGAGGCGGTGGTTGTGTCCTGCGGCATCCCCCCAGAAGCAGCCGCTGACTCTAGTGTTGAACCGTGACGACGCACCCTTCTCCCGCCATTCCGGACCAGCTGTTCGAAGACCCCGCCGCCGAGACCCGGTGGCGTGAGCGGTTCACGGCTCCCCGCATGAGCCTGCCCGGCTGGGCCGACGACGCACCGGACCGCACCCTGTACGTCTCCAACGCGAGCGGCGTGTGGGAGATCTACTCCTGGGACCGCGCGACGGACGAGCACCGCAAGGTCACCGACCGCCCGAACGGCACGTCGCACGCCACGCTCAACCCCGACGGCACCGAGATCTGGTGGTTCGACGACCACGACGGTGACGAGTTCGGCATCTGGGTCCGCGAGCCGTTCCGGGCCGACGGCAGCAAGGCCGAACCCGCGGTCGCCGACGTGACCCCCGGCTACCCGGCGGGCCTGGAGATCGGCCGCACCGTCACGGCCGTGGCCGCCTCCACCGACGACGGCACCACGGTCTGGCTGCACCGCAACGGCACGAGCGAGGTGCTCTACCAGCACGTCAACGACGCCGGCGTGACGGCGCTCGCCAAGGACGAGTCGATCGTCGTGATCGCGCACTCCGAGCACGGCGACAACCGGCACATGGCGTTGCGCGCGCTCAACGCCGAGACCGGCGAGACCGTCGGCGAGAAGTGGGACGGCAAGGGCAAGGGCCTCGACGCCATCTCGTTCAGCCCGGTGCGCGGCGACCAGCGCCTCCTGGTGCTGCACGAGCGCCGCGGCCGCGAGGAGCTCCTGATCTGGGACGTCGCCGCCGGCACCGAACGCGAGATCGTCGTCGACCTGCCCGGCGAGGTGGCGGCCGACTGGTACCCGGACGCGTCCGCGTTGCTGATCGTGCACACCCACCACGCCCGCAACACCGTGCACCGCTACGACCTCACGACCGGCGAACTGTCCACTCTGGACACCGCGCCGGGCGTCATCGGCTCCGCGGGCGTCCGCCCGGACGGCACGATCGAGTACTCCTGGTCGTCCGCCGAGAGGTCCACGGTCATCCGCGCGCTGGCCACCGACGGCACCGAGAGCGTCCTGGTCGAGCCCGCCGGCGCCGTCCCCGCGACGTCGCTGCCGCTGGAGGACGTGTTCGTCGGCGACGTGCACGCCATGGTCTCGAAGCCCGAGGGCGAAGGCCCGTTCCCGACCGTGTTCCTGATCCACGGCGGCCCGCACTCCTCCGACGAGGACCGCTTCTCCGCGTACCGCGCCGTGTGGCTCGACGCGGGCTTCGCCACGGTGCACGTGAACTACCGCGGTTCCAGCGGCTACGGCTCGAAGTGGCGCGACGCCATCGAGGGCCGGCCGGGCATCACCGAACTGGAGGACATCGCCGCCGTCCACGACTGGGCGATCGAGTCGGGCCTCACCGACCCCGCGCGGTCGGTGCTCAGCGGCGCCTCGTGGGGCGGCTACCTGACCCTGCTCGGCATCGGCACGCAGCCGTCGCGCTGGGCCGTCGGCGTCGCGGGCGTCCCCGTCGCGGACTACTTCGCCGCCTACGAGGACGAGATGGAACCGCTGCGGGCGTTCGACCGCGCGCTGTTCGGCGGCTCGCCCGAGGAACTGCCGGAGCTCTACAAGGAGTGCTCGCCGCTCACCTACGTCGACCAGGTGACCGCGCCGGTGCTGATCCTCGCGGGCGAGAACGACCCGCGGTGCCCGATCCGGCAGATCGACAACTACCTCGACGCGCTGGCCGCTCGCGGGCACGCGTACGAGATGTACCGCTACGACGCCGGGCACGGGTCGCTGGTGGTCGCGGAGACCATGCGGCAGACGGCGGCCGAAGTGGACTTCGCGCGGAGGCACCTCGCGAAGTAACCTGGTGACGGCGCTGCCGAGCGCCTCACCTCCTGATCGGTCACCCACGCTGGCCGGCGTCGCGGAGGCAAAGGGGACTCCTGTCCTCCCGGCGCCGGTCGGTCGTGTGCGGAGTACACGCAGCCCGGACGAGCAGAGCTGGGCGTGGGGAACGGCTGCTGCGCGTCCGCGAGAGGCACGTCATGACCGAGCAGAAGTCGTTCAAGCGCCTGGTTCGCGCCCGGATGGAGCGCACCGGCGAGTCGTACAGCACCGCGCGCAGGCACGTTCTGAAGGACGCGCGGCCCACCGGTCAGATGCACGACTCCTGGCTGTTGTGGGAGGTGCTCGACGGCGAGTGGTCCGAGGCGATGCTCGCCGGGCTCGCCGGCGGGATCGGGTTCATGTACTTCGTGTTCGAGTACAAGGGGCACGCGCCGATGATGACGATCGTCGCGCGGCACCACCCCGCGCCGTTCATCCCCACCGCGCTCGCGCACGCCGGGATCGCGCACGAGGTCACGTCCACGACGTCCGCGCGCAAGGCCGAGGGGCAGTTGCGGAGCGCGGACGGGCCGGTGATCTGCTCGCTGGGCAGGGAGAAGCACCCGGTCGCGGTGCTCGGGGTCGAGGGTGACGAGGTGACCGTGCTCGACCGCGGCACGCACGTCCGCAAGATCGCGGACTTCCTCACGGGCTGGGGTGCCGGCAAGCACGAGATGATCAGCATCGGCGAACGCGCGGGCGAGCCAGATGTGGCCGCGGCTGTGCGGATGACGTGCGAGCACCTGACGGGGCCGGTGCTGGGCAACAACTTCGACGTCAACTTCGGGTTCAGCGGCATGCGGAAGCTCGCGGAACAGTTGCGCGACAAGGGGAAGAAGGGCTGGGCCCAGCGGTGGGCCGAGGACCCCTCGATCGTGCACAAGCGGCTGCACGACTGCCTGGAGGTCGAGTACACCGCGCCCAAGGCCACCCGGCCGTTGTACGCGGACTTCCTCGACGAGGCCGGACTGCCCGGCGCGGACGAGTTCCGCGAGTCAGGGGCGTTGTGGGGTGAGATCGCCCGAGGTGGTGACTACGGCGAACTGGCCCGGAAAGTGGACGAGGCCCGTTCCGTCGAGGAACGGGCCATCCGCCTGCTGATGTCCCAGGCCGGCTAGGCCGACTGGGCCTGCCACATCCAGTGCGCCTGCTCCAGGTCCTGCGTGATGCCGATCAGCAGGTCCTGGGTGACGAGGTCGGGCTTGTCGGCCTCGTCGATGCGGGTGCGCATGCGGGAGATCAGCGACGCCAGTGAAGCCGTGATGGCGGCGACGACCTGGTCCTCCTTCAGCCAGCCGGACTCGATCTCGGGCACGCCGGACGACTCGGCGACGGTCTTCGCCTTGCCGTTCGGCGTGACGCCGAGGGCGGCCGCCCGCTCCGCCACCTGGTCGGCGGCGTTGCGGGCGAGCACCACGAGCTCGTCCAGCTGGAGGTGGACGCTGCGGAAGTTCTTGCCGATCACGTTCCAGTGCGCCTGCTTCCCGATCAGGGACAGGTCGACGAGGTCGACCAGGGTTGCCTGCAGGATCTTGCCGACGGCATCGCGGTCGGCGTCAGCGAGCGGGCTGGTGATCGGGTTCTTGGCCATGGTGAAACGCGCCTCCTCAGACGGTGACGGTGAGCGCCACCTCGATGTTGCCGCGCGTCGCGTTCGAGTACGGGCAGACCTGGTGGGCCTGCTCGACGAGCTTCTCCGCGACCGCCTGGTCGAGCCCCGGGAGGTGGACGGCGAGTTCGGCGGCGAGCTGGAAGCCGCCGGCGCCGTTGGACCCGATGCTCACCTTGGCGGTTACCTCGGAAGTAGCGACCTGAATCTTCCCGGCGCGCGCGACGGCTGCGATGGCGGAGTTGAAGCACGCCGAGTACCCGGCCGCGAACAGCTGCTCAGGGTTGGTGTGGTCGCCGCCGGGGCCGCCCATCTCCTTCGGGACCGACAGGATCTCGTCGATCACACCATCGGATGAACGAACCTCGCCGTTGCGGCCTTCGCCGTAAGCAGTCGCCTCAGCCGTGTACAGCGCTTCCATTCCGCTCTCCCTTGAGTCAGTGAACTAAAAGCCTTTCACTCAGGGAGAACGCATCGTGCACGACTTAAATGCCCGAAGGTGACTCAGTTCACGTCCGAGATGGGACGACGCAGCGCGAACTCGGCCACCTGACGGCCGATGGTGCGCAGGTTGCGGTCCACGTCGACGTCCGAGCAGGCGCCGTCGCCGTCGAACTTGACCTGCGCGGAGTTGATCGCGGACCCCAGCGGCGTGGGCCAGCCGCGCAGCGCGTGCACGATCGAGCGAACGGCGGAGAGGGTGTTCACGGCGGCCTGCCAGCCGTACGCGGCGGTGATGGTGCCCACGGCGCGGCCGTCGAGGTACGGGCGGTCGTCGTCGCGCAGGTCCTCGATGTAGTCCAGGGCGTTCTTCACCAGGCCGGACACGGTGCCGTGGTAGCCGGGCGACACGACGATCACGCCGTCGCAGCGACGCAGGTCCTCGACCATCCGCATGGCCACGTCCGTGCGGTCTGGCACGGACGGGTCGTAGAAGGGAAGAACCAGGTCAGGCCCGCTGTACTGGATCGTCTGGGCACCCAGTTCCCGAGCGCCCTCCAGAGCGACCCGCAACGCCCTCTCGGACTGCGAGTCGTTCCTGATCGAGCCCCCGATGCCCACCACCGTCACCGTCATGACAACGATCCTTCCACCTCCAGATAACTGGAGATCCAGCGCTACTCGCGAGTAACGTGCAACACATGTCGAACTTCCAGGCGACCGTGCTCGCCGGTGCTCTGCGCTTCGCGTTCGGTCTTCCCGGCCCTGTGCGCCGCCTCATCGCCGGTACCCCGATCCGCCTGGACGGTCAGGACCTGCACCCCGAGGCGCAGCTGCTGCTCAGGCTCCAGCAGCTGTCCGGGACGGATTGGCGCACGAGGACAGCATCCGAGAGCCGCCTCGACCTGGAGTTGAGTTCGAAGCTCGTCTCCGGTCCGCGGATCACCGGTGTCGTGGCGCGCGAGCTCACGATCGGCGAGTTCGCCGGGCGCCTCTACACGCCGGACGGGCTCGCGAAGGGCTCGCCGTTGTTGATCTTCTACCACGGTGGCGGCTGGGTGACCGGAAGCCTCGACAGCCACGACAACCTGTGCCGCTTCCTCGCCAGGGAGGCGAACGTCCGGGTGCTCGCGGCCGACTACCGGCTCGCCCCGGAGGCCCGCTTCCCCGCCGCGGCCGACGACGCCGCCGAGGTGCTGCGCTACGCCGTCGCGAAGGCCGAGGACCTGGGCATCGACCCGCGCCGGATCGCGCTCGGCGGCGACAGCGCGGGCGGCAACCTCGCGGCGGTCGCGGCCCACGGCGCCGAGATCGACCTCGCGTTCCTGCTGCTGCTCTACCCCGGCGTCGACGCGTCGGTCCGCCGCCGGTCGCGCGAGATCTTCGGCAACGGCTTCTTCCTCACCGACGAGAAGATGGACTGGTTCCTCGACCAGTACACCGAGGGCGGCAAGGACCGGCACGACCCGCGCCTGTCGATCATGCTCGCCGACGACCTGTCGAAGATGCCCCCGACCTACATCGCGACCGCGGGCTACGACCCGTTGCGCGACGAGGGCGAGGCCTTCGCGGAAAGGCTGGCCGCCGAGGGCGTGCCGGTCGTGCTGCGCCGGCACGAGGGCCTCTTCCACGGCTTCGCGAACGTGCTGGGCGTCGGCGGGATCTTCCGCGAGGCCGTGTCCGAGGCGGTCGGCGCGCTGCGGACCGGCTTCGCGCTGGCCAACTCCGCTCAGGACGTCGAGGAGACCGCCTGACGCTGCCGCGACAACACCCACCCGACGAGAGCGATCACGAGCCCGGCGAGGCCTGCCACCAGGAACCCGAGTGGCGGGCCGCTGTGGTCGACTGCGAGCCCGGCGAGCGGCTGACCTGCGGCGACGCCGAACGTGAACGCGGATCCCTGCAGGCCGAGAGCCAGCCCCCGAGCCGTCGGGGGCGCGCTCTTGGCGATCAGCTCGGACGACGCGGTGATCGTCGGCGCGCACGCCAGGTTCATCGGGATCAACGCCAGCGCGAGCAGCAGCACGCTGCCGTCGCCGAGCCCGACCGGGATCTCCAGCAACGCCATGGCAGCCAGCAGGACCACGCCCGTCGGCACCACCTTCAAACTTCCGTAGACGAGCCCGCCCAACGCCGACGCCGCGCACATCACCACGAAGATCACGCCCAGCCAGCCCTGCTGACCGGACCGCTCCAGTGAGGCGATCGCCGAGATCTCCATGCCGGACAACACCATCGTGGCGCCGAACGGGATGATCAACGCGGCGATCATCGGCCCGCGCAGCCACGTCCGCAACGGCGGTGGCGGCCCGTCCACGACGTCGTCCTCGTGCAGCAGCACGGGGTTCACCGCGAACAACACGGCGCTCGCGGTCAGGATCGCCAGGCCGATCGTGATCAACGCCGTGCCGGTCGAGAACTTGGTCGCGATCAGCACGCCCGCCGCGGGCCCGACCATGAACGACAGCTCGACCGAGATCGAGTCCAGCGAGAACGCGGGCCTGCGCTGGGGTTCCGGCACGATCGCCGTCAGCGCCTGCCGCCCGATCGACATCACCGGCACGGCCACCAGCCCGTTGGCGAACGCCAGCACCAGCAGCAGGTAGTAGTCCATCAGCGGCGCCGTCACCCAGAACGCGCCTTCGAGCAGGCTCAGCAGCAGCACGAACCGCAGACCGCGGGTGTCGACGAGCTTGCCCATCAACGGCGATCCGAGGCCGAGCCCGATCATGGTCGCGAACCCGACCGTGCCCGCCGCCGCGTACCCCTTGTCGAGCGTGGTCACGACGTGCAGCGTCACGGTCACGCCCGCCGCCGTCGGGGGAATCCTGGCGAACAGCATCAGCAGCATCAGGGGACGAACCCCCGGCAGCGCCAGGACCGACTTGAACGGGGCGAGGTTCACGAGGACATCGTCACCCGGCTGGCAACGGGTTTACGCGCCAGCAACCACGCCACCCCCGCGACGATCAGCCCGACCACGCCGACGATCGCGAACCCGGCGGGCGCTCCCCCGCGGTCGATCGCGACTCCCGCGAGCGGCTGCCCGATCGCGTTGCCGACGGTGAACGCCGACCCCTGCAACCCGATGGCCAGACCACGGGCCGTGGAGGGCGCCAACCGGCTGATGTGCTCACCGGACGCGGCGATCAACGGCGCGCACATGAGGTTCATCGGCACGAGGAGCAGGCACAGCAGCAGCACGTTGCCGTCACCGAGTCCGACCGGGATCTCCAACGCGGCCATGAGCACCAGCAGCACGAGAACGCTCGGCACCCGCTTCACACCGCCGTAGACCACCCCGCCGACGATCGACGCCGCGCACATCGCGAAGAACACCGCGCCGAGCCAGCTCTGCTTGCCGATGTGCTCCAGCGACGCGATCGCGGAGACCTCCATGCCACCCAGGCAGACGGTCGCGCCCACACACACGACCAGCACACCGACGACCCGTCCGCGCAGCCACTCGAACAGCCGGGGCTGCGGCCCGTCGACGACCTCGTCCTCGTGCACCATCGGCGGGTTCGCCCAGTACAGCAGCACCCCGGCGACCAGGATCGAGGCTCCGATGAACCACAGCGCGGCGTTCGTGGAGAACTTCGTCGCGACGAACACCCCGAGCGCCGGACCGCCCATGAACGATAGCTCGACCGAGATCGAGTCCACCGACAACGCGACCCGCCGCCGGCTCTCCGGCACCAGCGCGGTGATCACCTGACGGCCGATCGACATCATCGGCACGCCCAGCAGCCCGACCAGGAACGACGACACGAGCAACGTCCAGTAGCCCATCAGCGGCGCGACCAGCCAGAACGCCGCCGACGCCGTGACGCTGACCGCCAGCATCGACCGCAGGCCGCGCGAGTCGACCAACCTGCCCATCAACGGGGCGCCGATCCCCATGCCGATCGTGCCCATCGCGCCGACGAGCCCCGCCGCCCCGTACCCGCGGTCCAGCGTCACCGCGACATGCAACGTCAGGACCACGCCGGTGGCCGCCGGTGGCATCCTCGCGAAGAACATCAGCAGGGCGAACGGCCGGACTCTGGGCAGCATCAGGACGTGTTTGAAGGGGGCGAGGTCCACACCGCCATCCTCATACGGATAGCAAAAGGTTTTCTTTGCTAACGATGTGATTCGCCGTACAGCTCTTCCAGCGCCCGGTAGGCCTTCACGACGAACGGCCGTGCGTGCGCGTACCTCTCGACGAGCCCCTCGTCCGGTGTGATGGTCTGCGTCGGCTCGACCAGATCGACGGTCAGCGACTCGATCTCGTCCAGCGCCCGCCACGCCAGCAGCGCCGCGCCCACGGCCGACCCGCCGCTGTCCTCGGTGAGGTGCAACGGCATGCCGAGCGTGTTCGCGAGCGTCCGGGCCCAGATCGGGGCGCGGAACGCCCCGCCGGTGATCCTGAGCGAGTCCACCTGGGGCACCGCGTCGAGCACGAGCGCCAACTGCTGACACACACCCTCGACCAACGCCTTGGTGATCTGCGCAGGGGTGTGTTCGCGCCGAAGACCGAGCAACGCGGCGTGCGCGGTCGGGTCCCACCACGGCGCACGTTCGCCCAGCAGGTACGGCAACGCCACGAGCCCGTCGGAGTCGACTTCTTCCGCCTGCTTGAGCAGCTCGCCGACCGGAACACCGAACGTCTCCGCAGCCCACTGCGCGACGACTCCGCCGTTGCTGATCGCGCCGCCGCGCACCCACAGCCCCTCGCCGATGGCGTAGCTGAACGTGCGGCCCTCCTCGTCGACACCGGGTCCCTGCTGGGCGACGCGCAACGCTCCGGACGTGCCGAGCGAGACCGCGCCCGCGCCAGGGGTCGCCGCGCCGACGCCGAGGTTGCCGAGCGGCCCGTCTCCCCCGCCGACGATCACCGGAATCCCCGGCCGCAGCCCGGGAATCGACGCCGTCAGCGGCGTCGAGTGCGTCGGTTCGGCCAACGGCGGCAGCTGGTCCGCGGTGACGCCCGCGAACTCCAGCGACGGCTCGTGCCACTGCAGCGTGTGGATGTTCATCAGGCCCGTGCCGGAGCCGGACGAGTGCTCGTTGAGCAACGAGCCGGTCAGGTGCAGGTGCACGAAGTCCTTGATCTCGCACCACTTCGCCGCGCGCACGCCGTTCTCGTGGAACCAGGCGAGCTTCATCAGCGGCGTGAACGAGTGGATCGGCGCGCCGGTCTGCTGGTGCAGCTCGCGTCCCTCGGCCGTGCCGCGCAGCCGTTCGGTCTGCTCGACCGCGCGGTTGTCGGCCCAGCTCAGGGCATCCGTGACGGGCTTCAGATCCGCGTCCAGGCCCATGATCGAGTGCATCGCGCCGGTCAACGCGATCGCCCGCACGTCCTCCGAGGCCAGCTCCCGCAACGCGTCGAACGCCGCGTCGAGCACCTGCCGCGGATCGTGCGTCGCCTCAAGACCGCTGGTGCGCATGGGATAGGCGCGTTCGGTCGAGGCCACCACACGGGCCTGCGCGTCCACAGCGACGACCTTGGTCGCCGTCGTGCCGAGGTCCACCGCGAGAACGATCACGCGGCACCCCGCACGGCCGTGAAGACGCCGAAGCTCGGGGACTGCCGCAGCGGTTCCCAGAACTCCTCACCGCGTTCGTCGTCCGGCGTCACGGCCGGGTGCCGCGCGACGTCCAGACCGGCCCGGCCGAGCGCGGCGTCGAACACCCCGCGCTCCCAGTAGAAGGAGTCGAAGTCGAACGGCGGGTCGCCCAGCACGTGCACCCTGACCGGCTGCTTCACGTTCATCGGCCCGGTGCGGACGACCTCGTAGCCGTAGCGGCCGTACTGTGCGAGCAGGTCCCAGTCGGCGTCCGGGTTCGGCACCAGCACGACGAGCCGGCCGTCCGGGGCGAGGTTGGCGGTGAGGTTCGCGATCATGGCGTCGAGCGCGGGCACGTCGTCCGCGTAGCCGAGCAGCCACACGGCCGTGACGACGTCGAACTCGCCGAGCACCGGCAGCTCCGTCGCGTCGTGCTGCGCGTACGTGACGCCACGCGGTTCGCGTTCCTCGACGTACCGGGCGTAGCCGATCATCTCGCCGGCGGAGTCCACACCCAGCACCTTCACAGCGCCCAGGTCGCGGAAGAGCCTTGCGTAGAACCCGGTGCCGCACGCGACGTCCAGCACCGACCTGCCGCGCAGGTCACCGACCGCGGACAGCAGCGTGGCGCGTTCGGCCAGGCCGGTCGGGATGTGCTTGGCGCGTTCGTAGATCGCGCCCAACGCGTCGTACTGATCGTCGCTCTCCGCCATGCACCTCACCCTAGGACGGTGGATACCGGACGAACCACTCCTGGCCCACCGGCGCGGCTTGCGAGATCTCCAGGTCCCAGTCGGCCACCATCGCGTCGATGACCGGGCGGAACTGCACGCGCTCGACCCACTCGGGGCGCAGTTCCTCGACGCCGTAGAGCGCGCCGGCGAGGTTGCCCGCCATCGACGCCGTGGAGTCGTTGTCGCCACCGTGGTTGACCGACACGAGCAGCGCGTCGTTCGGGTTGTCGGTGGCCAGCACCGAGTACAGCGCGATGGCGAGCGCGGTGTCGCCGACGCCTCCCCTGCCCAGTTCCTCGACCTTCGCCACGCTCGGGTCGCCGGTCGCTGCCAGTTCCAGCGCGTGCTCGATGCCGGCGACGACCTCCTCGTGGCCCTCGCGGCGGACCAGCGAGTCGACGGCGACGTCCAGGGCGGCCGGCAGGGCCTTGCCGCGCAACAGCTGGTGGACGAGCACGGCGAACACGCCCGCCGACAGGTAGCCGCTCGGGTGGCCGTGGGTCAGCGCCGCGTTGGCCGCCGCGAGCGCGAACACGACGACCGGGTCCTCGTCGGTCAGGGCGACCGGGGCGACCCGCATGGCGCCGCCGCAGCCCTTGGAGTCGTTGACGGGCTTGGTGATCGTCGCCTGCTCGCCGGTGCGGGCGTACTCCTGCAACGCGCTCGTGCAGGTGAGGCCGGGTGCTCGCATCCGGAAGAGGTCCTGGTGCGAGACGAGCCAGCCGTCCGGTTCGTCCACAGTGGAGTGAACGCCGCGCGCCTTCTCCCACGGCGTCTTCTGCGTGTGCAGCCAGCGCTGGTAGGCGTTCTGGGTGATGCCGGTGAGGTCGCGTTCGCCGGTGATCCGTTCCCGCACGTGCGCGCGGATGACCGCCTCGAACGTGAACAGCGTCATCTGCGTGTCGTCGGTGATGTCCGGCTTCTCGGGCAGGTCGGTGATGCCGTCGGGGCCGTGCCGTTCATAGACGACCTCCATCGGCAGGTTCTCGGTGTTCGCGCCGAGCGCGTCGCCGATCGCACCACCGATGAGGCACCCGCGCAGCCGGGAGTTGTTGTGCGGCACCAGGAAGAAGCGCCGACCGTCGCCGTCGACCCAGCGGCTGGCCTCGCGGGTGGCGGACGGCCGTTCGGCACAGCCGCAGATCCGCATGTGCTGCGCGGCGGCGTCCGCCAGTTCCACGAAGTCGAACTCGGCCTCGAACGACCGGCCCTCGTTGATGTGGATGCGCGGCTTGGAGGCGATCAGCCTGCTCAGGATCGTGTGCAGCGGCAGGCGGATCCACTGCTCGACGCCGGCGGGCAGGCGTGACTCGTCGGTGTAGACGCGCAGCACGTCCGACTCGCTCAGCAGCACCTCGCCGGGCAGCAGCAGGTCGCCGTGCGCCGCGTGGTGGCCGAAGCCGCCCACGTCACCCTCGTAGTCGTGCAACAGCTGTTCCATCGGCGTCAGCGGGCTCACCACGACCTCCGGTACAGCTCTTCGGCGATCTCCCGGACGTCGTGCTCGGGCCCGCCTTCCAACGCACCCGCGACGGCCCGTGCCACGCCACGTCCCTCACCGCGCACGGCCTGCGCCAACGCGCCCGCGGCCGTGAACGGGTCGGCGTCCGGCGGGTCGAGCTCGTCGGTCGTGAAGAGGTGCGCGGCCAGCATGATCACGGCATCGGCAGCCGGCGAGTCCGGGCCGTGGGTGAGGGCGACGAGCTCGCGAATCCGGTCCTCGTCGAGCCGGGCGACGGCGGCGGGCAGAGCCCAGATCAACGCGCCGGGTCCCTGCGACGTGATCTTGCCGCGGTAGGTGTTCTTGCCGAGGTCGCGGGCGCCCTGCCGCGACACGAGATCGGGCTGCACGCCGGGCTCTGCGGCCCACTGCGCCAACGCCGCTGCCGGGTCCTCCGCCGAACACGCGACCAACTGGTCGACGAGTCCTGTTCGGACACCCGCGCCGAAAGCGAAACCCTGGTAGGCGGCCACGACCTGTGAGAGGCGGGGCGGCCTGATCCACTCAATGTCCCCCATCGCCGCCAGACCCTACCGGGGCCTGGCGGCGGGGCGAGAACTCAGAGGCGCTTCGCGAGCTCTTCCGCGACCTCGTAGGTGTTGAGCGCGGCGCCCTTGCGCAGGTTGTCCCCGCACACGAAGAAGTCCAGCGTGTTCGGGAAGTCCAGCGCCTGGCGGACGCGGCCCACGTACGTCGGGTCGCCGCCCACGACGTCCGCCGGCGTCGGGAACTTGCCCGCCGCCGGGTCGTCGATCAGGACGATGGTCGGCTGCTCCTCGAAGATCTTGTGAGCGGCCTCGACGGTGACCTCGCGCGCGAACGTCGCGTGGACCGACAGCGAGTGCGTGGTGACCACCGGGACGCGCACGCACGTCGCGGAGACCTTCAGGTCCGGGATGCCGAGGATCTTGCGGGCCTCGTTGCGGACCTTGAGCTCCTCCGACGACCAGCCGTCGTCCTTCAGCGAACCGGCCCACGGCACCACGTTCAGCGCCAGCGGGGCGGGGAACGGCGAGTCCTCGGCGGACAGACCGGCGGCCGCCAGAGCCTCGGCCACGTCACCCGCGACGGAACCGGCTTCCTTGCCCGCCAGCGCCGCGATCTCGGCGTACAGGCGGTCGATGCCGGACTGACCGGCGCCGGACGCGGCCTGGTAGGAGGCGACGACCAGTTCCTTCAGCTCGAACTCGCGGTGCAGGGCGCCGAGCGACGCCATCATCGACAGCGTCGTGCAGTTCGGGTTCGCGATGATGCCGCGCGGACGGTTGTCGATCTGGTCCGCGTTGACCTCGGGCACGACCAGCGGCACGTCGGTGTCCATCCGGAACGCGCCGGAGTTGTCGATCGCGATCGCGCCGCGCTCGGCGGCGATCGGGGCCCACTCGGCGCTGATCTCGTCCGGCACGTCGAACATCGCGATGTCGACGCCGTCGAACGCCTCGGGCGAGAGCGCGATGACCGTGAGGTCCTGGCCGCGCACGTTGATCTTCTTGCCCGCCGACCGCGGCGACGCGATCAGCCGCACCTCGCCCCACGGGAAGTCGGAGCGGGTGTTCATGATGTCGATCATCACGGTGCCGACGGCACCGGTCGCGCCCACCAGCGCGAGTACAGGCCCAGTCATCGTCCAGTCCCTGCGTAAACGACGGCCTCTTCGTCGGTGCCCAGGTCGAACGCGTCGTGCAGGGCACGGACGGCGTCGTCGAGCTGGGTGTCGCGGCAGATGACCGAGATGCGGATCTCCGAGGTGGAGATGATGTCGATGTTGACGCCGGCCGTGGCCAGCGCCTCGCAGAACGTCGCCGTGACGCCGGGGTGCGAACGCATGCCCGCGCCGATCAGCGACACCTTGCCGACGTGCTCGTCGTAGAGGACCTGGTCGAACCCGATCTCACCGCGGGACTTCTCCAGGGCCGCCACCGCGCGCGGGCCGTCGTCCTTGGACAGCGTGAACGTGATGTCCGTGCGGCCGGACGCCGCCTGCGACACGTTCTGCACGACCATGTCGATGTCGAGCTCCGCCTGCGCCACGACGCGGAAGATCTTGGCCGCGATGCCGGGGTGGTCGGGAACTGCCGTCACGGTGATTTTGGCCTCGGACCGGTCGTGCGCGACGCCGGTGATCATCGCCTGTTCCACGGGAAGGTCCTCCACTGAACCGGACACGATGGTTCCGGTCTTGTTGCTGAACGACGAACGGACGTGCACGGGGACGTTGTAGCGCCGGGCGTACTCCACGCAGCGGAGCATCAGCACCTTGGCGCCACAGGCGGCCATCTCGAGCATTTCCTCGTAGGTGATCGTGTCGAGCTTCTTCGCGTTCGGCACGATGCGCGGGTCGGCGGTGTAGACGCCGTCCACGTCGGTGTAGATCTCGCACACGTCGGCCTTCGTCGCCGCCGCGAGCGCCACCGCCGTGGTGTCGCTGCCGCCGCGGCCGAGCGTGGTGATCTCCTTGGAGTCCTGGGACACGCCCTGGAAGCCGGCGACGATCACGATGGCCCCCTCGGCCATCGCGTCCTGGATCCGGCTGGGAGTCACGTCGATGATCCGGGCTTTGCCGTGCGCCGAGGTCGTGATCACGCCTGCCTGCGAGCCCGTGTACGAGCGCGCTTCGGCACCGAGTGAGTTGATCGCCATCGCGAGCAGCGACATGGAGATGCGCTCACCCGAGGTGAGGAGCATGTCGAGCTCACGTGCTGGCGGCACCGGCGAGACCTGGCGGGCGAGATCGAGCAGCTCATCAGTCGTGTCACCCATGGCGGACACCACGACGGCGACGTCGTTGCCCGCTTTCTTGGTCGCGACGATCCGCTCGGCCACACGTTTGATCCGCTCGGCGCTTCCCACCGATGAACCGCCGTACTTCTGGACGACGAGCGCCACCGACCTGACCTCCTTCGCGCGACTAAAACCCCACGTCGAAGGCAGCCTACCCGGACCACCTGGTGAGACTCTGGAGCCGTGATGCGCGTGACTACTCTGTCCGGGTGTCGTCAGGTGTCGATGTCGTGGAGGCCCCAGCAGCCGTGCATGAGAGCAGTGCGCGCTCGCGGATGGCCGATGCGCTCAGACACCCGGCGGCCCTGTGGACGGCTCCGGCGCTGATCTACCTGGTCGTCCGGCAGGTCGGTCTCTTCGTCCTGCAGCTCGTCGTCGAGTACCAGAACAAGCTGACCGGCAAGACCGACACGTCCATCGGCAACCTGAAGTCGTGGGACGGCGACTGGTTCCTCGGCATCGCCGCCGGCGGCTACCACGGCGTGCCCGCGCCGCCTTATGACGCGTTCGGCCGCCGTACCGCCGAGACGCCGCTGGCGTTCTTCCCCGGCTACCCGGCGCTGATCCGGTGGGTCGACGGGCTGCCCGGCGTGGACGTGGTCGGCGCCGCGTTCGCGGTCAGCCTGATCAGCGGGGTGTTCTGCGCGTACGGGCTGTTCGTGCTCGGCCGGATCGTGCGGGACGGGTCCTCGCGCACCGGGTTGATCCTGGTGACGTTGTTCGCGGCGTCGCCGATGGCCGTCGTGCTGTCGATGACCTACTCCGAGGCGACGTTCTGCGCGTTCGCGGTGTGGGCGCTGGTGGGAGTGGTCAAGAAGCGCTGGATCCTCGCCGGGGTGTGCTGCGCGGCGGCCGGTCTGGTCCGGCCCACCGCGGCGGCGCTGATCGTCGCGGTCGGACTCGCCGCGCTGGTCGCGGTCATGGCCGACAGGCGGGACTGGCGGGCCTGGGTGGGCGGCGCGGTCGCCCCGCTGGGGCTGCTGGGCTACCTCGGGTGGGTCGGCGTGCAGACCTCGGACGTCATGGGCTGGTTCGGCGTGCAGCAGCGCGGGTGGGGGTCGAAGTTCGACGGCGGCGCGGCCACCTGGGAGTTCGCCTGGGACCACCTGGGCAACCCGCGGTCGGTGCTGGAGACCGGCACGGTCTGGTTGCTGGCGCTGGCGATCGTGCTGGTGTTCTACGCGTTCCAGCGGCGGCTCGAGTGGCCGTTGATCGTGTACGGGATCGGCGTGCTGGTGATGGACATCGGCTCCAACGGGCTGATGAATTCCAAGGCCCGGTTGTTGCTGCCGGCCTTCACGTTGTTGCTGCCGCTGGCGTTGCTGCTGGCTCGTCGCCGGCCCTCGACGGTGTTGACGGTGCTGGGCATGGCGACCCTGTTCAGCGCGTGGTTCGGGGCTTACTCGCTCGCCGTTTGGCAGTATGCGATCTGATGAACGAGCTCATCTCCGCGCGCCGCAGCCCACGCGCCTTCGACGGTGCCGCCACGATCTCCGACGCCGATCTGCGGATCCTGCTGGAGGCCGCCCGGTGGGCGCCTTCGCACGGCAACACCCAGCCCGGCCGGTTCCTCGTCGGGCATCGGGGTTCGCCGACGTTCGACGCGATCTTCGAGACGTTGACCCGCGGCAACAAGACGTGGGCGTTCCGGGCGTCGGTGCTGCTCGTCGGGTGCGTGGTCACGACCGACGAGCGCGGCGACGTCCCCAACGTCGAGTTCGGCCTCGGGCTCGCGATGGAGAACATCGCGTTGCAGGCCGTCGACCTCGGGCTGATCGCGCACATGATGGGCGGCTTCGACAAGGCGGCCGTGGCCTCGGTCTTCGGCCTGCCGGACAACGCCCGCGCCCTGGTGGCCATGGCGCTGGGACGCCAGGGCGCGCTCTCCGACCTGCCCGAGGACCTTCAGGTCCGCGAGCAGCGGGAACGCACGCGCCTGCCGTTGTCCGAGACCGTCTTCACCGGTACCTGGGGCCAGTCACAGCTCGGTTGAGAAGTACTTCGTCGCGACCTCGTTGTGCAGCGGGAACGCCAGCGGCACGCAGTCGAAGATGATCGTCCGCTCGGACGCCTCGTCGTTGGGCACGAACGGCGGCATGTCCTCGGCGTTGATGGCGGGCGCGGTGGCGAACATCAGCACCGTTCCCCCGTCCGGCGTCGACACGAAGTGCAACGGCCGCAGGTCGTCCGGTGGGATCCGCACTCCCGCTTCTTCTTCGAGCTCACGCACGGCACTCTGCTGCCACGACTCGCCGCGGTCCATGAACCCGCTGACGAACGCCAGCTCACCGACCGGCGGAATGGCCCTGCGGACCGTGAGCAGCCCCGTGCGGTGCCCGTCCTTGACCGGCACCAACAGGACTACGACGGGCGATGGGTTCGCCCACACCATGTGACCGCATCGACCGCACGCGCGCGGGTACGCGGCCGTGTCGGCGTACGGGGCACCACAGCTGTTGCAAAAGTCGTCACGCGCCATGTCCTCGAACCTAGTTCAGGCGCCTAACGAGCTTAAGGACGATCGCTCGAACGCCGAGCCAGAAGAGCGCGGCGAGGCCGAAGTTGACGATCACTCGCAACTTGGCGTCCTGCGGGTTGAAGAGGTCCTTGAACGCGAGCGAGATCGGCTCGGCCAGGGATCTGATCGTGGTGGTGATGGGGTTGTCGGGGTTGGCCCCGCCGACGGTGAGCACGACGTGGACGACGAGCACTACCGCCAGCGCGAGGCCGACCCAGCTGATGATTCCGGCGGCGATTCCGACCACACGCGTCCGCATACCGCCGGAATCTACTACTCAGTAGCGCGACACCGCTCGTGCCAGCAGACCCGTGACGATCAGCCAGAACACGGCGGCGAGGCCGTAGTTCAGGAAGACGTCGAGGTTGTAGTTGCCGGTGTTGAACAGACCGGGGAAGAACAGGGCGAGGGGCTCGGCCAGGGACTGGATGAACTTGAAGAAAGCGTTCCCCTGGTTGGCCCCCAGGATGATCATCAAGATGTAGAGCACCTCGATGAAGGCGAAGAGCGCGCCGATGCCGCTGATCACGCGGGAAGCCGTGCCGCGGCCACTGGTGGTACGTAATCTGGACATGACTGTTCAATTCCCGGCTTCGTGCAACCCAAAACTTGCAAGTTCACCTACTTCCGCAGGTGAGGCCGGTTGGAGCAACCCCAGATCCGCCGTCCGACGGCCGCCGCCGGAAGGTCGGGCAAAACGGGCGCGACCCCGCGGTGCGTCCCACGATCCGGTCTCCGAGTTCCATCGGGCCCGCAACTGTGGCTAGGCTGTCCGGCGTGTGGCGTTCCCTCCTGCTTCGCTGCCGTGACGGGGTCTGATCAGACCGGCCCCCCGTCGCGGGACTCAGCGTTGCCGCCGGTCGTTCCCGAGCAACGACCCGCAGGAGCACAGGGACCATGACCTCCAACGAGGCCTTCACCACCGTCAGCCCCGATTCGCCGGACGCCTACAGCTCCGGCTCGAGTCGGATTCGCAAGCCCTCCCGCAAGGCGCCGGAGGAGCAGCAGTCGTGGAACCGGCAGCTGGGCAGCAGCATGCCGTTCCACCGCTACCGGCCGTTCCACGAGGTCGTAGAGGTAGTCGACCTGCCTGACCGCACCTGGCCTACCAAGCGGGCCGAGAAGGCTCCGCTGTGGTGCGCGGTGGACCTGCGGGACGGCAACCAGGCGCTGATCGACCCCATGTCGCCCGCGCGCAAGCGGAAGATGTTCGACCTGCTGGTGCGGATGGGCTTCAAGGAGATCGAGGTCGGGTTCCCGGCGGCCAGCCAGACGGACTTCGACTTCGTCCGGGAGATCATCGAGGACGGGGCGATCCCGGACGACGTGACGATCCAGGTGCTGACGCAGTGCCGCGAGGAGCTGATCGCGCGGACGTTCGAGTCGCTGCGCGGGGCGAACAAGGCGATCGTCCACTTCTACAACTCCACCTCGATCCTCCAGCGACGGGTGGTGTTCCGCAGCGACCGCGACGGCATCAAGAAGATCGCCACGGACGCCGCGAAGTTCGCCAAGACCATCGAGAAGGACTACCCCGAGACCGACTTCCGGTACGAGTACTCGCCGGAGTCCTACACGGGCACCGAGCTCAGCTACGCGGTCGAGGTCTGCAACGCGGTGCAGGAGATCATCGCGCCGACGCCCGAGAAGCCGCTGATCATCAACCTGCCGGCGACGGTGGAGATGGCCACGCCGAACGTCTACGCGGACTCGATCGAGTGGATGTCGCGGAACCTGGCCAACCGCGAGGCGATCATCCTCAGCCTGCACCCGCACAACGACCGGGGCACCGGCGTCGCGGCCGCCGAGCTGGGCTACCTGGCCGGGGCCGACCGGATCGAGGGCTGCCTGTTCGGCAACGGCGAGCGGACCGGCAACGTGTGCCTGGTGACGCTGGCCATGAACATGTTCAGCCAGGGCATCGACCCGCAGATCGACTTCAGCGACATCGACGAGGTGCGCCGCACGGTCGAGTACTGCAACCAGCTGCCGGTGCCCGAGCGGCACCCGTACGGCGGTGACCTGGTCTTCACGGCGTTCTCAGGAAGCCACCAGGACGCCATCAAGAAGGGCTTCGAGGCCCTGGAGGCCGACGCCAAGGAAGCCGGGACGCACGTCGACGACTTCCAGTGGGAGGTCCCGTACCTGCCGATCGACCCCAAGGACGTCGGCCGCAACTACGAGGCCGTCATCCGGGTCAACTCGCAGTCCGGCAAGGGCGGCGTGGCGTACCTGATGAAGCAGGAGCACCACCTGGACCTGCCGCGGCGCCTGCAGATCGAGTTCTCGAAGGTGATCCAGGAGGTCACCGACACGCAGGGCGGCGAGATCAACCCGAAGGAGATGTGGGACGCCTTCGCGGAGGAGTACCTGCACGGCCGGGTGCCGATGTACCTGCTCAAGCACAAGGCGTCGTCGGACGGCAGCGGGCACGAGGAGATCACCGCGACCCTGCTGATCGACGGCGACCAGCAGGAGATCACGGGATCGGGCAACGGGCCCATCGCGGCGTTCGTGGACGCGCTCGCGTCGGTCGGGTACGACGTGCGGGTGCTGGACTACGCCGAGCACGCGCTGTCCGCCGGTGACGACGCCCGCGCGGCCGCCTACCTCGAGTGCGCCGTGGGCGACCGGGTGCTGTGGGGCGTGGGCATCGACTCGTCGACGGTCGCCGCGTCGTTCCGCGCGATCGTGTCGGCGATCAACCGCGCCCACCGCTGACGACGGACGGGGAGGACGCGTGCGGCACCAGTTGCCGCGGCGCGCCCTCCCCGTTCGCCTGCACGGCCCAGATGCCCTCTCCCGGCAGGCCGTAGGCGATGGTGTCGTTGTCGAGCCACACGACCTGGTCGTCGATCCCACGGGTCTCGGCCAGCGGTGTCTCCACCATCGTGGTCAGGTCCAGCACGTGCTGGCGCCACGGCCGCGCGCCGTCGCCCGGCACGCGCTTCTTGAACGCCACCCGCTTGCCGTCCGGTGACAGCGACGGGCACTCGGCGTTCTCCCGCACCGTCTTCGCGGACTCCTCCGTCGCGTCGCCCTGCACCAGGTACGTCTTGCCGCCGGTGCTGAGCGTCGCGTAGTAGGTGCGGTCGTCGGGGGTGAACGTGACGCCCCACCAGTTCATGTCGTTGGTCGTCTTCATGCCCGCGACCCGCGTGCCTTCGAGGTTGCTGGAGTACACCTCGGTGTCCTGGTCGTAGATCGCGGTGCGCGTCGAGAACGTCCCGGCCTGCGCGTACGAGTCGCCGGTCACGAACGTCGTCCACGACGCCATCCGCCCGTCCTCCGACAGCTTCGCCCGGTTCGGCACGCCCGCCACGGCCATGCGCTTCCGCTCGGTCAGCCCCCGGTCGACGAACACCGCCGACGTGCCGGGCAACGGGCCGGAGCCGTCCGCGAGGCAGAGTCCGTTCCCCGCTGCCGTGTAGAAGCGCTTGCAGGACAACGAACTCACCCGGCGAGGGCCACCCGGTGAGGTCAACGGCACCGAGGCCACCTTCCCGCTCACCTCGTCGACGAACATCAGCCGCCCGGACGTCAGCTCGACCGGCCCCTCCTCCACCGCGACGGAGATCTGAGCGTCCGGCGAGCGCAGGGCGTAGGCGGTGGCACCGGCGCCCAACGCGAGCACGGCCACGACGACGATCAGGATCCTCACCACGCGAACCACGTCCACAGAGCGCCGAACAGCACGGAAGAAGCGGCACGGGCCAGCACCTGCCCGGTCTGCAACAGGGCCAGACCGGACGTGCGCAGCTCGTCGGGGATCATCGGCCCGGCCACGGCCATCAGCACGCCGTCGGTGCACGCGTAGAACAACCCGTGCAGCACCAGAACCCCTACGAGCAACGAAATCCCGGACGCGCCGACCAACAGCACGTACGCGCCGGCCAGTGCCACGTGGCCCATCAGGAAGATCCGGAACCGCCCGACCCGGTCGGCGAGCGACCCGAGCGGCACGGCGGCGAGCAGGTACACGCCGGCCGTGCCGAGGGGCAGCAGGGCGATGTAGGCGAGCTCGACGTCCAGCTTCTTCTGCAGCAACAGGTAGACGAACCCGTCGCCCAAGGTCAGGAAGCCGAGCCCGCACGCGACCAGGCAGACCCGCCGGAACGGCCTGGACCGCAGCAGTCCGAACGCCGATCGCAACGACACCGCGACGCGTGGCAGCACGTCCCGGTGATCCCGCACGAACAGCACCAGGACCAGAAACCCCACGGCGGCGAAGCAGAAGCTCACCACGAACACCACGTCGTAGCGCGCGGGCAACGTCCACAAGAGACAGAACGCCACCAGCGGGCCGAGGAACGCGCCCACGGTGTCCATGGCACGGTGGACACCGAAGGCCCGTCCGAGCGCCGAGGGCTCACTGCTCAACGTGATCAGCGCGTCCCTCGGCGCGGTGCGCAAGCCCTTGCCGGTCCGGTCCCCGGCCAGCACGAGCCCCATCGCGGTGGCCGAGGTCCCGGCGGCGAGCAGGCCGAGCTTGCCCAGCGCCGAGATCCCGTACCCGAGTCCGGCCACGAACTTGCGCCGTTGCCAGCGGTCCGCCGCGTGACCGCCGGCAACGCGAACCAGTGCCGTCACACCGGTGTAGATGCCGTCGAGCACACCGAACTGCAGCGGGGAGAACCCCAGCCCCAGCACGAGGTAGAGCGGCAGGATGGCGGTGACCATCTCGGACGAGACGTCCGTGAGCAGCGACACCGCGCCCAGCGCGAGCACGTTGCCCGCGATCCTGCCGGTGCCACCCGCCGCCGGAGCTTGCCTTGCTGTTGCGATGTACACGACGGCCTCCGGCTAGCGACAGGTGAAGGGACCGGCCTTGTCGCGCACCTTGCCCGCGGTGTCGATGATCTCCCAGGAGAAGGAGCGACCGGACAGGGTGAGCTTCATGACGCCGTGGGTGTCCGCGAACCAGCTCTCGACACCCTTGCGCGGCGTGACCTCGTCGTAGAGGTAGTCACCGCCGATGCCGACGATCGCGGCACGCAGGCCGTTGGCCTCGTCGACCGAACCGCTCTTGTTCAACGGCTTCAACCGCTCGTAGTGGTGGTCGTGACCGTTGAGCACGAGGTCGGCCTTGGCGTCGGCGAACGCGTTCCACAGCGGGGCCATCACGGCCTTGTCGCCGTACTGGCCCGAGTTGAACCGCGGGTGGTGCCAGTAGCCGACGACGCACGCCTTGGTGTTCGCGGCGAGGTCGGCCTTGAGCCAGTTGAGCTGCGTCGAGTCGGCGCCGGTGTCGTACACCTTCTGGGAGTCGAACGACACGAAGTGGAACTCGCCCGCTTCCCAGCTGTAGTAGGGCTTCCCCTGCGGGTAGGCCTGCGTGCCGAAGTAGGACTTGTACCCGTTGAGGTTGTCCTCCCACTCGTGGTTGCCCGTCGCGGGATGCGTGATGTTCTTGTACTTGCCCCACGACTTGTCGTAGTGCGCCTTGAACTCCGCGAGCGTGCCGGAGTCGTACTGGTTGTCGCCGACCGTGAGGATGTGGTTCGGCTTGATCTGGTCGATCAGCTTCGCCGTCTCGTAGTGCTCGGTGTTGGTCAGCGACGCGATGTCCCCGGCGGCGACGACCGTGATGGTGTCGCCGGGCGCGGCGGGCTTGGTGGTCGCCTGCACCGCGTTGCTCGCCGGGCCGAGGTTGCCGGCCGCGTCACGCGCCTTGACGGTGTAGGTGAACGCCGTGCCGGACGCCAGCCCGGAGTCGGTGAACGAGGTGCCGGTCGGGGTGCCGACGACGCTGCCGTTGCGCAGCACGTCGTACCCGGTCACGCCGACGTTGTCGGTCGCGGCCGTCCACTGCAGACTGACCGAGCTCGACGTCGTGCCGGTCGCGGTGAGCCCGGACGGCGCGGTCGGCGCCGTGTTGTCACCGTTGGGGTTGGTCCCCCAGACCTCCAGGCCGAACATCGAGTAGCCGTAGGTCGTGCCGCGCTTGGTGCCGTAGATCCGCACGTACCGGCCGGACGCGGACAGCGCCGTCTCGTCGACGCCGCCGTTCTGCCCGGTCAGCGTCTTCTTCGTGCTCCACGACGACCCGTCGCTCGACGTCTGGATCTTGTACTCGGAGGCGTACGCGGCCTCCCAGCTGATCTTGACCTTGGCGATCGTGGCGACACCGCCGAGGTCGACCGCGATCCACTGCGGGTCGACGCCTTCGAGGCTCGCCCACCGGGTGGCGGGATCCCCGTCGACGGCGTTCGCCCCGCCGAAGGTCTCGGCCTCGACGGACGACACGGTGGTGGGTTTGTTCGCGGACAGCAGGGTGTCGGCCGCGTGCGCCGTGCCGGAGCCCACCAACTGCGGGGCCACCAGCGCGAGGAGCGCCAACGCGACACCCGTCCGGGTGCGTTTTCTGATCACTTCGTTCCTCCTGGGCAAGGGGCGGCGGCTCGAAGGATTGGTTAAGAAGCTTTCCAATTGAGTTCGGACGGTAGGGCGGCCGGAATCGGCAGGTCAACGGCAGTCGCGGCGCGACCGGCGGACCTGCCACAGGACGGCGTGCACGACCACCGCGACGCCCGCGCCCTGGATCGCACCCAGCAGAAAGCGCCTCACCCAGTCGTAAGCGCTGATCTGGCTGACCGGATCGGCCGACGACCAGACCGCGCCGATGATCACGGCAGCGCCGAGGAGGGCCCGGATCCAGTGCCGGGACGGCCCGGTCCACGCCGGCCAGTCGTGCCCTTTCGGACAGCGGGTCAGCAGGGCCACACCGCAGACGAGGACGTGTGCCCGATCACGTTGCAGAGCCGGCGCCAAGGCCGCCGTCGAAGGCAGCAACACCCGCCCTGCCAGCACCAACACCGCCGCAGCGAGGGATGCGCCGACCACGTCGTGCGCGTGCACTACCGGCAGGCAGCAACCACGTCCGGCGCGACGGCCCCCGCGACCAGCGCAGATCGACTCGGTTCCTGTGGACGCGCTGAAGAAAGCCCCTGGTCGGGATTGTTCACCTGGGTCACGTACGTTCACCGATCATGAGCACCGCAGCCAGCCTCGTCGTGCTGTTCCTGGTCGCCGTCGTGCCGTTGGCACCGACGGAGGCCGTGCTCATCGGCGCCGGTGTTCTGGCCGCGTCCGGTGAGGTGCCGCTCTACCTCGTCGTGCTCGTCGCCGCGGTGGGATGCCTGGTCAGCGACTTGATCAACTTTACCGCAGGGCGACGGATGGGCATGCGGGCCCTCGACAAGGTCAACAAGAACGCCAAGGCGCGCGCCATGGTCGTGTGGACGGCCGACCAGCTCGCGTCCAAGGGCGAGACGATCCTCATCGCCGCTCGGTTCCTGCCGGCGGGCGGCATCGTCGGGGCGTTGCTGACCGGGGCGCTGAAGTGGCCGTTGCGGCGGTTCGTGCCGGTGGCCGCGCTCGGGTCGGCGCTGTGGAGCCTCTACCCCGCGACCGTCGGGTACATCGGCGGTCAGCTGGTGGACGAGGCGTGGCTCGCGATGCTGTTGTCGTTCGGTGTCGCCACGCTCATCTCCATCCCGGTCGGCATGGCGATCCGTGCGCGCAACGCCAGCCGCACTCTCTCGTACGCCGAGGCGTCGTCGTAGAGCACCGCGAACCGGTCCGCTGCCGTCAGCAGGGCGTCCACCTCGAACGCCATCTGGGCGTCGCCGCACAGCCGTTCCAGCAGTGAGACCCAGCGCAGGTTGAAGAGCATCAACGCGTCCCGCACGCGACCGGGGCGAGCCGCGAACTCGGACCGAGTGACGACGAAGAAGCAGCCGCCGGGGAACACGCGGCGCTTCGAGTAGTCGAGCCAGCGCTCGGCCAGGTCGAGCAACGAGCCGCCGGCCACCACGACCTCGCGCGCGAAGATCTCCGCGGCCGCGTGCACCGTGCAGATCTGGAGCTCTTCCTTCGCGCCGAAGTGCGAGAACACCCCGCTCTTGCTCATGCCGAGCTCGATCGCGAGCCGCCCGATCGTGACTCCTTCGAGTCCGTCGACGGACGCGATCTCCGCCGCGCGAAGGAGGATCGAGCCACGACTGTCCATGGCACGAGGACAGCGGAAAGCCCTGGAGAAACGACCGGGGCCACCTCGAAAGGTGGCCCCGGATCGTTCACTAAGGGTTCAGCGCCTCGGTGACCGAGGCCGGTCCGACGAGCGGCACGTCGGGCGACAGGCCGTCGCCCTCCTCCACCAGGATCGGCTTTACCTCGTGCGGCTGGATCTCGCCGGACTGGATCTGCTCAGCGAAGTGGCAGGCCACCTTGTGCCCCGGCTTGAGCTCGCGCAGCGCGGGCCGTTCCGTGTCGCACCGGGTCGCCTGCCGCCACGGACACCGGGTGTGGAACCGGCAGCCGTTCGGCGGGTTCGCGGGCGACGGCAGGTCACCCGCGAGCAGGATCCGTTCGCGCCGGTCCTCGACCACGGGGTCGGGCACCGGGATCGCCGACAGCAGCGCCCGCGTGTACGGGTGCAGCGGCTCGGCGTAGAGGTCCTCGGAGGTGGCCTCCTCGACCAGGCCGCCGAGGTACATCACGCCGACGCGGTCGGAGATGTGCTTCACGACGGCGAGGTCGTGCGCGATCACCAGGTAGGTCAGGCCGAACTGCTCCTGGAGCTCCTCCAGCAGGTTCACGACCTGGGCCTGCACCGACACGTCCAGCGCGGACACGGGCTCGTCGGCGACGATCAGGTCCGGGTTGAGCGCCAGCGCCCGCGCGATGCCGATGCGCTGCCGCTGACCGCCGGAGAACTCATGCGGGTACTTGCGCAGCGCCGTCGTCGGCAGGCCCACGGCCGTGAGCAGCTCGCGCAGCCTCTTGGACGTGGACTCCTTGCCCTCGTCCAGGTCGTGCGCCCGCAGGCCCTCGACCAGGATCGACTCCACCGACTGGCGGGGGTCCAAAGAGGACAGCGGATCCTGGAACACCATCTGGATCCGGCGCCGCATCTTGCGCAGCTCCTCGCCCTTCAGCGCCGAGAAGTCCTGCCCGTCGAAGATCATCTTGCCCGCGGTCGGCTCGTTGAGCCGCAGCATCGCCCGCCCGAGGGTGGACTTGCCGCAGCCCGACTCGCCGACGAGCCCGTAGGTCTCGCCGCGCTTGATCTCCAGGTCGATGCCGTCCACCGCGTAGACGTGGCCGACGGTGCGGTCGAAGAACACCCCCCGCTTGATCGGGAAGTGCACCTTCATGTCCTGGACGGAAACCAGGGTCTCGCTCATACCGGCACCTCCTCGGCGGCGGGAGTTCCCGGCACGACCGGGTTGTGGCAGCGGAGCAGACGGCCCAGCTGGTCTTCCTCGGCCGGCGTCTCCGCACGGCAGACGTCCAGCGCGTTCGGGCACCGGGGAGCGAACGCGCAAGCGCTCGTCCACGGGATGTTGTCCGCGACGGAACCCCTGATCGGCGTGAGCTTCTCGCCCCGCCCGGCGTCCAGGCGCGGGATCGAGGCCAGCAGGCCGTGCGTGTACGGGTGGCGCGGCTCCGAGAAGAGCGGGTGCCGCGGCGCCTTCTCGACGACCTTGCCGCCGTACAGCACGTTGACCTCGTCGCACAGCCCGGCGACGACACCCAGGTCGTGGGTGATCATCACCAGTGCGGTGCCGAGGTCCTGGACCAGTTCCTTCATCAGCGTGAGGATCTGGGCCTGGATGGTCACGTCCAGCGCCGTCGTCGGCTCGTCCGCGATCAGCAGCTTCGGCCGGCACGCCAGCGCGATCGCGATGAGCGCGCGCTGCCGCATGCCGCCGGAGAGCTGGTGCGGGTACTCCTTGAGCCGCCGGTTCGGGTCGGGGATGCCGACCTTGTCCAGCAGGTCCTTGGCCTCGATCATCGCTTCCTTGCGGGCCAGGCCGCGGTGCCGTTCGAGCACCTCGGTGACCTGCAGGCCGATCGGGATGACCGGGTTGAGCGACGACAGCGGGTCCTGGAAGACCATGCCGAGCTCGCTGCCGCGCTTGTCGCGCATCTGCTTGTCGGAGAGCTTCAGCAGGTCCGTGCCGTCGTACTTGACGGTGCCGGTGATCTTGGCGCCGCGCTTGGGCAGCAGACCCATGATCGCGAGCGACGTCACGGACTTGCCGCAGCCCGACTCGCCGACGAGCCCGACCGTCTGGCCGGGCTCCACGTCGAAGCTGACGCCGTCGACCGCGTGGAACGGTTCCTCGCCCTTGCGCTGGAACACGACGGAGAGGTCACGAACTTCGAGCAGTGCCACGACGACTCACCGCCTGTTCTTCGGGTCGAGGGCTTCACGCAGGGTCTCGCCCATGAGCGTGAACCCGAGCGCGACGATGATGATGCAGATGGCGGGGTACGCGGCGAGCTGCGGATGGGTGTCGAACACCTTCTGCACGTCGCCGAGCATCTGACCCCACTCCGGGATCCGGTCGTCCGGGTTGCCGAGGCCGAGGAACGACAGCGCGGCCGCCTCGATGATCGCCGTGGCGAGCACCAGGGTGGACTGGACGATCACCGGGCCGAGCGAGTTCGGCAGCATGTGCCGGAACACGATCGCGCCCTTCTTCACTCCCAGCGCCGTCGCGGCCAGCACGTGGTCGCTGTGCCGTTGCGCCAGCATCGAGCCTCTGAGCAACCGCGCGAACACCGGGATCTGCACGATCGCCACCGCGAGGATCACGGTGAACTGGCTGGGCCGCGCGAACATCGCCGCGATCGAGAACGCCAGCAGCAGCGACGGCAGCGAGAGCATGACGTCGACGACGCGCATGACGACCGAGTCGACCCAGCCGCCGAGCGCGCCCGCGAGCGTGCCCAGGATCAGGCCGCCGGTCAGGCCGATGATCGTCGCGCCGATGCCGACGATCAACGTCTGCTGCGAGCCGATCAGCAGGCGCGACAGGAAGTCGCGGCCCTGCAGGTCGCCGCCGAGCGGGTGGCCCGGCTGGGCGGGCGGGATCTCGTTGCGCGCCTTGACGACCTGGTCGATCAGCATCGGGCTGGACGGGTCGTGCGGTGCCAGCCACGGCGAGAGCAGCGAGACCGCGACGAAGATGCCGATGATCACCGCGCCGGTGAGGAACACCGGGCTGCGCTTGAGCCGCTTCCACGCGCTCGCCGCGAGCGAGACGCCCGCGGTCTCGGCGAGACCGTCGATCTTTTCCTTCTTGCTGGAAACACCCAGAGCCACTGGTCTCACCTCGTCCTGATGCGCGGGTCGATGAGCGCGTACGAGAGGTCGACCAGCAGGTTGACCACGACGTAGACGCTCGTGGCCATGATGATCAACAACAGCAGCACCGGGTAGTCACGCCGTTCGAACCCGATGGCGAGCGCTTCACCGACGCCGGGGAAGCCGAACACCTTCTCGGTGAGCACCGCGCCGGACAGCAACGCACCGGTCTGCAGGCCGATCGTCGTGACGACCGGGAGCATCGCGTTGCGCAGCACGTGCCGGCGGCGGATCACCGGAGCGGTGAGGCCCTTGGACTCGGCGGTGCGCACGAAGTCCTCGTCGAGCACGTCGAGCACGGCCGCGCGGGTGATCCGGAAGATCACCGCGAACGGGATCGTGGCGAGCGCGATCGACGGCAGGATCAGGTGTTCCAGCGCGTTGAACGTCGCGTCCCACTCGCCGGTGATGATGCCGTCGAGCGTGAAGAAGCCGGTGACGCGGGTGGCGTCGATGGCGTCCTGACGACCGCTCGAAGGCAGGCCGAGCGCGGACGAGGCGACGCCCTTGAGCACGAAGGCCAGGAAGAACACCGGCACCGCGACGCCGATGAGCGAGCCGACGACGCTGAGGTTGTCGAAGATGCCGCCGCGGCGCTTCGCCGCGAGGTACCCGAGCGGAACACCGACCGCGATCGCGATGAGGATCGCGAAGAAGCTCAGTTCGAGCGTCGCGGGGAACCGCGTCAGGAAGATGTCGAGCGCCGAGTCACCGGGCTGAACACCGGTGGAGACGCCGAAGTCACCGGTCGCCGCGCGACCCAGGAACTTGAAGTACTGGAGGACGATCGGTTGGTCGAGGCCGAGCTGCTTGGTGAGCTCCGCTGCCTTCTCCGGAGTAGAACGATCTCCCAGGAGGGCCGAGACCGGCCCTCCTGGGAGTACGCGCAACCAGGAGAAGAGCAGCAGCGAGAGCACCAGCACCACGCCGACCAGCTGGACCAGCCGTCGAATGGTGTAGCGGAGCACTTGAGCTACCCCGTTGTTCTCTTGTGGTGGGAGCTAGTCAGGCTCAGCCCTTGGAGACTGGGCCGAACTTCTCGTCGGTCAACGGGCTGGGCACGAGACCCTTGACGTCGGACTTGAGCACCAACGCGGGCGGGGAGTGCGAGATCGGGATCGCCGGAAGGTCCTCTTCCATGATCTTCTTGTTGATCTCTTCGTACAGCTTGGTGCGGTTGGCCTCGTTCGGCTCGGAGTTGGCCTTGGCCAGGTCCGCGGCGAGCGTGGCGCCCCACGGCGACACACCGGTGTTGAAGCGGTTGTCGGTGCGGCCGAAGAACGTGCCGACCCAGTTGTGCGCCGTGCCGTTGTCGCCGGTCCAGCCGAGCAGGAACAGGTCCGGGATACCGCCGTCGACGTCGGTCAGGTAGCCACCGTTCCACGGCTTGGTGACGACGTCGATCTTGATGCCGGCGGCCTGGAGGTCACCGGAGATGGCGCCGAACAGGTCCTTCGGGGACGGCATATACGGACGCGTGACCTCGGACGGCCAGTAGAACTTCAGCGTCAGGTCGGTCGCACCGGCCTCGGCCAGCAGCGACTTGGCCTTGTTGACGTCGTAGCCGACGGCCTTCAGGTCCTTGTTGTAGCCGTTGACGGTGTCCGGCATGAACTGCGTCGCGACCTTGGCGCCCTCGGGCAGCTGCGACTTGACCAGCTGCTCGCGGTTGATCGCGTACTGCAGCGCCTGGCGGACCTTGAGGTCGGCGAGCTTCGGGTTGTTCTTCTGGTTGATGCCCAGGTAGAACACGTTGAACGCCGGGCGGATCGCCACGTTGAAGCCGTCGGTCTTCAGACCGGCCCAGTCCGCCGCGTTCGGCAGGTCGTAGCCGTCGATGTCGCCGGCCTTGAGCGCCTGCTTGCGGGCGGTCTCGTCCGGGATGATCTTGAAGACGATCTTGTCCAGCTTGGCCTTGTTGCCGTGGTAGTTCTCGTTCTTCACGAGCTCCACGGTGTTGTTGGCCTTGTCGTACTTGCCGAACTTGAACGGACCCGTACCCGTCGGGTGCTCGTTCGCGTAAGCCGGGAAGGTGAACGCGTCACCGGCGGCCTGGACGTTGTCCGCGTCGTACTTCTGCAGCGCCGTCGGGCTGGAGATCGAGAACGACGTGAAGCCGAGGACCGACGGGAACTGCGAGGTGACCTCGTTCAGCTCGACCACGGCGGTCTTGGCGTCCTTGGCCGTGCAGGACTTGTACAGGGAGGGCTTGTCCGGCGTGCCGGCGAACCCACCGAAGTTGTCCAGCCAGTACTGCGAAACGGCGTCGGACTGGCCGGCGCCCTTCTGGTTGTACCAGCGGTTGAAGTTGAAGCAGACGGCCTCAGCGTTGAAGTCCGTGTCGTCGTGGAACTTCACGCCCTCCTTGAGGGTGAACGTCCACGTCTTGCCGTCCGCGGAGGGCTCGTACTTCGTGGCGAGCGCGGGCTCGACCTCGGCGGTACCCGGCTTGAAGCCGACCAGGCCCTCGTACATCTGGCGGGCGACCCGGAAGGTCTCGCCGTCAGTCGCGTAGAACGGGTCGAAGAGCTTCGGCGCGCCGGCGGCGCCGAAGGTCAGCGTGCCGCCTTCCTTGCCGCCGCCGCCAGAGTCGCGCTGGGATTGCGCGCAACCGGACAGGGCGAGCGCGCTGACGCTGAGGAAGCCGATCGCGGCAACCCAACGGCGGCGAGCCGTTACTGAGTGGACCATCAAACACCCCTTGGACAATCCGCACATCTCACGGTGTGGTCGCCGACCATAACCGTTGTTCATACCCCCTCCGGGGTTACTCAGGTCACGATCCGGCCACTAGACCAGGCATTCTGATACGTCCGGCGCACGGCCGCTGACCCAACGTGAGCACGGCAGATGCGTCGAACGCTCTCCTAGGCTGTAGAAACAACACGACACGCGGAGGAGGTCGCATGAGCAGATCGGTCGAGTTCCGCGTGCTCGGCCCCCTCCAGGTACTGCTCGACGGTGAACCGCTGCTGGTCAGAGCCGGTAGGCAGCGGGCGTTGCTGGTGTCGCTGCTGTTGCGCGCGGGCACGTCGGTGACCGTGGACGAGCTGGCGGTCAACGTCTGGGGCGAAGATCCGCCCGCACGGGCACGCGCGACCCTCCAAACGTATGTGATGCGTCTCAGACAACTGCTCGGGCCGTCCGTGCCGATCCGGACCGTGCCCGACGGCTACCTGATCGACGTGGACGAGAAGAACATCGACCTGATGCGCTTCGAGCCGTTGATCGACCAGGGCGAACAGGCTCGGGCCGCCGGAAATCTGGGGGCCGCGTCGGCCTCGTTCGCCGCGGCGCTCGGTCTGTGGCGAGGTCCGGCCCTGGTCGACGTGCCGTCCGGGCTGCTGCACCGCGACGAGGTCCCGCGGCTCGACGAACGCCGTCTGCACGTGCTGGAACGCCGGGTCGAGGTCGACCTGGAGCTCGGCCGGCACGGTGAGCTCGTCGCCGAGCTGTCCCGGCTGACCAGCGAACACCCGTTGCGCGAGCGGTTCTGGGCGCAGCTGATGGTGGCGCTGTACCGGTCGGGCCGGCAGAGCGAGGCGCTGGCCGCCTACCAGCGGGTTTCGCGCCTGCTGGGCGATCAGCTGGGCATCGATCCCGGTGACGAGCTGCGGCGGGTGCACGGCCAGGTCCTGTCCGGGTCGATCGACTCGGTGACGGTGTCCTCGGGTGCGCCGGTGGTGGCCGCGAAGCCGGAACGGGTCGTGCCGTCGCAGCTCCCGGCCGACATCCCCGACTTCGTGGGCCGCGACGAGGCGGTGTCGCTGATCGTGGCGTTGCTGCGGACCGCCCAAGGTGTGCCGGTCGTCACGCTGGCCGGACCGCCCGGGGTCGGCAAGACGGCGCTGGCCGTGCACGCGGCGCACCGGATGCGCGCGGACTTCCAGGACGGTCAGCTGTACGTCAACCTGCGCGGATACGCGCCGGGGCCGCCGTTGAGCGCGGTCGACGTGCTGCCGCGGTTCCTGCGGGCGCTGGGCACCGAGGCTGACCAGGTGCCGCTGGACCAGGACGAGCAGGAGGCGATGTTCCGGTCGACGCTGACCGGTCAGCGCGTGCTGTTGTTGCTGGACAACGCGTCGTCGGCCGAGCAGATCCGGCCGTTGCTGCCGGGGTCGCCGGGGTGCGCGGTGCTGGTGACCTCGCGCGACACGCTGCGGGGGCTCGCCGTCTCGCACGCGGCGTCGAACGTGCGGCTCGACGTCCTCGACTGGCACGAGACGAAGTCGTTGCTCGCGGGCATCCTCGGCGCCGACGAGGTGGCGTCCCAGGAGGACGCGGCGCTGGAGCTGGCCGCTCTCTGCGCGCACCTGCCATTGGCTTTGCGTATCGCAGCCGCGAACCTCGTGTCGCGTCCGGAGCTGTCCATTGCGGACTACGTGGAGGAGCTGCGGGCGGGCAACCGCCTCGCCGCGCTGGCCGTCGAGGGCGACGAACGGGTCGCGGTGCACGCGGCGTTCGACCTGTCCTACACGGCCCTGAAGCCCGAGCTCGCGCAGATGTTCCGGCTGCTGTCGCTGGTGCCCGGTACGGACTTCACGCCGGAGATGGCCGCCGCGCTGTCCGGTCTGACCACACAGGACGCTCGCCGTCGCCTTGATCGCCTGGCCACCGCGAACCTGATCTCGAACCACGCGCCGTCCCGCTACCAGTTCCACGACCTGCTGCGGGACTACGCGGCCGAGCGCCTGGCGTTCGAGGAGGGCCGGGCGGACTCGCGGCTCGCGTTGCGGCGGCTGCAGGACTGGGCGGTCCGCTCGGTCGACAACGCCACGGCCGCGATGAAGTCGACGCTGTTCCGCTTCCCCCGCCCGGCATCGCTGGACGGTGTCGTGCCGCGCGCGTTCAGCACCTCCACCGAGGCCCTGACCTGGCTCGACGTCGAACGCGCCAATCTCGTCGCACTGGTCGCGCACTCCGTCGAACGCGACCCGGAGAACTCGCCGTGGCAGCTGGCCGACGCCCTGCGCGGCTACTTCTACACGCAGGGTCTGACGGCGGAGTGGAAGGAGACCGCCAAGGCGGGGCTCGTGGGCGCCCGCGCGCCCAGGGACGAGCTCGGCCAGCTCGCGATGCTGTCCTCGCTGGGCACGCTGTACTGGGTGACCGGGCAGCATCGCAACGCACTCGGCTACTACCAGCAGGCCATCGCGCTGCAGGAACGCATCGACCTGCCGGAGGCCGAGGCCGCCGTGCTGTCGAACGCCGGCAGCGTCCTGATCGACCTGGGCGAGCTCGAACACGCGGCAGACCACCTGGAGCGCGCGCTGGTGATCGCCCGCCAGATGGGCGCGTTGCAGGTGCTCGCCAACGCGTTGTTCAACCTCGGCGGCGTCTACATGCAGCTCGGCCACCTCGCGCCCGCCGCCACGACGTTCGAGGAAGCCCTGGAAGTCGGCACGCGCATCGACTCGTGGATCACCCAGGCGAACTCCATGCGCGCGTTGGGCGAGGTCTACGCGTATCGCGGCGAACCAGAGCTCGGCGCGTCGTACTTCGTGCGCGCGAGCGACCTCTACGAGCGTGCGGCGGCCCGGAACTTCGGCCACACCCAGCACGAGGGCATGGCCATCACGCTGATCATGCGCGGCCGGTTCGAGGAGGCGGCCGTCGAAGCCGCTGCGGCGATGCGGATCGCGCAGGACCTGGAGAACGTGAAGAGCGTCTGCGACGCGCGGAACCTCCTCGGCCGCGCGCTGGAAGGCGCCGGCAGGTACTCGGAGGCCGCGGAGCAGCACTCGTCGGCGCTGGCAATCGCGGTGGAGACCGGGTACTCGTGGGGCGTCTGCTCGGCACGGCGCGGGCTGGCCTCGTCGTACCGCGCGGCCGGGCGGTACGAGGATGCGCTGGCGATGGCCACCTCGGCGTTGGTCGAGGCGGGCCGGTCGCAGTTCCGGCAGGCGGAGATGGAGGTGCTGCTCGTGCTCGGGCGCACGCACCTCGACACGTCAGATGCCGCCGATGCCTTGGAATGCGCTCTGCGCGCGGTCGCGGTCAGTTCGGACTCCGGCAACCGGTGGGTGCTGGGGCGCGCGTGGCAGCTGGCCGGTGACGCCTCGTTCGCGTTGGGAGACTTGGCTTCCGTGCGTTCGCAGTGGGCCTCGGCGTTGGACGTCTTCGACGCCATCGGGACGCCGGAGGCTTCAGTAGTGCGCGCTCAGCTGCTCGACGTGACAACGTAGTCGGCCCGTTGCCTGGTCTCGTCGACGGCGAACCAGCCTCTTTCGTACTGCTGCCAACGGATGAAGTGCTCCCGCTGGTGTTCGCCGTCTCTGCGCGTTGCTCGTTCCAGCCTGGCTCTCTCGTCCTCGAAGTCGACGAAGATGGTCAGGCTGACCCTGGTATTTGCTTTCCTGGCCGAGGAAAAGCCCTCCAGGATGATGGTCCTTTGTGGAGTGACGTGGACTTCCTCGCCCGCCGCCACGCACGGAAAGCCTTGGGACCAGTCGGTTTTCCGGTAGCTGGCCGGTTCGTCGCGCTCGATCCGGTCGAGTGCTTCCTGCAGCCGTGACCACCACTTCGTCGTGGGGTCGTCCCAGGTCGCGAAGTGGTCGGTGCTGATGAGCTGGGCCTGCAGCTGTTCGGCGAGGTGTCTCGCGAACGTCGACTTGCCGGCGCCCGACGGGCCGTCCACCGCGACCAGGCGGGTGCCGCCCAGCCGCGGTGGGGCCTTCGCTACATGCTCCGGCGACCAGATAGCGCACGCCCGAGCGTCAGTTCGTCGGCGAACTCGAGATCGCCGCCCATCGGCAACCCGCTGGCCAGACGCGTGACCGTGAGCCCGGGGAAGTCCCTGAGCATCCGCACGAGGTAGGTGGCCGTGGCCTCGCCCTCGGTGTTCGGGTCCGTGGCGATGATGACCTCGGAGATGTCGACGCCGTCCGTCGCCGTCCCGATGCGGTTCAACAGCTGCCGGATCCTGAGCTGGTCGGGGCCCACTCCGCTGAGCGGATCGAGCGCGCCACCCAGCACGTGATAGCGCCCCTTGAACTCCCTGGTGCGCTCGATCGCCTGGACGTCCTTCGGCTCCTCGACCACGCAGACCAGGCTCAGGTCGCGCTTGGGGTCGCGGCAGATGCGGCACCTGGTCTCGGCGGACACGTTGCCGCAGACGTCGCAGAACACCACGCCTTCCTTGACCTTCTGCAACGCGCTCTGCAACCGCTCGATGTCAGCGGCTTCCGTTGCCAGCAGGTGAAAGGCGATGCGCTGGGCGCTCTTGGGTCCGACGCCGGGCAGCCGGCCCAGCTCGTCGATCAGGTCCTGTACCGGGCCTTCGTACATCTCTTAGCCGAGCAATCCGCCGAGGCCACCCTGGGCGAGCGGACCGAGCTTCTGCTCGACCAACTGCTGCGCCTTGGTGTTGGCGTCCCGGACGGCGGCGACCACGAGGTCCTGGAGGGTCTCGACGTCCTCGGGGTCCACGATCTTGGGGTCGATGACGACGTCCACCAGCTCGCCGCCGCCCGTGACGGTGGCGGTGACCAGGCCGTTGCCCGCGTTGCCGGTGATCTGCGTTTCGGCCAGCTGCTGCTGGGCTTCCGCCATCTGCTGCTGCATGGACTGGGCCTGCTGGAGAAGGGCCTGCATGTCGAACTGACCGGGTTGCACCGCTGGTCCTCTCGGTGGGGTGGTTCAGTGGATGTGTCCAGCGTACGGGCTTGGCGCTGCGGGTTTCCGGCGGTGGGCGAGTTGGTGCGGGCGAGTTCCTGTTTCAAGCGCGGGGCTCTGCCCCGGACCCCGCCAATCTGATCAAAAGCCGGGGCCAGCGCCCTCGGCGGGTTGATGGCACGCCTGTTCGTGTTGGGCGGCTGCCGGTTGCGTTGGTGCTTGCGTTGGTGGGGTGGCTTCGTCACGAGTCGAGCCAAGAGCGGGCCACATCAGAGGAGGGGTGTCAAACCGCCGAATAGAGTGGCGGTTTTACAC